>PMZA01000365.1:0-136 GCA_003170595.1 Armatimonadota bacterium
GCTCGGGGGCGCCAACGCCGGCGATCGTGGCCCAACTTTGAGGCAGCGAGTCGATCCGGCATTCCGCGTTCTGCGCCGAGCCCAAGGGTTCGCCGTGGTCGAAGTAGGCGCGACGGTACCATTGGCCGTCCCAGGC
>PMZA01000365.1:237-3530 GCA_003170595.1 Armatimonadota bacterium
GGTTCATCCCGTCGTTCCAGTCCCCGCTGCCCATCAGCGGCAGGCCGTGCACCCCGAGCTTCAAACCGTTGAGGATGGCCCGCGTGCAGTGTTCGTACAGGGTCCCGGTTTGGTCGGAGCGGCCCGGCAGGTCATAGTAACTTTCCTCGCCGTCGTTGAGCGTCCGACCCGTCAGGTAGGGGATCTGCTCGTCGAGCACGCCGGTGTCGCCCGTAAAGGCCACGTACCGGGAAACGGCGTACGGCAACCACAGGTAGTCGTCCGAGCATCTCGTGCGGACGCCGCGCCCACCGGGCGGGCGCCGCCAATGCTGCACGTCCCCCTGACGACGACGCCGACCTTTATCAAGGGCCTCATCGACACCGGGCGGGTGCCACCAATGCTGCACGTCCCCCTCGACAAACTGCCGCTCGGCGCAACGCAGGAGATGCTGCCGGGACAGATCGGGCACTTCATGCAGGAGGGCCACACAGTCCTGGAGCTGATCGCGGAAGCCGTATGCCCCGCCCGACTGGTAGAAGCCGCTACGGCCCCACATGCGGCACGAAAGCACCTGGTACGGCAACCAGCCGTTCATCAGCACGTTCAAGGCGGCATCCGGCGTCTCGGCGTAGAGCACGCCCAGTTTGTCATTCCAGAACTGCCAGACCTCCTCCAGCGCGACGCGCGCGGCCCCGACGCCCCGGTAGCTCTGGATCAACGCGATGGCTTCCGCGGTGTTGTTCCCGGCGCCGAGGATAAAAACAATCTCCC
The DNA here is from genome assembly GCA_003170595.1 of Armatimonadota bacterium. Taxonomy (GTDB): domain Bacteria; phylum Armatimonadota; class Zipacnadia; order Zipacnadales; family FEN-943; genus FEN-943. The sequence continues at coordinate 991 of PMZA01000365.1, forward strand.
TCTCTTCCCCTGCGGCAAGGTCCATCCGTGCTTGCATCGCGGCGCACGGGTCCAGACCCGGCCCCAACCGCCCGCTCAATCGCCGCAAGCGTAGCGCCGCCGGGCTCGATGGGTCGCCATTGCGTCCCAGGAACTCGGCGCGGTCGCCGCTGACGCTGCGCAAGGCCTCGCTACAGTCGAAGAAGGCCACGGAATCGGAGAACTCGCTGTTGTATCTGTTGCGGGCGAGAATCGCGCCCGTCAGCGGCTCGAGCTCGGTCACAACGTGCATGGCGTGCCGAGACCGCAGGTCACCGAGCACCAGATCGACGGAGGCGAAGACGCTGACGGTACGGCTACGCGCGCTGAGGTTCTTGATCTTCAACGCCAGGAACTTCACCGGCGCGGCGACCGCCACGAACGTCGTCAGCTTCGACTCCAGCCCGTCCTCGCGGTGCTCAAAGATGCTGTACCCGAAGCCGTGTCGGCAGGCGTACGTCGTGTCGCTGGTGCGCGGCCATGGCATCGGGCTGAAGAACCGTCCGCTCGAATCGTCGCGGAGGTAGAGAACCTCGCCGCTCGGATCGCTGACGGAGTCGTTGCTCCACGGCGTCAGTCGATAGAGCTGGGCATTGCCGCACCAAGTGTAGGCGCTGCCGCTCTCGCTGACTACGGCGCCGAGCCGCGAGTTGGCAATGACATTCACCCATGGCGCCGGAGTGTGACGGCCCGGCGGGAGGTCGATGATGTACTCGCGCCCGTCCGGCGTGAAGCCGCCGACGCCATTGGCGAAGATCAAATCGTCTCGCGGAAACATCGGTGCGACACCCCCTTCCGGCGAGGGCGCCTGGCGCGTGGGGGCCAACATCGAGGTCCTCGGCAGCACCATGGATTGCCGCCGGCGTTCCAACTGTTGATCGAGCGGACCATCAACATCCCGGACGACGATCCGCGCCACCGCTTGCAGCAGCACGCGGTCCTCCTCGGGGAAGCTATCGACGTGTCGCACGAACACGCCGCCCGGCTTGTCCAGCAACTGGGCCTCGGCGCCGGCGGCGATGAGCCCCAGGATCTGGTCGTTGAGCACGCGCCGGTAACCCGAGGCGTCTTCGTTCCAGATCACCAGGTCGGTCAACAAGCCCCGCATCCTCCAGTAGGCATGCGCCCTGAGCAGGTCGCGCACCAGGTGCAGGTTGTCGGCGTCGCTTACGCGGAGCAGCACGATCGGGAGGTCGCCAGAGATCGCGTATCCCCAGAGGCCCGACTGACCCTTGCGGTTGCGCCGCAAGATGCTGCTTGAAGCCCGATAGGCGCCGACGGGGAAAACCACGGCGGACGCCAACTGTTCGTATTGCTGGGCCTCGGCTTCGCTCGCCCCCAGGTGGCCGAGGACGGCTCGGCTGTGGGTCGCCGCGACCTCGAACACACGATCGGCCATCCGGTGATCCTGGTACTTCGACGCCAGAGCCAGCGCGGCCTCGCGCGTCGGAGCGGCGCCGATGATCAGGTCGAGTTGCGCGGTCTTGTCCGCCGCCAGCTCCACCGTGCGCCGAAGCGCCGCACAGGGGTCCAGCACCGACCCCGCTGTTCCGGACAGCGGGCCCCAGTCATCCAGCGCGGCGGGTTGACGCGCGGTGCGTCCCCGGCCGATGAAACGCGCCCGATCGGTCTCGTAGCTGCACGGGCCCACCTCCTCGCCGGCCGCCAGCATCATGCAGAACATCCACGGCGGCATCTCCTCCGTTGATCGCGGTCGGCGCGTGAACAGGATGGCGCTGTGGTCCGGCGCCAGCTCCGTGTGGACGAACAGGCTACTGAACGCCCGGTGCAACTCGTCAGTCACACCCGGCGCGAGTACGACCTCCGCGTAGCTTATGACCACCAATGACCGGGAGGTATCCGACCTGTTGGTCAGTTTGAAACGGCGAATCTCGAGATCATCCTCCGTCGAGACTGCGATCTCGGTGTGCGTCTCCACCTGATCGTCCTGCCGGCGAAATTCCGCCCGCCCCGACGTGAATACCGCTTCGTAGTTCCGGCCAGCGCGCAAGGTCGGCTGAAACGAATTCGACCATCCGCGACGGGTCCTCGGATCGCCGATGTAGCAGAAGACCCCGAATGACTCGGACGTGGGGTCTTCTCGCCAGCGGGTGATCGCCAGATCGTTCCATCGACTGTACCCGCCGCCGGCAGCCGAGACCATCACGTGGTAGCGGCCGTTGGAGAGCAGATGCACCTCGGGGACGGGCGTGTTGGGGGTGCTGAACACGCGCATGTCCGGTTCCGCGGGCCGCTCCGCCACTCGCCGCAAGACGCGGGCCTCGCGGGCATGCGGGTGCATGAGCGCGTTCTCCTTGGGGATGCGCTCCTGAAGCAGCAGGGTCGCCGCCCGCAGGTCCGAATTGCGGAGGAACCGCCGCTGCATCTTGGGTCCGAGCACGGCCTGCCCCAGCGCCAGCAAGCTCATCCCGTGATGGTGGGCCATGAACGCCTGGACGACTCCGCCGCGCTTCCCCGCGGGCGCGCGGGCGGGCGTGAAGTCGATCGCTTCATAGAAGCCG
>PMZA01000300.1 GCA_003170595.1 Armatimonadota bacterium
GCCCTGGCCCCTGACCCCACGCGGCCATAAGGCGGCCGCTCTGACCGCGGGGCGGAGTCGATGCCAACGGGGCGAAGGCGACGCGAGGGATGGGTTGGGGTGGCGATAGGTAAGGATGATCGGGGAGGCGGGGCTTCGGCTCCGCTTTCCGCTTTGTGGGGCTGAAAAGCAAGAAAAAACGTGAAGGCAAGGGGAACGCAGGTGCGCAACCGCAGATACGAAAGACTGTCTAACCATACTGAAGGGAGCCGTGGGGCTCGCAAGGAGAACCTTGACATGATGAGCCGCTTTGCATTGGGCGTGCTTGGGCTGTCCCTCGCCGTGGGTCTGGTGGCGTCGGCCGTGCCGGCCTTGGCCGATACGCCGATGAAGGTTGCCGTCGTCAACATGAGCACTCTGAACTCCAAGTTCAAGGAACTTGCCGACCGGGCAAGAGACCTGGACTCCCTGAGGCAACAGAGCGTAGGCGTGCTGAAGCTCCTGCAGCAGTACACCTTCCTCCCGACGGACAGCTTCCAGGAAATGGTGAAGATCGCCCGGACGCCGCAGCCGTGGCCGGCTGACATGGCGAAGAAGGCCGACGACTTCGCCAAGATCTCGACGGACAAGTACCAGGAGTACTTGGCGCTGCGGTCCAAGACGACCCGGACGCCGGCCGAAGAGGACAGGTTCAAGTCGCTGCAGGACCTCGCCGATGCGCGGACCGCCGACCTGAAACAGCTCGACCAGGCGCTCTCGGCCGAGCTGGACCAGAAGGAGCAGGAACTGCAGGACCAGCTCATGACGAGGGTGAAGGGTGCGATCGAGAAGGTCGCGAAGGAAAAGAAGTACGACCTCGTGCTCAACGGGTTCACGGTATTCTTCGGTGGGGATGACATAACCGATGCGGTGCTGGCTGTGCTCAACCAGGGCGCGGCGGCCCCGCCGAAGTAAGCGGGCCGTGGCGACGAGCGGGTTAGGGCTGGCAGTGGTGGCGGCTTTCGCGGCGGTCCTCGGGCCGGGGTGCGCGAAGGTGCCCGAGCCGCTGGTCGTTCCGGCGCAACCCTCCGCGCCGGAAGGGTTCGTGTATAAGGGCCCCCTCGTGGTGCTGCATCCTCTGTGGCCGACGGCGCGTCGCTTGCGTGAACGGGCCGCCGGCCTGGAGCGGGCTGCGCGAGGCCCGGTGCTCTCGCCGAAGGACTGGCTCTGGAGGGTGCAGACCACGGATTTCACCAGGGCTGGAATCCCCACTCCTCCGGGAGCCCCGACGTGGACGCTGGAAGCTGCGCCGACGCCGACGACGATCCCTCAGTCGACGGCCCGGGCCGACCGGGAGGCCCTGCGGGAGGTCCGCGAGGAGAGGGTGAGGCTGCGGTACGATCGCCGTCAGCAGACGGCCGCGGCCGAGGAAGCCTTCAAGCTTTCGCAGATGGAGATCGACCTGTGGCGGAAGGCCCAGGTGGCGCTGAACAACCTGAAGATCCAGGAAGCGATGGGTGGACCGCAGGCCGCCGAGGCTCGCGATCAGCAGCATGAGATCGCCGACAGGATCGACAAGGACATGGGCGATGCGAGGCAGGCCTCGGCGCACCGGTTGGCGCAGGCTAAGGCCGACCTGGATGGGAAGATGGCGACGGAGATAGCTCAGATCCGCGCGGAGACTGCTCAGGTGGAGGCCGCGCCTCCGACGATCAGCCGGGCGACGGATGATCTGAAGGTACTGCGAAGCAATCTTGACATGCAGTGGTGGCTGCCGGAGCCGCCGCCGATGGAACTCTCGCCGGAAACGCGGGCGATGGCCGGGGCACTGGTGACGAAGGCAGAGCGGTCGGTGGCGATGGAGCAGAAACAGCTTTCGGAGACGGCCGTGGCGCAGGCGGGGCGGATGAGTGAGGCGGCCGGGAGGATCGAGCGGCTCATCAATGACGATGTGGAGATGGCGGTGAGGTCGCTGGCGCTGGCGAAGGGTGTGCGGATGCACATCACGCCGCTGGAGCCTGCGACAGGAAAGGACATGACGGCGGATTGCGCCGGGTGGCTCAAGGAAGTCTGGATGCAGCACTGATTCATGGGAGCGACGTACCATGGCGACCGAATTCCGGCTTTCCGAAATCGCGAGGCTGGTGAGCGGCGAACTGGTGGGCGACGACGACGTGCGGATCACGGGTGTGAGCACCTTTGATCGCGCGGGCGCGGGCGACCTGGTATTCATCGACGACCCGGACAAGCTGTCGCTGGCTGATGTCAGCGCGGCGGCGGCCGTGCTTGCGCCCAGGTCGGCGCATAGCCACCTCAAGCCGACGATCGTGACTGAGGATCCGAAGCTGGCCTTCAGCCGCATCCTGGAACTCTTCGCGCCGGAGCCGTCGGTGGAAATCGGCGTGCATCCGACCGCGATCGTGGCTGAGTCGGCGACCCTCGGGCATGGCGTTGCGATCGGGCCGTACGCGGTCGTCGAAGATGGCGTGCGTCTGGGCGACGGTGCGGTCGTGTACCCCTTCGCCTTCGTCGGGCGCGAGAGCGACATCGGCGAGAAAACTATCCTGTGGCCGCACGTGTATGTGGGCGAGCGCGTGACCATCGGCAAGCGCTGCCGCATCCACGCCGGGACGTCCCTTGGCGCGGACGGGTTCGGATATCTGAGCACCCGCGAGGGTCACCGGAAGATCCCGCAGATCGGAACGGTCGTCATCGAGGACGACGTCGAGATCGGCGCGAACTGCTCGGTGGACCGCGCGACGGTGACCGTCACGCGCATCGGCGCGGGGACGAAGATCGACGACCAGGTGCACGTGGCACACAACTGCGACATCGGCCGCTGCTGCCTGCTGTGCGGGCAGGTCGGGATCGCTGGGAGCACGACGCTGGGCGACTTCGTGGTCATGGGCGGGCAGGCGGGCGTGGCCGATCATGCGGACATCGCCTCGGGGACGACCATCGCCGCGGCGGCCGGAGTCATCGGCAACATTAGGGAGCCCGGCATCTACTCGGGCTTCCCGGCGCGGCCGCATACGCATCAGCTTCGCGTGCTGGCCACCGAGCAGAAGCTGCCGGAGATGGCGGCGCGGATGAAGGAAATGGAGCGGCAGATCGCCGAGTTGCAGCGAAGGCTCGATGGCGCGGTCAGGGCCGAGAAGAGGGCGAAGGACGACCGGCCGGACTAGGTCGGCGCATTGACACGGGAAGGCAAAGGCGACACAATCGGACCGGCCTCTCTGGAGAGAGGCCGGCTTGTTGATTCGGGAAGGCGAAGGGAAAGGCTAAGGCTAAGGCAAAGGCAAGGCCACAGCGTGCCACCCCCAGGNNCGGGCTAGAAGCCCGCGGCTACGCCTGCATGGTTGGTTTTCTGATACGGAAGGCGATCGAGGCAGCAAGGCATGAGCGTGAGGGAACATCCGCGACGTGTAACCCCGTTGGCGATCGGCATCGTTGTCATCGCGTGCTTCGTCGCGTCCGCTGCCGTGGCGCAGCCGATTCTGTGGCCCAACACTAAGCCGAAAGGCGGTGAGGCGGAGGTCTACCTCGGCCAGAAGCTGTGGCNNCGTCGATGTGCTGGGCGATGCGCTCTTGACCGCGCCGCTGTCCGCTGACGTTGTGACCAAGCGCGGCGATCAGGGGGCGTGCCAGGTCTTCCTCGGCGAGCGCCTCCTTGTGACCGCGACGCGGGAGGAAGCTGCCGCGCAGAAGTCGACGCCCGAGGGCCTCGCGGGGCTGTGGGCCGGTCGTCTCAAGCATGCGCTGAGCGGATCGTATGTCGCGGTGTCGGCCGGGGCGAGTGTGGATGTCCCCCTCGGCGAAGGCCGGTTCGTGCGATTGGCCGGGCCGGGGCAGGCGAAGCTCGTGGCGGTCGTCGAGCCGCGAGGCGTGGCGTCGGTGCGCAACTTCGGGCCGAAGCTGTGGGTCGCCGGCAACAACCCCGGCGATGCGAAGCTAAGGCTCGCGACGGCGGATGGCAAGGTGACGGTGCCGATTCGCGTGCGTCCCTGGGCGGCGGCTGTGCCGGGGACGATCACCGTGCCCGTGACCGCGCAGCTCAAGCCGGGCGAATGGGCGGACATGGCGAAGGCTGCGGTGGCGTGCTCGGTGGTGGGCCGGCCGGGGGCTGAGGTGCACACGGATCTAAGCGCTGTCGCGTGGCCGTCGTTCACCGCGAGGGTGACGGCCCAGGCGCCGAACTGCTTCCCCATCGCCGCGCTGACGGAGGTGGAGGCGAAGGTCGCCGTGCAGGACATCGCCGAGCCGAGCCAGGTCTGGGTCAGCAACTATCCCGAGCGAGTGAAGAAGGCGCGCACGCTTCTGCGCGACGAGATCGATGCGGCGCCGCGAGCCGTGCGGCTGTTGTGGCATCATGTGAATACCTCGCCGGAGCCGCTGTGGATCGGCGTGCGCATCTGCAACTACGGGGCCGAGCGCGCGAAGTTCGCGTGGACGGGCACGGCCGCTGGGCCGGGGGATGACGAGGTCTACATCGGCCATATCGCCGCCGCGGGGTACCTCGATCTCTTCCGGCGCAAGGCCGCGATGATCCTCGAACTCGCGCCCGCGTCGTCGGTGGAGGTGGACGCCATCCGCACGCCGCCGGGTCTCATCGCCAGCGGCGTCGCCTCCCTCGCGCTCCTGCAGGGCGGCCAGGTGGTCGTCGAAGTCGTCGCCCACAGTGACCCTCCGCCCGGCAGCGCGCAGGCGCTCGACCCCGGCGCGAGACTGCCCGAGCGGCAGACGCACCTCGACTTCCCCGGTGTCGTCGAACAGACAGCCGAGTACAAGGTCGGCGGGCCGTGGACCTTCGTGCACCTCGGCCGCACCCCCGGCGCCAATGAGCACGGGCGGCAACTGCTCGGCAACTACGGCGTCCTCTACTGGTTGCGCTTCGTCCTCAACAACCCGACCGCCGCGGCCACCGATGTCGAACTCGACGTCGAGGGCGGCGCTGGCGCGGCACGAGCGTGCTTCCTCCTCGACGGGAAGCTCGTCGAGACGCCACTGCTCAACCCGTCGCGGGACTTCGTTGCCTACAAGTGGCACGTCGAGGCGGGGAAGAGCCGCGAGGTCATCATCACCACCATGCCGCAGTCGGGGTCGAACTATCCGGTGACGCTGATACTAAGGACGCCGGCGGGACAAAGGTAAAGGCAAGGGCAAGTACAAAGACGGAACCGTGGGGCTCCGCCCCACCCCCCGCAGGGGCCGCGGGCCCCTGACCCCACGCCGCCACAAANNGTCTCGCCATCGGGGCGCACGCGACGCGCGTGTCAGGAAGACGTGGGTGTCCGATAGGGATGAACAACAGTGTCTGGCGCGCGTTGATATGTTTGTACCCGCCAGGGAGGCGAAGCTTCATGCTCCGTAAGCTCATCATGCCCGCTATCGTTGTCGTGATGCTCGCCGTCGTCGCAGGTGTCGCTGTCGCTCCGGCCGCGACGGATGAAGGTCCCCGCAATATCATCGTCATCGGCTGGGATGGCTGCCAGCGCAATCATCTCCACGAACTCCTCACCGCCAACCAACTTCCCAACCTCGCCGCCCTCGCCAAGGATGGCGCCCTCGTCGACATCGACGTCACCTCCGGCGCCACCGATACCAAGGCCGGCTGGGCCCAGATCCTCACCGGCTGCCGGCCGGAGGTCACCGGCGTCTACAGCGACAAGCGCTATCAGGCCATCCCCGAAGGCTTCACCGTCTTCGAGCGCCTCAAGGCCGCCCTGGGTGGCGACATCATCACCATGGCCATCGTCGGTGGCGGAGAGAACACCGGCGCTGACGCCCCGATGAAGATCCCCTACGACCAGTGGTACGCCGCCCAGACGCAGAGGATCCTCAAGAAGGCCAAGACCATCACCCTCCCGAAGCCTAAGAACGGCGAGCAGATCATCGTCGAGAACGGGCAGAAGTTCATCTTCGTCCCCGCCAAGCCCTGGTACAACGCCGCCCAGCACATGGACCTGTGGATCAATGGCCTCGGCTCCAACGCGCGGGTGGGGCAGACGGCGCTCGAGGAGATAGGCCTCGTGCGGGACAAGCGGTTCTTCGCCTTCCTTCACTTCGACATGCCCGAGGCCGCCGGGCATAAGTACGGCGAGAACTCTCAGGAATACTCCGACGCGATCAAGAGCGACGACGAGTGGCTCGGGAAGATCGTGGCGCGACTGCGCGAACTCAATCTCTACGACAAAACCCTCGTCTACGTGACCTCCGACCACGGCTTCGATGAGGGGTTGAAGACGCATGGCTACGCGCCCTACGTCTTCCTCGGGACCAACGACGCTAAGGTCACCCGCAACGGCATCCGCAGCGATCTTGCGCCGACGATCCTCAAGCGCTTCGGCGTCGACCCGACGCAGATCGTGCCGCCGATGGATGGCATCGCGATGGACATGGCCGCGCCGGATAGGAAAGCACCACCGGCGCCGGCGGGGAAGGCGAAGGCCAAGCACGGGAAACATGGGAAGGCCGGGGCAATGCCGCCGCCGCCGCAGCTGTAGAGGCAAAGGCAAAGGCAAAGCAGACCTCGGGGCGCTGCCCCGAACCCCGCAGGGGCCCTGGCCCCTGACCCCACGCCGCGGAAGGCGCGGCTCTCTCGCGAGGATGGGCAAAGGGCTGCGAGACAATGCGCCGCGAGCGATGGGAGAGAGAAGAGAGAGGCTAAGGAGAAGAGCAGAGAAGAGAGAAAGATGACTGAAACCGCTTGCGCGCGATCGTTGCGCGCCTGACGCGCGCAAGCGATTTCGCGCAAGCTGCTT
>PMZA01000464.1:0-566 GCA_003170595.1 Armatimonadota bacterium
CCGACCATGTGGCGCGACGTCTTCCTCAACAATCGCGAGGCGGTGCTCGAGGTGTTGGGCCGCTTCAGCGAGGATCTGAGTGCCTTGCAGCGCGCCATTCGCTGGGGCGACGGCAAGGCGCTGTTCAACCTGTTCACCCGCACGCGCGCAATAAGGCGCTCCATCATCGATGCGGGCCAGGACACGCCGGCGGCGGATTTCGGCCGCGGGAAGAAGCAAGGTCAGTGACCGACGTCGCAAACGGTGTCCAGCAGGTCTGTCACCGCGAACAGCTTGTCGGCCGGCGTTTGCGCCAGCGCCGCGCGCAGCCGTGATGCCGAGCGCGCCCGATCCGCCGGTTGTGTTCCAGCAAACGGGGCAAGCCAAAGCGCGTCGATCCGAAACATGCCGCCTGCGGTGCGCCAATTCGTTACGGCGGAGCCCCAGTCTTGCGCACCCGCACGCAATGACGAGAAGGGCTGGGCCTTTGTCACCGTGCCCGTCAGGCGTCCCGTCGCGAGACGGTCGTCAAGGCCCGGGCAATGTCCGGGAGAGATCCAAACATCATCGGCCATGACGGCAAGGTC
>PMZA01000464.1:614-14837 GCA_003170595.1 Armatimonadota bacterium
CGATCGCGAAGACCAAGCTGCGCTTGCTGCCGTCGTGCCGAGTCCAGCTGAGCCCCTGCTTGCCGGCCGCCTCGAAGATGGTTTCGTCGCGGCCATAGGTGAGCGCGTGCATGGCGAATTCTTCCGGTCGCCATTCGCTCGGGCCGTGCGGCGTGTCAATGCGGAAAGAAAGGCCGCGAAACGCTGTGTCCAGGCTGAAGGGAAAGCCGGCGATAGTGCGCGAAGCGAAGCGCATGGTCATGCCGGGCGCGATCTCGCGCCCGTCCATGGCCTGAAGCCGGGCCGACAGGGCCGACGCCGCCAGCCACCAATGAATGCCGACGCCGAGCGCAATGGCGAGAAACATGCCTATGGGCGCGTAAAGAAAGAACCGGCTGGAATATTTCATGCGGAAGCTATTCTAGCCGCCTTAGCCGCATTTCGAATAGCCGCACGAAAGGCAGGAATCGCAGCCTTCCAGCCTGACGAAGCTGGGCGAGGAGCAGCGCGGACAACGCTTGGCCGGCGCGCCTTCCGCCGCCACCGCCACGGCCCGCCTTTGGTCTTCGGTGTCGCCGCGCGATGCGATAAAGCCGATGGCGATCATGTGGCGTTCGACCACTTCGCCGATAGCGGCCAGCAGTGAGGGCACATAATGGCCTTCCATCCATTGCCCGCCGCGCGGGTCGAACACCGCCTTGAGTTCGTCCACGACGAAGGAAACGTCGCCGCCGCGGCGGAACACCGCCGAGATCATGCGGGTCAGCGCCAGCGTCCAGGCATAGGCCTCCATGTTCTTGGAGTTGATGAATATTTCGAAAGGCCGCCGGCGTCCGTCTTTCTCCACGTCGTTGATGGTGATGTAGAAGGCGTGATCGGCGTCCGCCCATTTGATCTTGTAGGTCTGGCCGAGCAGCACGTCCGGCCGGTCGAGCGGCTTGGTCATGTAGACGATGCCGCCGAATTCGCGCGGCAGTTCCAACGGCAATTGCGGTTCTTCGCCGTCGTCGGGCGCGACCGCTTGCGGCGCGGCCAGCACCGATCCGGTCACCGCGTTCGGGCGATAGGTGGTGCAGCCCTTGCAGCCGAGTTCGTAGGCGTACTGATAGGCGCGGGCGACTTCCTCGCGCGTGGCGTCGTTGGGGAAATTGATCGTCTTCGAGACGGCGTTGTCCGTGAACTCCTGGAAGGCCGCCTGAAGGCGGACGTGCTGATCGGGATGGATCTCGTGGGCCGTCACGAAGAGCTGCTGGAGGTCGGGCATGATCTCCGGGAGGCCGCGGACCGTGCCGTGGTCGGCGATCTTCACGAGGAGTTCGGGCGAGTGGATGCCGCGGTCGCGGGCGATATCCTCGAAGATCGGATTGACCTCGACCAAGGTGTCGCCGGAGAGGACGTGGCGCGAGAAGGCGACGGCGAAGAGCGGCTCAACGCCCGAGGAGCAGCCGGCCATGATCGAGATCGTGCCGGTCGGGGCGATGGTGGTGGTCGTCGCGTTGCGGACCTTGAGACCGCGCTTCTCCCACACACTGCCGTCCCAGTTCGGGAAGACGCCACGCTGTTCGGCGAGCTTGACCGAAGCCTCGCGAGCGTGCTCCTGGATGAAGCCCATGACCTCGCGGGCGATGTCGACGGCGCGGTCGGAATCGTAGGGGACGCCGAGGAGGAGGAGCATGTCCGCGAAGCCCATCACGCCGAGGCCGATCTTGCGATTGCCCTTGGTCATCGCCTCGATCTCGGGGAGGGGGAAGCGGTTCATGTCGATGACGTTGTCGAGGAAGCGGACGGCGATGTCGAGGGTCGCGGCGAGGGCGTCCCAGTCGATCGTGCCGTGCATCTTCTCGCCGACAACGAAGCGGGCGAGGTTGATCGAGCCAAGGTTGCAGGACTCGTAAGGGAGGAGCGGCTGCTCGCCGCAGGGGTTGGTGGACTCGATCTCGCCGAGGGCGGGCGTCGGGTTGTCGCGGTTGATGCGATCGATGAAGACCACGCCGGGGTCGCCGATGGTCCAGGCGCCGTCGACGATGCGGGCGAAGACGTCGCGGGCGCTGAGTTCGCCGGCAGGCTCGTTGCCGCGCGGGTTGATGAGCGGATAGGTGGTATCGGCGGCGAGGGCTTCCATGAAGACGTCGGGCACGGCGACGGAGATGTTGAAGTTGGTGAGCTTGGACTCGTCGCGCTTGACATCGATGAAATCGAGGATGTCGGGATGGTCGATGCGCAAGACGGCCATGTTCGCGCCGCGGCGGGTGCCGCCCTGCTTGATCGCGTCGGTGGCCGCGTCGAAGACCTGCATGAAGGAGACCGGGCCGGAGGATACCCCCTTGGTCGAGGAGACGATGTCGTCCTTCGGGCGCAGGCGTGAGAAGGAAAAGCCCGTGCCGCCGCCGGACTTGTGGATGAGGGCGGTGTTGCGCAAGGTCTCGAAGATGCTCGTGATCGAGTCCTCAACGGGCAGGACGAAGCAGGCCGAGAGCTGCTGAAACTGGCGGCCGGCGTTCATCAGCGTCGGGGAGTTGGGGAGGAAGAGGAGCTTGACCATCGCCTCGTAGAAGCGCTCGGCCCACTCCTCGACGACGGCCTCGGAGCCGCCATACTGCAACTCGGCCTCGGCGATGTTGTGGGCGACGCGCCAGAACATGTCCTCGGGCTCCTCGATGGGGTTGCCGCTGTTGTCCTTGATGAGATAGCGGCGAGCGAGAACCCTGCGGGCGTTGTCGGACAAATCGGCATTGAGACGTTCACGGATGTCGGCCATGAAGTGCATCCTCCCTCTAAGTGCGAAAGAAGAAAAGCAAAAGGCAAGAAACGCGGCCACCTCAGGTCCTTCGCGCACGGGTCGCGCTCAGGATGACGGCTCAAGGCCGTAGAGCAGAAAGAGAAGGCGAAAGAGGCCACAGCCCTCCACCCCCGCGGCCTGGAAGGCCGCGGCTACAGCGCATGGCGGGCGTGCGGATAGCCGGTAAGGCTATTCTCCCGACTCTTCGTCTTCCTCGTCTTCAAGGTCCTCGTCTTCTTCTACTTCCTCGAGTTCCTCTTCGATCTCGAGGTCGTCAGCTTCGTCGCCTTCCTCGTCGCCTTCCTCGTGGTCGTTGTTGTTCACGGTGGCGGCGTGGACGACCTTGGCGAGGCCCATCAGGCTGTCGCCCTCGCCCAGTCGCACCACGCGTACACCCATCGCCGCGCGGCCCGTCTGCCGGATGGTCTTCACGACCGTCCGCAAGAGAACCCCATTCGCCGTGATGAACATGACCTCGTCCTCGGGCTCGCAGACCGCGGCGCCAATGACGTCGCCGGTCCTCTCCGTCACGCGCATCGTCAGGACGCCGTGAGCCGTGCGGCCCTTGGTCGCGTACTCCTCGAGAGGGGTGCGCTTGCCGAGGCCGCAGTCGCCGACGACGAGGAGGTCGCGCGGGTCGTCCTTGCGGACCGAGACCGCCACGACGAGCTTCTCGCCCTTCTCGAGCTTCATGCTGCGCACGCCACGGGCGGAGCGGCCCATCGACCGGACCGAGGCCTCATCGAAACGGTTGGCCTTGCCCGCGCTCGTGACGAGCATGACGTCGCGCGTGCCGTCGGTATGGAGGACCCACTGAAGCTGGTCGCCCTCGTCAAGATCGATGGCGCGGAGGCCCCGGGAGCGGACGCGCGTATCGAAATCCGTAAGGGCGCTCTTCTTCAGCACGCCCTGCTCGGTGACCATGAAGAGATAGCCGCCCACGTCGAAGGAGGGGACCGGGATGATCTCGGTCACGCGCTCGCCGTCGTCGAGGGGGACGATGTTCTGGATCGGCGTGCCGCGGGCCGTACGCGAGGCCATCGGGACCTCGTAGGCCTTGATGCGGTAGACCGAGCCGCGATTGGTGAAGGAGAGAAGGATGTGGTGCGTCGAGCAGACGAAGAGGTCCTTGACGGTGTCCTCTTCCTTCTTCGTCAGCGCGAGAATGCCCCGGCCACCGCGGCCCTGGGGGCGGTAGGTGTCGACGGGCAGGCGCTTGATGTAGCCGTCGCGGGTGATCGTGATCGCGACGTCTTCCTGATCGATGAGGTCCTCGATGGCGATGTCGGTAACCTCGCCCTCAAGGATCTTCGTGCGGCGGGCGTCACCGAGTTCGCGGGCGAGGGTGCGGAGTTCTTTCTTGATGACCTCCGACTGCTTCTCCTCGGACTCGAGGATGGACTTGTACTCGGCGATGGCCTCCTGAAGCTGGCGCATCTCCTTCTCCAACTCGTCGCGAGAAAGGCGGGTGAGCTGGCCGAGCTGCATCGAAAGGATCGCGTCGGACTGGGGCTCGGAGAAGGAGAACTGCGACATCAGGCCCTCGCGGGCGGCGGAACGATTCTGCGACCCGCGGATCAGCTCGATGATCTGATCGATGAGATCGAGGGCGCGGAGGAGGCCCTCGACGATGTGGGCGCGTTCCTCGGCCTTGCGCAGGAGGAACTGCGTGCGGCGGATGATGACCTCGCGGCGGTGGATGAGGAAGAAGTTGAGCATGTCCCGCACGTTGCACTGGCGCGGGACGAGGGCCTGACCCACCGGGACGAGGACGAGCATGTTCGCCGCGAAGTTCGTGCGCAGGCTCGTGTGCTTGTAGAGATTGTTGAGGATGACGGACGAATTCGCGTCGCGCTTGAGTTCGACGACGATGCGCATGCCCTTGCGATCGGACTCATCGCGGAGGTCGGCGACGCCGTCGAGCTTGCCATCACTGTAGAGCTTGGCGATCTGGAGGATGACCGTCGAGCGGGAGACCTGGTAGGGGAGCTCGGTGACTATGATCGCGGAGCGGGCGCGGTCGAGGGGCTCGACGACGGCGCGGCCCTGCATCGTGACCGAGCCGCGGCCGGTCTTGAAATAGTCCCAGATGCCCTTGCGGCCGAGGATGATGCCGCCGGTGGGGAAGTCGGGGCCGGGCATGTACTTCATCAGATGCTCGGGCGGAGTGTTGGGATTATCGAGGACATGGATCGCGGCCTCGACGACCTCGACGAGGTTGTGCGGCGGGATGTTGGTCGCGTAGCCGACAGCGATGCCAGAGGAGCCGTTGCAGAGGAGATTGGGGAAGCGGGCGGGGAAGACCTTGGGCTCCTGGCTGCGCTCGTCGAAGGTGGGCTGCCAGTCGACGGTCTCCTTGTCGAGGTCGTCGGCCATGGCCATGGAGACCACGGAGAGGCGGGCCTCGGTGTAACGCATGGCGCCGGCGGGATCGCCGTCGGGGGAGCCGAAGTTGCCCTGGGGATGGACGAGGGGGTAGCGGATGTTGAAGTCCTGAGCCATGCGGACGAGGGTGTCGTAGATGGCCTGGTCGCCGTGGGGGTGATAGGTCTTCATCGTCTCGCCGACGATGGCCGCGCACTTGGCGTGGGGGCGGTCGGGGGTGAGCCCCTCGTTGTGCATGCCGAGGAGGATGCGGCGCTGAGACGGTTTGAGGCCGTCGCGGACGTCGGGGATGGCGCGAGCCATGATGACCGATAGGGCGAAACGGGTAAAGGAATCGGTCATCTCCTGCTCGACGGAGATGGGCTCGAGGAAGCGGGCGATGGATTGTTCTTGTGGTTGGTCGTCTTCGTTATTGGGCATTACGGAACCTCGTTAGATGGACCCGGCGATGCGAAGGTCGCCGATGTGCGATTCTGGGGTTTCGCCCCAGAAGAAGACTCCGACTTCGAGCTCGCCGGTCAGGCGGTCGCCGAGGTCGGCGCTGAGGACGCCCGTGACGTAGCCCTCGGGCCACAAGGCGGCCACGGTTACCCTTTCGCCGACGATGGACATGAGCAGGCGGAAGGGACTCGTGCGGAACTGGTGGTCGCCGAGGTCTGGTTCGGAAGCCCATGGGGGCGTTCCGGGGAAGGCCCAATAGTCGGCGAGGTCATTGACCCCGCGTGGGTCGTCCGGATCGAGTTGTCGGAGCACGAGCCGATGGGTTTCCGGGTCTCCCAGCTCGGCGCCGACCGCCAGCCAGACGCCGTCACTGCCCCAACGCCGAAAGCAGATGCCGCGGGCGTACTTGCCTTCGAAGATGGGCTCCAGGATGACCTCGGCGTAGGCGGTCGCGGTCACCTGGTGGGGGAGCGCGTGTACGACGGCGTAGTTGCCGATGTGTTGCTCGGCTGGGCTCAGGGGGGCGGGTTGGGCGGCCGAGAGCGCGACGCAACTGTCGTCTAGTAGCGCCGCGACCTGGTGCCAGCAACCCTCGGCGAGTTCCCGGTCGTCGCCCCCGGCGGCACGCCTCCAGAGCGCCTGGGCCATGAGGGGGAACAGGCACGGTGTGAACGGCGCCGGCACCCACAGGACGCGGCCCTGCCCGTAGGCTGGGCCGAAGGCCTCCTCCATCAGGCCCGTGCCGGGGTCGAACGGGTCTATCACGACTATCCTAAGGTCCTGATTCCGCCGCGCGGCCGCTTGGATGAACCCGAAAAGGTTGCGGTCCCTCAGGCCTTGGCCGATCACGGCCAACACACTCGCGTCGGTGACCGCGGCGCGGAGCCAGTCGTGCGGGTCAAAATGGCTCGTGTAGACGGGGAGCTTATCGGTGCCGGGGGGTAGCCAAGCCCGCGAAAGCCCGGGCGGCCTCTCCGGCCCCCAGAATGACCTAACGTCCTGCCCGGCGTCGTCCCGCCACCAAGACAGGTGGCCCTGCAGGTAGTTCACTTCGACGACCGGCGTGCGGTCCTCCCCGGCGTAGGGCGCGTTCGGATCGCGCGGGTCGATTAGGCGCGGCGTGTAGCGCGCCGGCCGCGTCGGGGTATGGACGCGCATGGACTCGGTTAGCCGACGGTCGCAGTTGAGGTCAGACCAGCCACAGAACTCCGCCAGGGCGTCATAAGTGGGGTCATAGTTTGTGGTGAAAAGGGGCACGACCGGGAGGGGTGCATCGGCTCGCGGCTGCATGTGTTCTGTGAGGTAGAAGAAGAAGTGCGCTAGTGGCATGAGGCGTCGGTCGCCTCGCATGGTCTCCGGAAACCGGACGCCGGGCCGGGCCTGAGGGTCTCGGGACAGGATCGCCGCGACGTACGTCATAACGGCGTCCTCCAGGGCCTCGCCGTACCTGCGGTCGTCGCGGTCGCCCCCCTGTTGCGCGCCCCGCGCGCTGTCGAGGAGGTGCTCGAAGTTTTCACCCGCCGCCTCGTGAAACTGCGCCCAGCCTTGCTTCGCGTCAGGCCAGCTCGGCCGATCATTCCGTCGCCCTGCGGGCGCCTCGGAGTCCCACCCCGCTGGGGCGCTGACCTGCCCGAAGAGGACCTTGAGCCCATCCCACATCCCGCGCGCCGTCGGGTAGTTGAGATGCCAGACGGCTCCCGCGCCTGTGAGGAGGACGAGAGGGAAGCGCTTTTCGGTTGTCTGCTCGGTGGCGGACATGGTCGGATCTCGCGGCGGGGATGAATCTCCGCCAGGCGGACGCTAGCGTCCGCGCAGAAAGCGATGCGAAAGATAAAAGGCAAAGATGCCACCACAGGTCCTTCGGTGACACAAACCGTCCCTCTTCCTTCGACAGGCTCAGGACAGGCAGGATGACGGTCTAAGGCGAATGAGAAAGGCAAAGGCACAGAGCCAGAATGAGATCCTTCGCCGACGGAAAGCGTCGGGCTCAGGATGACAGCTTGCGTTCGGTCACGGTTCGCGACGGGCAATACATGTGATCTCGCGGAAGGAACCCCCGCCCTGCAAGGGACCGAATGGGTAACCCTGGAATGTGTCACGCAAGCGTGACACATGACGATGTTACGTATTAGACCCGCGCCCTGGAAGGCGAAAAGCGGGCCGGATTCGATGACGCGCAAGCGCGCCATCTGATTCGGCCCCTCCTCAGACCAGGCAAAGGCGAAAGACAAAGGCCGGCGGGGAGTAAATCCCCGCCCTACAGCATGCGAAAGGAAAGGCGAAAGCCAGGCAAAGGCGGGCTTAGGCCCAGAGGTCGAGGTCCTGCGTCGCCTTCGCGTGCGCTACCAAGAACTCGCGCCGCTGCTCTACGTTGTCACCCATCAAGACCGAGATGATCCGCGACGCCTCTTCCCCCTCGTCCATCGTCACCTGCATCAACTTGCGATGCTCAGGCTCCATCGTCGTCTCCGCAAGGTCGTCCGGGTCCATCTCCGAGAGGCCCTTGAACCGGTATACCGTCGGCTTGCGGCTCATCTTCGCCAGCACGCCCTGCAACGCGCCCTCGTCCATCGCGTACGCCGTCTCCTTCCCCGCCTTGACGCGGAAGAGAGGCGGCTGGGCGATGTAGATGTGCCCCTCGCGGATCAGCGGCTGCATGTAGCGGAAGAAGAACGTGAGGATCAACGTGCGGATGTGCGAGCCGTCCACGTCGGCGTCCGCCATGATGATGATCCGGTGATAGCGGAGCTTGCCCAGGTCGAACATCGAGGAGGACTCACCCGAGCTGTTCTCGTCGGACTCGCCATTCACCGGGATGTGGATGCCCGTGCCGAGGGCCGTGATCATCGCGCGGATCTCTTCGTTGCCGAGGACGCGGTCGAGGCGGTTCTTCTCGACGTTGATGATCACACCGCGGAGAGGCAGGATCGCCTGGAAACGGGAATCGCGCGCCTGCTTGGCGTTGCCACCAGCCGAGTCTCCCTCGACCAGGAACAGCTCGGACTCTTCGGGATTGCGCGTCTGGCAATCGGAAAGCTTGCCGGGGAGGGAACTGCCGGAGAGGGCGGACTTGCGCGTGGCCTCGGAGGCTTTGCGGGCGGCGTCGTTGGCGCGAGAGGCCGTCTCGGCCTTGGTGATAATGCGCTTGCCGATGGCCGGCGTCTCAGCGAGGAACTCGGAGATGCCCTCGTAGACGATCGAGTAAACCAGGCCCTCGACGTCGGAGTTGCCGAGCTTGGTCTTCGTCTGCCCCTCGAACTGGGGGTTGAGGAGCTTGACCGAGATGACCGCGGTCATGCCCTCGCGGACTTCGTCGCCCGTGAAGCGGCGCATCTTCTCCTTGCGGAGGCCGGAGGAGAAAGCGTAGTTGTTGATCGCGGCCGTGACAGCGGACTTGAAGCCCGAAAGATGGGTGCCGCCCTCGAGAGTGTGGATGGCGTTGGCGTAGGAAAGCAGCGTCTCGTGGATGCCGTCGGAATACTGGACGGCGATCTCGACGTCGACACCGTCGCGCTCGTTGCGGAAATAGATGGGCTTATGGAGCGTGCCGGAGCCCTCGTTGAGATGCTCGACGTAGGCCGTGATGCCGCCCTTGAAGTAGAAGACCTCTTCCTGCTCGCGGCCCTCGCGCTTGTCGCGGAGGATGATCTTCACGCCGCCGGAAAGATAGGCCAACTCGCGGAGGCGGCGGGCGACGATCTCGAAGTCGAAGTCGAGCGTCTCGAAGATCTGGGGATCGGGCATGAAATGCACGCGGGTGCCAGTGCCCTTCGCCGGACCGCGCTTCTCCACTTTCGCGAGGGGGCGGCCGCGCTCGTAGCGCTGATACCACTTGGCGCCCTCGCGGGAGACCTCGACCTCGAGGTACTCGGAGAGGGCGTTCGTGCAGGAGACGCCGACGCCGTGGAGGCCGCCGGAGACCTTGTAACCCGCGCCGCCAAACTTGCCGCCGGCGTGGAGGGTGGTGAGGACGACCTCGAGGGCGGAGCGCTTCTCGGTGGGGTGCATGTCCACCGGGATGCCGCGCCCGTTATCGGAGACCTCGGCGGTGCCGTCGGCGAAGATGGTGACCTCGATCTTGTCGCAGACGCCGGCGAAGACTTCGTCGATGGAGTTGTCGACGACTTCGTAAAGGATCTGGTGGAGACCGCGGGAGGAGGTCGAGCCGATGTACATGGCCGGGCGGTTGCGGACGGCCTCGAGACCCTTCAGGACGCGGATGTCTTTCGCGGTGTAGTGAGTAGGATTACCTTCAGGCATAAGTCAACTCCTTAGAGCAAAGAGCAAGACCTCGGGGCGCTGCCCCGAACCCCGCTGGGGACACAGTCCCCAGACCCCGCGCCGCCTACGGCGGCTTTGGCCGCGTCGAAGGCGCATCGCCTCCGGAACGCATGCTACGCGAAAGCTGACTTGAGCCAAGCGATGGAGAGATAATGAGATCCTTCGCGGCGCAGCTTCGCTGCGCACGCTCAGGATGACAGGTGAAGACGCGAACGGACGCTCGGAAGCAAGATGGGAAGCGTTACGTTGTGAGCCGCCGAAAGACCGTGGCGACAGAAAAACAGGAGCGGCCAGAGGGCCGCTTCCAGTGCTCCGAGGGACTGCCCCAGACCCCCGACCTGCCCGTCGTGGGTGGTCAATTCCACCACTCCAAAGTATACCACGCTGGGGGCTCCATGGTCAAGGAAAACGGGGGCCAAAAAGGGGTATTTCAGAGGCTTTTCCGAGGCGTTCCGGGGGCGTCGCGAAGCCGGTGAATCGATAGAAATGTGTTAAATATTGGGTGCCAAAGCTTGGTAAATGCTTCCTAAAGCGGCCAGGGATTCGGTGGGGTTATGTCGCGTCCGGACGAAGGCCGCTCCGGAGGCTCCAAAGGAGGCTCTCTGGGCGGGGGGAATCATCATGATTCCACGAATCGCGGCCGCCAGGGAGTGCCTGCGATGGGGGTGGAAGGTGAGCCCGGCGCGGGCCTCGGCGACCTCATCGGCGGGACCGGGAAGATCGGCTAACACGATCGGGCGCGAGGCTGCCATGGCCTCCAGAATCGAGTAAGGCATCGCCTCCCAGAGCGAGGCGAGGAGGACGGCCTCGAAGTACGGGAGGAGGTCGGGGAGGTCGTCGCGGCTGCCGAGGAAGGTGACGCGGGAGGTGAGGCCGAGGCGCGCGGTGAGGGCGTCGAGCTGGGCGCGGAGAGGCCCCTCGCCGACGAAGACGAGGTGGGCGTCGGGGACGTCGGGCGCGGCCTCGGCGAAGGCATGGAGAGCGAGGTCGGGGGCTTTCTGCGGGCGGAGGCCACCGATCATCGCCAGGAGGCGGCCGTCGGGGAGGCCGAGGTCGGCGCGGGAACGGGTGGGCGTGGCGGTGAAGCGCGTGGCGTCGACGGGGAGTGGGAGGAGATGCGCCTCGCGTCGAGGATGGAGGCCGGCGTCGAGGGCGGCGAGGACTTCGCCCTGGCCGACGAAGACGTAGGCGTCGGTCCAGGCGGCGGCGGCGCGCTCGAGGGTGCGGTAGAGGAGGTGGTGGAGGGCGCCTGTGCGGGCCTGGAAAGCAAAACAATGGGGGGAGTAGATGACCGTCGGGCGCTGCTCAATCGGGAGGCTCTCAGCCGCTGCACGGGCCAGGAAACCGGCTTTGGAGGAATGGGCGTGGAGGACGTGGGGACGCCAGGCGAAGAGGATGCGGCGGAGGGCCAGGTAGCAGCGGAGGTCGGAGATGGGGCTGACCGCGCGAGTCATGGGGAGGAGCGAGACCTCGACCCCCGAGGCGCGGAGGCGCTCCATGTCCCCGAAGTCCTCGGCGCGGAGAGGTGAGACGAGGGCGTGCTGAAGGAAATCCTCGCGGGGAAGGCCCTCACAGACATCGAGAAGGAAGCGGCGCGTGCCGCCGAGGAAGGCCTCGAGGACGTGAAGGAGGCGGAGGGGATGAGGCGGCGCGGGCGGTGCCTCAGACAGGTTACCCACCGGAGCGGCCCACCCTGGCGCGCAGGCGAGCGGCGACGGCGCGGACTTCCTCGACACCGATGAGCCAGCAGGCAAGGATGTACCAGACCATGCCCACCGCGCCCACGGAGCAGAGGAGGGTGAGGATGCGGACCTTGTTGCCACCGACGGGCGGGTGCCAGGTCGCGAAGAAGGAGGTGAGGTGCGGGGCGACGGCCCAGACGAGGATGGCCATGGTCGCGACGGCGAAGGCGAGGCGGGCGGCCCAGACGCCCTGGGCGCGGAGGTTCACATCCTCGACTTTGCCGCGGAGAAGGATGTACAGGACGATGACCTTGAGGGACTTGGAGATTGTGAGCGCGAGGGCGATGGCGGCGACGGAGCCGCCCATGTACGTGACGCCGACCCAGGAGATGGCGATGTGAAGGCAGGCGGAGATGATGCCCACGAAGGAGGGCGTCCACGTGTTCTGGAGGGCGAAGTACCACTTGTTGATGGAACCCTCGACGCTGAGGAAGGCCATCGAGGGGGCGTAGCAGTAGAGGGCGAGGGCAGCGAGGTCGACGTCGCCCGAGCTGAAGCGGCCGTGGCCGAAGACGAGGGAGATGATGGGGCGAGCCATGACCATGAGGCCGATGGTGATGGGGAGGTAGACGAAGGCCATGGCGCGAGTCATGCCGACGAGGGTGCGGCCGAGGCGGGCGCGGTCATCCTTCACGGCCCACTGGGAGAGGAAGGGGTAGACGACGAAGCTGACGGCGAGGGGGAGGATCTGACCCGGGGCGTCGACCATGGAGCGGCCATAGACGAGGCAGGTGTAAGCACCCTCGGAGATGCGATTGCCGAAGAGAGAGTCGGTGTAAACGCGAAGCCAGGAGAAGAGGAGGCTGAGGATGACCGGGGGCATGAGGGCCATCATGATGAGGACGGACTTCTCACGCCAGAAGGGCGAGAAGCGGAGGAGGTGGAGCTGCGAGCGGAGGCCGGGGAGCATGACCAGGAGGCGGAGGGATGAGCCCAGGACGACACCGAAGGCGGCGGCGTAGATGGCGACGGGATTGCTGGGGCGCCAGATGAGGTAGAGGGCGGCGACCATGGCGATGATCATGCCCATGCGGTAGCAGAACTCCGCGAAGGCCGGAAGGGCGAAGCGCTTGTAGGCGTGGAGGGTCAGCTCGGGCATGAGGGAGAGGCTGAGGAAGATGAAGGCGGGGACCATGAGGCGGAGCATGACCACGGCGGCCTCGAAGGAGCCGGGGTCCTTCACCCAGACGGCGGTCGGCCAGAGAAGGAGGATGATCGGGCGCGCGAAGATGACAAGAGCCGCGCCGACGACGGCGAGAACGAGGGCCACGAGGACGCTGGCTGAGCCGAGGATGCGGAAGGCGGCCTCCTCGCCATCGCGGTCGCGCACGCGGACGAACTCGGGGAGGTAGGTCGGGCGGAGGGTGCTCTCGATCTTGGTGTAGAAGCCGAAAGCGATGACGTTGTAGATGGAGAGGAAGGCGCTGGTGAGGCCCGTGGCGCCGAAGAAGTGGGCCATGACGATGTTCTTGATGAAACCGGCGAAACGGCCGAGGGCGAGGAAGAAGGAGATGATGAGGGCGCCGAGAGTCATCTGGCGACCGGCGCGGGACATCTCCTGGCGGTCGGCGGAATCGGCGGGCTGGGCGTCGGCGGGGTCGACGTGGTCGATGGGTTCAAGGGGTTCGGGGATATCGTCTTCGCTCATGGCGTTCAAGGGAAAGCTTGGATCGATCAGGATGACGGCGGAAAGCGATAAGGAAAAGCAAAGGCCGGCGCGGGATAAACCCGCGCCCTACAGCAAGCCATGCAGAAAAGCAAAGGCCCACCACACGTCCACAGCCGCAGCCTGAAGGCTGCGACTACGGTTCTGCGTTTAGTTTACGTTGGTGGAGCGCGAAGGTTCCCTGATGCGGGTCCGCAATATGACGCCGTAAAGCGAAAAGCAAGGGCAACTTCAGCCCGTCGTGGAGCGGAAAAGGTCGAAGAGTTCGCGGACGTTGTTGTTGAGATCGAAATCCTGCTCGATGCGTATCCTGCCGGCGGCGGCCAGGGCGAGGCGCAGGTGGTCGTCATAGAGCAGACGGTCCAGGGCGTCGGCGAGATCGGATGGATTGCCGGGCTCGACCAGAAGGCCGGTGACGCCGTCGTGGATGACCTCGGGCACACCCCCGGTTCGCGAGGCGACGACCGGGACCTGCAGGGCGAGGGCTTCGAGGAGGACGTTGGGGATGCCCTCGTTGTCGCCGTCCGGGGCCTGAATCGAGGGAAGGACGAAGATGTCGGCGTCGTGATAGGCCGAGAGAAGCTGATCCTCGGGGACCGAGCCGTGGAGATGGGCGCAGCCTTCGAGGTGGAGGGCGGCGATCATCTCGCGGAGGGATGGCTCGAGGGGGCCGTCGCCGAAGATGTGGACCTCGAAGCTGCGGTCGCGATGAAGGAGGATCGAGGCGGCCTTGAGGAGATGGGAGTGCCCCTTCTTCGGGACGAGGCGGCCAGCGCAAAGGATGATCGGGCGCGAGGTCATCAGGCGCGGGGCGGGGGTGAAGTGCGACGGGTCGAGGCCGTGATGAAGGAGATGAAGACGGGCGCGCTGGCGGACCGGGAAGGCCTCGCGGAGGTGGTGGTAGCCGATCTGCGAGCAGACGACGGCGAACTCGGCCTCGCGGGCCTTGA
>PMZA01000537.1 GCA_003170595.1 Armatimonadota bacterium
CCCGTAGCGGTCCTGACCGAACTCTACGACCGGACAGGTGATCTGCGGCTGGTGCAGGACGTAGCTGGCCACACCACGAGCCGCATGACCGAACGCTACACGCACGTCCACCCGGTCGCCGTCGCCCGGGCGATGGGTGCCATCGAGGAAGGGTGATGGGCATAGGTCCCACGCGGTCACGCTGAGCGGCCCGCGCGGGCGAGGGTTGGCGGCAGGCGACGAGCGCCATAGGGAGGTGAACCTCCAATCGTCCCGGACTTGCAGTGCGGTTGGTGCCGCTCACGGGGGGGACCACATGGACGACGGCCAGGCAGGAAAGCCGCGACCAGCGCCGAACCCGAGACCGATGGCGGGTGAACAGCCCACGTGCGGACAGGCTGGGCGACTGGGGCAAGAGGCGTCATAACCGGAAGGCGACGACATCGGCGCGCCCCGGCCCGACACCGTCTCGCCGATCCGCGAAGGTATCTCCCTGCTCGAAGCCGAACGTACCGCCCGCCGATCTGAGCCCGGCGACGGGATCTCCCAGCGCAGCGTGGTGGAGGTGATCCGGAAGGCCCTGGGCTAGGGGCGATGCGAGTATTACCGGGACGAGATGCGGCCCAAGGGCGTGCCCCAGCGCCGCGATAAGCACAGTAGCCAGAGTGCTCTCGCCATCGAGATCACTCCTGTATGGGGCGAGGTGAGGTTGTGTCTGCGGCCCTGTACCTCGGCAGACGAGGCAGATTGGCCGCCCAACCCACCGGTGTCGCCTAAGGTGACATTGCCCCCGAAGTCATGTCCAGTCTGAGTGTTAGTGTAGACGGACCTATGCCCAACCCAAAGGGGCGAGAGGCTTTACCAACGGTGGATGTGCTGAGGGCTCAGGATGACGGGCAGGGGCGCGTAGGCCCAGGCCAGGGCTGGCCTGTCGTGTCGGGCTCCAGGGCCGTGGTCCTAACTACCACGCAGCTGAAGAGCCACCGGTACCACCAGCCCAGTATCCACGGGATCGGGATCAGGAGAAGGCAGGCCAGGCCGCCGGCCAGGCCACGCCAAAGGATCTCGTGGCCCTTGCCAAGGAAGATCACTTCCTCGTCCTCGACCTGGAGGTTTCGGCAGAACCAGCAGAACATCGCGGCGGCGACCCAGGCCCAGCCAACGATGGTGGCGACGGACACTTGCAGCAGGAGCGAGTAGCCGAGGTAGGCGGGCCAGGTGCCGGTGAAGGTGAAGGTGAAGGGCTTGCCGCGGGTCGAGCCGATATTGCGGACGACCCAGCCGACGACGAAGACGGCCATGGCGGCGCCGAGGGGAACGGTGACCGGGGCGGCAAGGTTGACGCGGAAGCTGACCTTCGAGCGGCCAAGGTGCTTGACGGACACAATGTCCCAGACGAGCAGGGGCTTGAGCAGGTTGATATCGAGGCCGGTGGCGTGGATGTGACTATCGTGCGGATCCCACCCATCGAAGTAGACCATCGCGACCTGGGGTGTGAAACCGCCGATCAGAGCCGCGAGGACGAAGTAGCCCCAGACGTCGAAACCACGGCCGGCGAAGCTGAACGTGGTGCCGTCGCTGAGTCGAAGGTTGAGGAGCAGCCAGCGGTAGAAAGCGGCTGCCGCCCAGGCAAAGGGAAGGATCAGCGCGCCGGCCAGGGCCACAAGGATGCTCCAGCCTAGCAGCATGCAGCCAGAGCCGCTGAACTCGGCCCTCGCATCGCGGATGTCGTCGTGATAGGGCTCGGCAGCCAGGGTCGCTCACCTCGGCCCGACGCCAGACCGCGCGCGTTTCCCCGTTAGCCGGGATTACCCACGTCAAATGGGTGTCGTTCCTTCGTGGGCTGAACAACCGCCCAGCTCACTTGAAGGTTCGGTCTGGAACCACAGGCACCTTCTTCTCCGGGATAGAAGCCCTGAAGAGCCCGATTTGGCGACACCCAGGGCGCTCCATAGGGTTTGAATCTGCAGCACAGCCTGACACCAGCCGTGACCGCACTCCCGTGTCAGTGAAGAGCACAAGTTCATCAGCGATGACGGCAGCACAATGCGCGCCTCACATCGGTGCCGGCGACAAGAGCCGGATGCGGCTGAGGATCTGCCCGAACAGGTCTCGCGAGATGGCAACCTCCGCCATCTGCAGGATCAGCCGCCGGGCGTGACGGGTCAGCCGAGCCCCGATCTTCACCAGTTTCTCGCGCAGGGTCGTCAAGCTCCAGCGGGCCATCTCCGGGGGCAGGACGAGCCGACGGAGGAAGTTGCCCAGGTTGTAGGCCGGCTCGAACAGAGCGAGCCGCACCGCGTTGTCCTTGAACTGGTGACACGACAGGCGCGTCCACTCCAGGGCATGCTTGCCTTCCTTGATCCACTGCTCGCAGGTGCCCCTTCCGTGCGGGTTAAGACAAGTCACCCG
This sequence comes from Armatimonadota bacterium, assembly GCA_003170595.1. Taxonomy (GTDB): domain Bacteria; phylum Armatimonadota; class Zipacnadia; order Zipacnadales; family FEN-943; genus FEN-943. The sequence goes on from PMZA01000537.1 coordinate 2,392, forward strand.
CCAGTCATCACCACCAACAGCGGAGAAGCCGACGACCTTTGGCGCAGCGTCGTTGTCGTCCGTTGCCGTAGACAGGTGACTTGTCGGGCATGTCATGAGCGACACGACCGCCAGCACCGCGGAGGGGAAGAAAGCCGACCGCAAGGCCAAAGTTGACGCCATCCACGCCACCGTCCTACAGCTAGCCGAGGCCGTCGCCGACCCCAACCATGGCGATGAGACCTTCAACAACTACCTCCGGTTTGTCTCCCAGTTCCATCAGTACAGCTACAACAATGTTTGCAGCGTCCTTGCTCACCGCCCAACGGCCAGCCGCATTGCCGGGTTCAGGGCGTGGCTCAAAGTCGGCCGCTACGTCAAGAAGGGCGAAAAGGGCATCCCCATCCTGGTTCCCTTCCACCGCGAAAGCAGGACTGTGGTCGACGAGGCAACCGGCGAAGAGACCGAGGAGCCTGGCCGCGTCTACTACGGAGTCGGCTATGTTTTCGATGTCAGCCAGACCGAAGGCGAACCCCTGCCGAACTTCAAGGCGGACCTGGGCGAGGACGGGAAATCGCTTCTCGCCGCGGCCGTTCGAGCCGCTCAGGGACTTGGGTTTTCCGTGACCTTCGAGCCCATCTTCGGCGACGTCAATGGCTACAGCAACGCACTCACTGGCGCCATCACCCTCAACTCGGAGCGCAGCGCGGGCATCCTTTGCCAGACCATCATCCACGAATGTGCCCACAGCATCCTTCACCGTCGGGCTCTGGGCGAGAAGCAGGACCCCCAGGCTCATGCCCTGATCGAAGGTGAGGCGGAAGCCGTCAGCGTCGTGGTCATGCACTGGTCGGGGCACGACACCGCGAGCAATGGGGCCGCCTACTGCAGAAACCACGCCTGTTCAGCGGGAGTCATCAGAGGGTCCCTTGCAAGGATATCGACCTGCGCCGGCCAGATAATCGTCGCCATGGACGCCGAGCTACAGGCGGCGGGCGTATTGGTAGCGGATGACATGGACCGGGTCGAAAGCGATGGGGGACAGGTGGAGGCGACAACGGTGGCGGTGGGATGAAGCGATGGACGTGTTGGGGATTGGTTGCGGCCTTGTGCTGCGTCCACGAGCACATCGACCCTGTCCGCCGCCGACGTAAGTAGGAGGAAACCACGATGAGTCGATATGCCTTTGCCTCTTGTTGTGGGGCATGTAGTAGTCCCACACGGCAAGCCGCTCTCACAAGCTGCCCGCCTACTCCCCGCCACCACTGTCAGCCTAGTACTCCGGCCACTCCTCCGAGATGGGGCCCAAGACCTCGGGGTCAAGGTCGGTGATCCTGCCGGACTTCTCCTCATGAAGGACGCCTGTCGCGGTCTCTGTGCCTGCGGCGTCGATGGGCTGCCCCTGGTCGTCGTGGTCGAAAACGATCAGGTCAACGTCAAGGTCGGCGTACCAACCAACGAGACACCCGCCTTGCATGACCACCACTACCTTTACCGGCTCTCGTGCCATTGGTTGCCTCCCGTGTCCTCTCCTGGTGCAAACTGACAAGTCATCTGCCTACCATGCCGCCCGATGTGGACTGGGCCTTCTGGGTCGACGAGGGAGAGGGCGAGTTCAAGGGCTTTGCCGTCGTCGAGAGCGATGCCGACACCGAAGCCCCTCTTGAGCAAGGCGAGATATTCTGATCACCAGGCAGGCGACTTGTCGTTACGGTCATGAGTATCTCTCTAACCTTGATGGCCGCGATGACCAGCGAGCAGCAACTCGAGGAAGAGCGCGAGCGCAAGAGCAATGTCCCGATCTGCGCCGTCTTGCCCATCTCCCACCTCAACGAAGCCCTGCGCTCGCTGCAGAAGCCCCTGGGCCTGGGCGCTTACTACACGCCGACGTGCNNGCTATGAACCCCTTGAGAACGGCGAAGTCGGCGAGCGTTCTTTCGACAAGGACGCGTATGACCGGCCGTTGGTCTACGTCACCACAAAGGAACTGCTGGACGTGATCGGCAAGCTCAGGGAAGTCCCGGTGCTCGTCCAGGGCGTCAAGGCCTTCGTGACAGCCTATCAGGAGCGGTACGGCGATGTCTGGGATGTCTGGATCCTCTGGTGGGGATAGTCGGTGACTTGTCGTACCAGCCGATGAGCGATCCCCTCTCCGCAACGCCTGTCCAGTCGGATGCAACGGCTCCCCGCCGAAAGGGTTTGCCCCGCTCGGTTGACCCCGCGAAAGCAAAAGCCGCGACGCCCGTGATCTTCCGCAGATGGCGAGACCCCGACGGCGGCATCATCGCTTTGCTGCCGACAATACCGTGCAGCTACGAGCGCGACGACCTCTGTACGAGCTACGAGCACGTCGGTCAGCACGGCGCCGCTTTGTACACCGCCGTCATCGCCTCCACGTTTTCTGCCAAACCCGAGGAATACGCCGACCTACTCGTGGAGTTGGCGAAGATCGGCTACAGCGACCTACGGGCATACAGGCGGGAGCAGCCCTGGATGCGGCGGGCGAAAGCGAAGACGGTTGAGGGGTGGCGTGAAGCAGACCGGCGGCAGGCAGCGACGACGGAGCGGCTGGGGCTGGAGGCGAGATCGTGATGAGACAGCCGCCTGTGGGGTTCGAGGATTGCCGCTACCGCTGTCTCGACTGTGGGCTCCACCTGTACCGCCGACGTGAGTGCATCGGCCACGCTGGGCTTGGGCAATGTCGGCGCTTTGCCAACGTGAGGTCCGGGCGGGTTCGTGTCGCTCGGCGAAGTGAGCGCGGCGGAGGGCTGGTGCTTGAGCCGGAGACGCCAAAATCGCCCCTTTCCGCAGCCCCCACGAATCGCCCGAAGAAGCCGGTTTAATGCCGGAAAGCCCCGAGCCCCTGTCGCAGGGTGCAGATGAATACCGAGAACAGGCAGTTTCGGCATTAAAGGAGGGCTGAGCGATAACACAAGAAACGGAGGTGCTGGAGCAGGCGGAGGTCGAGGCCATCCTCCACCAGATCAACACCCGGACGCCGACAGGTGCCCGCAACTACGGACTGCTCCAACTCATGCTGCAGGCTGGCATCCGCTGTGGCGAGGCCCTCCAAGTGACGGCCGACATGATCCGGCTCGAACAATGGCAGGACAACAGAGGGCACGTGCCGGTCTGGGTCCTTCGGCTCCCGCGGAAAGCCACCAAGGGGCAACAAGGGCGCCAGGGCCTTCCGTTGTCGTCCGCGACCCGGCAGGCCATCGAGCGGTGGCAGGAACACAGGGCAGCACTGCACGTCCGGGGCGGGCCGCTTTTCTGCACTGTGAGCCGCGGCAAACGACGGGCCGGNNAAGCCGCTGAATTCGCGGTACGTCCGAGAACTCGTGGCGCGCCTGGCGAAGAAGGCGGGCATCAGCCGGCGGGTTCATCCTCACATGCTTAGGCACACAGCCCTGACGGATTTGTATGACCGGACCCACGATCTGAGGATGACTCAGCAAGTGGCAGGGCACTCGAGCAGCCGCATGACGGAAAGGTACACCCATGTGAGGCCGGTGGATGTCGCCCGCGCGATGGGAGCAATCGTCGAGGAGGAAGCGCCCTCATGACCGCCACGCCACCCAGCCGGGCTTCCCCGCCAAACATGACCTCCGGCTGCGATCTTCGCACGGGCTTCCGCCAGGTGCCCCTGCAGAGCGCCCGCTGCGGCGCGTTGGCCGCATATCCCGCCGTCCGGCAGCGATGACCCGCCCGGAGCCGTGGCGTTGTGCTGAGGGCGCGTGCGGTGTTCAGAGCGG
>PMZA01000251.1 GCA_003170595.1 Armatimonadota bacterium
GATACGCACTCATCCCGCCGTACCTGAGCAGCAGACTCTTTATCAGCCACGTCACGAAGATTGGCAGCCACAGCCGGAACAGCCCGAAGCTCCCCGCCACCAGGTACCCCACCGGATGCAGCGGCCACCACGCGAACCGCGTCCGCATGACCCACAGGAAGCCGGTGAACGCCGCCCCGAAAGCGTACGCCGCGCTCGCCCCGTAGTTCGCCTCCCGCGGATTGGCAAGCCACGAACTCAGCTTCACCCACGGCTCATTCCCGAAGGCCCACTTCGCCGGTCCGGTGAACGTCGCGGTGTCGTACCCCACCTGGTACATGACGTGGAGGAACGCCCAGAACGCCGCGATGATCGCCAGCGCCGACGCCCCGAGGATCACTCCCGCCAGCCCGGGCAGACTGATCCCCGCCCTCTCCCCTATCCGGAACGCGTCGCCATGGATGGGCATCGGCAGTTGCCGGTGCGTGCGGCACGTCCAGAAGTACAGCGACATCACCGACAGGTCGCCCTTGGTCCACGCCTTCCCGCCGGCGATGTTCTGCAGCATGTCGTCCGCCCCGACCTGGTACAGCTCGATGGTCGGCAGACCCAGCTCCGCCCGCAGCCTCGTCAGCGTCAGCACGATCGGCAGGTACAGCGCCAGGTAGAGGATCNNGTCGTCGACACCCTCATCCCCGCCGCCACCGAGAACGCCCCGATGAACGCGACGCCCGCGATGAACCCCCACACCGCCAGCGTGTTCGGCATCGGCTCGCCCGTGTCGACCGCCTTCTCGCGACCCATCGCCCCGCGCCACACCTTCGCCAGATGCACCCGCGCCGCATACAGCACGAAGGCCGCCACGCCGAAGTACGCCCCCAGCCCTTGCTGCGACACGTAGGGGAACCGGTTCCATTGCGTATACCCGGCCATCGCCGAGAGCACCAATTCCACCCGCGCCAGCCAGAAGAAGAACCACACGCTGAACTGCAGTTGCATCGGCAGCAGGAACGCCATCCCGTAGCTGAAGGGGTACGACGACAGCGGCACCGGCCCCATCGACGCCAGCGGCTGCGTGGGGAAGGTGTAGATGTTGACCCCGATGTTGATCGGCGGCACCGCGGGCCACAGGTTGTGGCACAGCCTCCACATCTGGATGAAGAACGCGCCCACGAAGGCGATCCAGAACCCGCGGTTCCCGAAGAGGATGTTCTTCCGCCCCGGCGTCGTTGCCTCAAGCGGCGTCTGGGCGATGGGGTAGTTCAGCCGTTCCGAGTCCCACTGCTTCCGCAGGATCGCCATCGCGCAGAGCATCGTCGCGACGAACACGATCGCGAACAGCGCCCACCATCCCAGCGGCTTCAGCCACGCCTCGATATGCCCGGGCGCGTAGAGGCTCGACCCGCCGGAGAACAGCTTCGCCAGCGCCCGCTCATCGGTGGGGATGAGGTGCTTGGCGACGTGGGGCACGACCTCGTCGGCCCACTTATTCTCCGGCGTCGCGTTCTGAATTGGCCACGCGATGGTGGTGAAGAGGATCTGCATCTGGTCATGCCCGCCGAGGGCGCTGGCGACGACGAGCATGATGTAGATCACGAGGATTTCCGTGCGCGACAGAGCCCACTTCGGCGCCACTTTTCGGATCGCGGCGCTCAGCCCGATGAGGACGAGGAGGAGGGTGATGCAGTTGAAGAACAGCGCCGAGGTCGTGGCATTATCGGAGTAGCGAACGTACTCGATCTGCGTGAGCCAGAGGGCGTTAAGGGGAATGAGCGCGAGGCCGATGATGACGGCTCGCGCGGTGATGCGATCTCGATGGGGTTGGACGGCAGGACTAGTCTCTGGCATCAGCGAAGGATGCGGTTTCGCCACTCACCCGCCGAAGCCTGCGTTGCAGCCACCCAGCGCCGCACACGTTGTCATCCTGAGCGAGCGACGGTTTGTGTCGCGGCGAAGGATCTCCTGGTGGCTCTTCGATTGGCATGTGTAGCCGCGGGCTTCCAGCTAAGCGGACCGCAGGTCCGCAGGGGGTGGCATGCTGTGGCCTCTTTGCCTTCTGCCTTTGGATGTCATCCTGAGAGCGACGTCCTTGGTCGCCGAAGGATCCCCGGCACCCGCCCTCCACCCGCCCACCCAAAACGAAAACGGGGCGACCGCCTTCGGCCGCCCCGTCCTATTCCTTCCGCCCCTGCCCTACTTATTCGCCAGGAAGTAATACCAGGGATTGCTGTCCGGCCACGCCTGCGTTTGCTTCATCGCCTTGGCATGGCCATCGCAGAAGCTGAAGTTGGCGAACTCATTGTGCCGGAAGTTCATCGACCCGTACGGGTACCCGGGCGGATTGATCGGCCAGTCCCCCGAGGTGTTGTCCGCGGTGAGGAACGTCTCGGCGGGCTTTACGATCTGCGCCAGGGAGATGTTCACCGTGTAGGGCCCGCCCCACCATTCCGAGTTCAATCCGTAGGATCCGTTATGCGGTGTGCCCCACACCGTCGAGTCCGAGGGGCATTGGTGTATCTGCGCATTCTTAATGTAGGGCACGACCACGTCTCGCCAGGTCGGATAGGCCCAGCCATAGAAAGCAATCGGCGTCCATTCGTCATAGTCCTGCGCGTACATCAGTATCCCCAGCGCGAGCTGCTTCTGGTTCGACAGGCACGATGTCTGCCGCGCCTTTTCCCTGGCCTTGGCGAAGACGGGAAAGAGGATGGCCGCCAGGATGGCGATGATCGCAATCACTACGAGGAGTTCGATCAGAGTGAAGCCTTTTCTCACGACGATCCCTCCTGATGTGTGATTCCCAGGCTCTTTCCTCTGCGGCCCCACCCAATCCTCCTGCCCCCCAAAACGAAATCGGAGCGACCATCCTTCGGCCGCCCCGGCTCATCTCTTCTTTCTTTACGCGTCCCGCGCCTACTTGTCGTTGCCGTTCCAGTACCACCAGACATTCGTTGGGATCACGAGGGCGTTCGGGCTCAGCCACTTCGCGTGCCCATCCATGAAGCTGACGTTGGCTCCCCCGTTGTGCCGATAGTTCACCAGCCACGGGGTTGTCGGCCAGTCGCCATTCGAGTTGTCCGTCGTCATCACAGTCTCGGCGGGCTTGACGATCTGCGCCAGGGAGGCCGTCCACGTCCAGAAGGGCGCCACGTCGAGGAAGTTGAAGAAGTTCGTGTTGATCCCGTACGACGCATTGATAGGCAGGTTCCACTGGTTCGAGTCCGACGGGCACTGGAAGATCTGCACGTTCTTGACGTAGGGCTGGACGATCTCTCGCCAGGTATACGGCGGCCCGGGAGGGCTGGTCCATCCGAAGAACGAGATGGGCATGCGCTCATCGTAGTCCTGCACGTACATCAGGACGGCCAGCGCGATTTCCTTCTGGTTGCTCAGACAACTCGTCTGCCGAGCCTTCTCGCGAGCTTTGGCGAAAACGGGGAATAGGATCGCCGCCAGAATGGCGATGATCGCAATGACGACCAGCAGTTCTATGAGGGTGAAACCGCGTCGCATAAGGCTTCATGCCTCCTGAGGAAAAAGTCTAGCCGGGGGCCTGCCCTGTGTGGGACGACACACTCCGACACCTTCCAGTGTACCCTTTTGTGACCGCGCAGGCGACTCCAAAGCCGCCGAAATGTGTAACCTCGGAATGTGTCACGCATGCGTGACACATGACGTGGTTTCATTTCTCCTCGCGTCGAAGCAGGTCGATGAGCCAGGACATGTCATCTCGCAGCGCTTCCATGCCACCGATCATCCTCACCCTCTGACTCGCCGTCAGGCCTCCACCGCTGATTCCGCGTAGCCGCATGGACACCGTCACCATCTCGCCCAGCATCTGCGCTACCCTGTCCCCCTTCGCTTGCGGCTCGGCCTTCTTCTTTTCCGGCTTCGAGACGCCCTGCCGCAAGGCATCCTCGATGCTCTTCGCCTTGCCTGCCTTCACGGCCTGGGCTGCCCGCTTGGCCTGAGCGCCCTTCAGCTCTCGCTGCCGGATCGCCTGGGCCAACTCCGCCTGCTGCTTCGGCTTGCGGCTCAGAAGAGCGAGGGCTTCATAGTGCCGCATGCTCGTCCCGCCCCCCATCGCCTCTTCGAGTTCAGCAGGCAACTCAGCGAAGCTCACGAGACGGTGGACCGACTGCCTTCTCAGCCCGACCCGCTCGGCCACCTTGTCCCACGACACACCCAGCGCGTCCTTGATCTGCTTCAGCGCCCGGCCGCGTTCGTAGTCGCTCAGGTCCCTTCGGTGGAGGTTCTCGATGAGGCCGATGAGCCGCGCCTGCGTGTCATCGACTTCCAGCACGAGGCATGGCACCGACTTCATGCCGGCGGCCTTCGCGGCGCGCCATCGCCTCTCGCCGGCGATGATCTCGTACCGCCCGCCCTCGGTCGCGCGCACGAGTAGTGGCTCGAGGACGCCGGCCTGCTTGACGGACTCGGCGAGTTGAGCGAGGTCCGCGGCGCCGAACTCGAGCCGCGGCTGAAAGGGGCTTGGCCCGAGCTTGCCGACCGGTACCTTTCGCACGACGGCGGCCTCGAGTTCCCCCTCCCCCATCACCGCCTCAGCCAACCTCACCTCGTCGTCCATACTCATTCCTCTGTCTCCCCGCTGGCCTCGTCGCCACTTCCAGATGCAGTGTTCTGGGGAATACCCCTCGGCTTCAGCCGGACCAGCTCCTTTACTTGCGGTTCGTCGAGAGCCCTTGGGAAGATCGCAAACCATGCCATCTTCTCGCCGATGTAGAACCCCCACCCTACGTTGAGATCCGTCCACGTGCCTATGACCACGGCGACCGTGCCCTTCACATCCGGGTAGTGTTGCTTCATTTCCGCGGCCTGTTCCGGGGTGGCTTCGTGGGGTTCGCCATCAACGTAGAGGCAGGCCCAAGGGCTCTTGTCAGAGCCCTTGAGCCTCACGTCCCATGAGACGGCGACGTGACGCCAGCCTTCGTCTAGGTCGCGCTCCATCACCACTGGCCATCGCTCTATCCCTTCCCGGTCGCTGGTGACTACCGCCCACCGGGGGCCTGTCCCAGGCAGGCGCTCGCGCTTTAGACCGAATCCGTTCGTCACCCGCTTGATAAGGGGCTTCCGGTCGAAGGTCCAAGATCTGCTGGGATCCTCCTGTGGTACGCGGGCGTCCTCCTCGGTTGTCGTCGGGTGAACCTCGAAGCCTCCGCTGTATTCGAAGACATAGCGTGCTTGGCCTGGGCGTCTCAGGCCCGCGTCGGACGCGTGTAGCCAGAAGACGATGGTGCCCATGCGTTCAGATATCACGTCGGTGATCGCCCACTCCTGCCTGGCGCCCGACGCCGGTATCTCCACGGGGCCGCGGAACACGACCTGGGCGCCCTGGTACGCTTGCCTCAGGCACAGGCGTCGGTAGGACGCGACAGTCAGGGCCGCAGCGGTCACCGCCCCCGCCAGAACCAACCTGTCCAAGGGACTCAGGCGCAGGGAGTACCACAAGGCCGCCGCCACGAGCCCCAGCGACACCGCGCCCAGGACGGCCCACTTGAGGGCGGTCCCAACCTTTGGCGCTTTGAGCGCGAGTTGGGCCACAGCGCACAGAGCTAGTACGGCCGTGGCCACCGCCGTGACGACAGCTGCGATTGCGGCGATCACCGACCACGCGTTTGTCGTGTCTCCGACAGGTGTCACAATGGTTCCCTCCCCGGCGGAGGCGTTGGCCCGCCCGCTCGACCACGGAGCGCCGAATTCATCATAGTGTCCGCGCGGCAAACTGGAAAGCGTGCGGCTTCGCGAAGCAGTTGGTCGGAAGGTTGGGGCAAGCGTGGCGCGAAAGACCGCGCCATGTCCGCGCCTTCGTGGCTGAAGACCCAAACCCTTGTGGCGATGATGCTGTGCATCCTTGCGAGAGGAGATACCCCCATGCCAGTTATCGATCGCCCCACCCTCGACCGCTGGTCCGCACCCTACCGCGGCTGGCACTACTACCCCGACTGGATCATCCCGCCCTCCCCCGCCGACGGCCTCGGTTTCAGCATGGTCGATTGCCCGACCGTTTGGCGGCTCGGCGGCCACTGGCAGATGTGGTACACGGGCTTCGACGGCCGCGGCTATCAGACCGCCCTCGCCGTGAGCGACGACCTCCTCCACTGGACGTACCGCGGCCTGGCGATGGGCTTCGGCAAGGAGGGTGCCTTCGATCATGGCGGCGTCACCTTCGGCGGGCCGTTGCTCTCGTCGTATGACATCAAGTCGCCCCGCACCCTCAAGCGCTGGCACGACAAGTTATGGGTCCTCTACGGCTGCTACCCGAAGCAGGGCGGCTACGAGATTCGTCCCGGCGCCGAGGGTCTCGCGTGGAGCGAAGACGGCGTCGCCTGGCATCGCGCCTCGGAGGACCGCCCCATCCTCTCCGTCGACGGCGCGGCCGAGTGGGAGAAGGACTGCATCTATCAGCCGTGGCTCGTCGAGGCCGAGGGCAAGTTCTGGGACTTCTACAACGCGGCCAACGGCAGCATCGAGCAGACCGGCGTCGCCACGAGCGCCGATCTAATTCACTGGACGCGGCTTCCCGAGAGCCCGGTCCTGCGCAACGGCCCGGCGGGCAGCTTCGACGACGGCTTCTGCTCAGACCCGAAGGTCTTCCGTGACGGCGATCACTGGACGATGTTCTACTTCGGGGTGGGCAGGGGCGGGGCGCAGATCATGATCGCCTTCTCGCGCGACCTGGTGCACTGGACGAAGCATCCCGACCCGCTGTATGCGCCGGGCGGCCATCCGGGCGGTCTCGACAAGCAGTATGCGCACAAGATCTCGCTGGCCTACGATGCCGCGAGCGACACGTTCTACATGTACTACTGCGCGGTCAGCCCCGAGCACGGACGAGGGGTCGCTCTGCTGACGAGCAAAGCGTTGAAGTAGGAATCCGGGCTGGAGAAAACAGACGCACCCCTGCTCGGTCGAGGAGCAGGGGTGCGGTGGTTTGTGGGGTGAGTAAGGCATCGCAGGCTAGGTGCCCGGAGCCATGAAGTAGAAGCGCTGGTCGCTGGCGGAATAACCGGTCAGACCGTCCGTCGCCGTCTGGTTGATCCACTTGGCGTGGCCGTCAATAAAGCTGAAGACCGCGCCCCCGTTGTGACGGAAGACGGGCTGGGAGAGATTGCCGCCGCTGGCCATGGTCCAGTTCCAAACAGCGTCGAAGGTGCCGGGGCACTGGGACGGATGCTGGATCTGCGCGAGGGAGACGATTGCCCACGGGCGGCTGAGCTTCATCGACATGACTATGTCGGGGAAGACGCTGATGTTGATGGAGTAGCTCATGTTAGTGACAGCGCCGGGGACGAGGGGGAAGCCCGCGCCGGCCGCGATGCTGCCGATATCGACGGAACCGATGGAGTCGCTGGGGCACTTCATGATCTGGGCGTTCTTCACGTAGGGCATGACGGAGTCGGCGAGGGTCATGCCACCGATGCCGGTGAGGTTGGTGCTCGGGGGGAACGTCTCATCATAGTCCTGGGAATACATCATGATCGCCAGGGCGAACTGCTTGTTGTTGGAGAGACAACTGGCCTGGCGAGCCTTCTCCCGAGCCTTCGCGAAGACGGGGAAGAGGATGGCTGCGAGGATCGCTATGATTGCGATCACGACTAGGAGTTCGATAAGGGTGAAACCTGACTTCTTGCAGAAGTCTAGACGCATGCGGACACCTCCATGGATGGTGGAGCGATAGTGAGCCTGCAGATGGCAACTCCGGTGGAGAACAACGGCAGGTGATACGGACAACATGATAACACAAACCCTGGGAACGCAAGAGTCCAGAGTTAGGCACCCGAGGTCAGGAAGCCAGACGGCTACTCGGCTCTGAGGCGTAGCAGGCGTGACGAGGCGTTGTCGGCCACGAAGACCCAGGGGCCCTGCGCGGCCAGCGCTCCGACCGTCATCCCGCCCGGCACGTCGTGAGGTGTGACCGTGGCTAGCGCCGCGCCGGTGGATGGCGAGAGGAGTGTGACTTCGTTGGGGCCGGAATCGTTGACGGCGATGAACGATGCTGTGGCCGCGCCCCTCGACGAGCTCGGGATGCAGCCTTCGGCCGCGAGGGCGACGATCTTCTGGAACGCGCGCGGCGATTGCCAGCGGAGAGCGAAGGACCCGTCCGCTGAGCGAGTGTAGGCGGAGACGGTGGTCGGCGTGGCGGCGACGACCAGATCATCGCCGATCGAGGACAGGGCGGTCAGACCGGACACGTCCGGCATACCCGGCAGAACGACGGCGCGGGTGGTCGCCCACGCGGACTGATGCGCCTCGAACAGCTTCGCCCCATCGACGATCCACGCGAGGGAATCCCCCACCGCGAGGAGGCGCGGTGCGGTGAAGGCGCCGGGCTCCGTGAGCTTGACCCACGGCTTCTCGCCGAACCCCGGATGCCACGGATCGAAGGCCCAGAGCTGCCGGGCGGTCTCATCAAGAACTAAGAAGGCTGAACCCGCGCCCTTCGACGAGTTCAGGACGCTTGCGCAAGCGCAAGCGCAGGCTTTGTCCGACCAGTTGGCGGCGACGCGGAAGGGCTCATTGCCATCTGAGGAGAGCGGCGCGGCGGGCGTGTCGTCGCCGTAGAGGCGGACCATGCGTTGCCCGCCCTCGACCGCGGCGATGACCGTGCCGTCGGGCGCGGCGGAGAGGAGCCGTACGCCGGACATGCCGCCGAGGCGGAGGCCGTCGTCGCGACCACGGCGGTCGAAGTGGACGAGGCCCTGGGTCGTCGCCATCCAGTATCCTCCGGACGGATCCGCAGCGAGGCCGTTGGGGTAATAGGTCCAGTGGGCCTCTAGGGACGGGAGGCTGAGCGGATGGGCGTCGTCAGGGGCGAGAGGCACGGCGCTTCCACCAAGAAGTGCCCAGGCGGCGCCCCCCGTGACGGCCATGTGCTCGGCGTTGCCCGTGCGAGGCCAACCGCCCGTCGTAACCTGTGATCCATCGGCGCGGAAGCGATAGATCCTCTGGTCAGGCCAGTACCCGCCTACGATGAGATCGCCGGTCGTGGGGTCGACGGCGAGAGAGCAGTACCACCAGGTGGCGTCTTTGGGGCGGGTGAGCGTGAGGACCGTGCCGAGAGACTTGCCGTCGGCGGAGTAGGCGGTGACGGTGTCTCCCGAGAGGGCGAAAAACTTGCCAGTTGCGGCAAAGCCCTTGGTCAGGCCAAAGGGTGCGACGGCCGAGGCACGGAGGTTTTCCGGGACCGTGCAGACGACCTTCGGCGCGGGTTGGGGTGAGGCGGAAGAGGGGGTGAGCGCGTAGAGCTTCCAATCGCTGCAGACCATGAAGAGGCGGTCGCCGTCGGTGAAGGGGCCGAAGGTCCCCGCGGGCAGGGCGAGGGCGGATGTGCAGGACCACGTGCCGGACGCCGCGCGAGTGAAGCGGTACAGGCGATCGCCCGACCCGGTCCACAGCTTGCCGAAGCGGTCGAAGGCGACGCCCGAGGCGCCGATGAAGGGCAGCGGATCCGTGTCTACCGACTGCGACTGACCGAGGATGCCGCTGAACGTGAGGTGCGAGGGCTCGGACGATTGAGGCGATGGGGCCGCGCCCGACGCGAGGGTCAGGAGGCCGAACTTGGCGGTGTCCTTCGTCGGGTAGATGCCGCCGAAGAGGCCGATCGCCTTGGGACCGTTCTGCGCCGGATCATCGGAGTCGTTGACTGCCGCCGCGAGGCCGATCGTCGATCCGGCCTCAGGAGCCTTAGTCGCACCGAGGGTCGTCCACGGGATTGCGGCCTGATAGAGGACGCGCGTGCCCTCATGGACGACGGTCAGCTTGAGCTGCTCGGCGGTGAGGAGCGCGGACGGCAGCTTCGCCACGTCATAGGTCATCGTGCGGTAGGCCTCGGGGCCGTTCTTGGTGAGGGCGAGGTCGATCTCCGTATGGCGATGGCGGACGCCCGCGTCGGCCAGGAGATTGCCGGAGGAGGCCACGCCCAGCCGCGGATCGAGGTCGATGCCGAGCTGCACGCAGTCCTGCGTCCACGTGTCGAAGCCGGTCTTGTCCTGCAGGAAGACGTCGTCGGTCACGTCGAAGAGGACGTACAGCGCGCGGGCGTCCCAACCAAAGCGCGCCGTGGCCGAGAGATCGGCTGGACCATGGTAGAACTCGGGCGCGCGGATCACGGCATCGCGGCCGGTGATCGCGATCGGCGGGGAGGTCTGCAAATCCGACGGCGCGGCGAGGTGAGGCGCGGCCGTGAAGTTGACCGGCGCGGTGTGCTTCAACTGATAGCCGGAGGTCGTGGTGAGAGTGACGACGGCGTCGTAGGAGCGCGATGGTTCGACAGCGAGGTCGCCGAAACGCAGACCGACGGTGGTGCGGCCCTTCGGGGGAAGGTCGAAGCTGCCGATGGTCGTGCTCTCGGGGACGCCGCGGAGATGGACCGAGGCCATGCCCTTGAGGCCGGTCCCGAGCACGTCGCGGAGGCTGAGGCGGACGCCCCACTTCCCGCCGGGCATGGTCGGATCGACAGCATCGACGGCGACCGGGGAGATGACGCTGAGCATGAGACCGCCCGAGGCGATCGAACCGGTCGGCGTGGCGAGGGTCAGGCGAAGGGGATAGGAGCCCAGGTCGACGTCGGCCGGGAGGTTGAGCGAGAACTGGACGGTGGCGGGCTTGCCGGCCGGGAGGCTGAGGTCTTTCGTGATCGGCGCGAGGCCGAGGCGGTCATCGGCGCGGAGGGTGAGGCTGCCGCGGAAGGCAGCGTCGGCCGGTGGCGTGACGGTTGCGGAGATGACAGCCGCAGTGCCGGGGCAGGCGGATACTCGCGTCGCCGCGAGACGCAGAGGCTTGCGACCATGGCTGCCCCATACCGCCGGGGAGACGCCCTTCAGGTAGATCGGCTCGGGCCCGAGCGTGACCTGCAGATTGCCGCCGGGTGCCTCACGCGTGACGGCGTTGCCCATCCAATCGTAGGCCTGGACGTGGGCGACGCCGACGGGGACGGTGACTGTGCGAGGTGTGTCGCCCCAATCCCAGAGGGCGAGGATGACGTCATCTCCTCTCTCGAAGGCATAGCCGACGGCCGTGTCGCCGAGCCACTCGATCGGGCCGGCTGAGCTGTGGCCCTCGAGGAGGAAGGTCATCGCCGCGAAGGCCGGCGCGACGGGTTTGGGGCCGACCTTGTCGGAGCCCCAGTCGATCTTCGGGTTCAGGTTGTAGTAATACCCGTACCCCGGCTCGGTCGGATAGTCGGTGCTGTAGAAGGCGAACTGGACGCGGAAGCCCTCGCCCACGCAGATGAGATGCTCGCGGATGAGCCCGCGCGCCTGGTCGAGTTCCTTCGAGGCATCCTCGCCGGTGGCGCTGCCCTCCTCGGTGCCGAAGAGTGGCAGGTCGCGACCCGTGTACTGGCGGAGGCCGTCCTTGAGGGTGCGCAGATTGTCGACCATGCCGAGGCGCTCGGGCGGGATCGGGTGATAGGGATGCGTCGCGAAGGCATCGACATACTTGCCGAGGCCCTTGCGGAAGAGGGTGAGGTTCCACTCGACGGCGTCCTTCGTGCAGCCGCCGCCCGTCGGGCCGACGACAACGGCCTTCGGGTCGCCCTCATGGATCGCGGGATAGGCGATCTCGTAGATGCGGATCAGGTCCTCATCGGTGCCCTTGAAGCCCCAGGGATAGACGGGCTCCCAGGTGACCTGGTAGATGCGCTCGGGGAGGTCGGGGAACTTCTCGACGTTGTCGCGGGCGGCCTCGAGGCAGTATGTGCGCCAGGCCTTCTCGCCCTCGGGGGTGAGGGTGCCGGTGCAGTAGGTGGAGGTCTCCGGATTGACCGCCCACTTGGGCGCGAACATGAGCGTGGGGAGCTGATAGACGCGCCAGGGCTTGCCCGAGCGAGGGTACTTGGACGAGGCCCAGATGTCAGGCTTGGGCTTCTCCCCCTTCGCCTTAGCGGCAGCGAGGGCTTCGGCGAACTGGCCGGCGCGATCGGGCTCGAAGGCTTTCCAGTTGTAGCCGCCCAGGACCCAGCGCACGCCGAGGTACGGGAGGACGTTGACCTTCTCGGCGAAGCCGCCCTGCATGCCGAAGCGCGTCTCGGTCGAGGGGTACTCGGCGCGCTGCTCGGGGTCGGGGACGATGCAGTAGGTGAGGAAGCCGGCGGGGCGAGTGTTGAGCTTCGGGAGCGTCTCACCGGTGGAAAGCTTCGCGAAGACGCGGTAGAAACCGAGGCGAGTGCTTGGGGCGGTGAAGGTGAGGGTCGCGGAGCCGTCGGCGGCAGGGGTGACGGGGATGGAAGTGGTGAGGACGGAGGTGTTGTGCTCGTCGCGGATCTCGAGGAGGAGAGAGGGGGCGGGGT
>PMZA01000206.1 GCA_003170595.1 Armatimonadota bacterium
CCGCCTCGCGCGTTGTCCCACACCTCGGCCCCAGCCCGACGCAAGTTCTCGATCCGCCCCGCATCCGCGCCCTCGCCCACCACGACGATGCACCGCCCGCCCACCTTCCGGTCGAGCACCTTCGCCCCCACCGGCGTCCGCGCCTCGGTATCGACGATCACCCGCAGCGGGTCTCGCCCGACCCGATCTTCGCGCCGGCAGGTCAGCGCCGGATCATCCGCCAGCACCGTCCCGACGCCTACCATCACCGCATCCATCTCGTCGCGCCAGCGATGCACTCGCGCCCGCGCCTCGGGGCCGGTGATCCATCGCGACTCACCCGTCCGCGTAGCGACCTTCCCATCCGCCGACGCCGCCATCTTCGCACTCACGAAGGGCATGCCCTCACGCCGGTGCTTCGCGTACGCGCGGTACAATTCGGCGCACTCAGCCTCCATGAAGGACGCGACGACCTCGATTCCCCCCGCGCTCAGCACATTCGCTCCCCGCCCGCACACGCGCCGATCGGGATCGCTGAAGCCGTAGAGGACTCGCCGCACGCCCGCCGCCGCCACAGCCTGCGCGCACCCCGCCGTCCGCCCCTGATGGCAGCACGGCTCGAGGGTCACATACAGATCGGCGCCTCTCGCTCTCACTCCCGCACGCCGAAGAGCCATCACCTCGGCATGCTCGCACCCCGGCGCGGCGTGGAACCCTTCACCCACGACCGCCCCATCCCGCACGACCACAGCGCCCACCGGCGGGTTGGGACTGGTACGCCCCAGGCCCAGGCGCGCAAGATCGATCGCTCGCGTCATGTAGGGAGATTGCTCGCTGTCCTGCTTACGAGGCACGGCCATCAGTTCCCGCTATCCTTCGGCTCACGCAGCGACTCTTCGAGGTCAGCCAGTCGCCGGAAAAGTTCCGCTCGCTGCTGATGCTTCATCTTCTCCAGCATCTGCAGATCCTGCAGCGCCAGGGCCACGATCACGCACGCCACCAGCAGCAGCCCCATCCAGTAGACGATCTGTCCGACCGGCCCGAGCCACGGCCCCTTCTGCGAGAGCACGGCCCCCGCGTATATCCCCGCGATGACCGCAAGCAGTAGCCCGGCCATGACCAGCCGCAGGGCGAAATGCCTGGGGGTAAGAATCGTGTGCCGCCGCACGTACTCGCTGATCTGCGTGACCGCGAGCACAAGGATGCCCACGGCGAGGATGCCGAGGATTACGCCTCCGGTGTAGCTCACGCCACCCTCCGCCCTCCGCGGCCAGGCGTGTCGACAGCCCTCAACCAACCAGCCGCGGGAGCCCTAAAGCTCCCACGTCTGCTCGGTATCCGAGGGCGGCTCATCCATGCTCTGGAAAATCCGCTGCACGAAGGTGAGCAACTCGCGCGGGTTGAAGGGCTTCACCAGATACGAACTGACGCCCTGCGACCATCCCTTGAAGATGTCCGCGTCCTGCGCTTTGGCGGTAAGCATGATCACGGGAATCGTCTGCAGGCTGGGGTCGGCCTGCAAACGCTGCAGGACCTCGAACCCGTCCATGCGGGGCATCATGACGTCGAGAACGACCATCTCGGGCCGCTCCTTCGCCACCTGTTCGAGGGCTTCCAGTCCGTCGTACGCGCACACAACCTCGTAGCCCGCTCGCTCGAGCGTCACCTGGACGAGCCTAACGATGTGCTTCTGGTCGTCCACAACGAGGATTTTTCTCTTCCTGGGCATTACGGCCCGTCCTCCCGGCGCCTAGCAGCGGTCACGTCGCGGCCTGCCTACACCGCTCCGCCAGCGGCTGACAATATATCAATACTGCTATTTCCTGTCAAACTATCGCGGAAGGGAACGTGCCCGCCCAGGCGGCCAGACCACGACAAAGGCTCTACCGAACACCCGCTCCCGCGCCAGGAACGGGCATGGGTACATCTTCCCATCCGACCCGATCGCCATCCAGCTATGCGAGTCGCTGTTTTCGTTACGGTTATCTCCAAGCACCACGAGCATCCCCTCGGGCACGGTCACCTCTCCATCCCGCTCGACAGCCTGCGGTTTTCCCCCTTCCTTCAGCAACACCATCTGCTCGGCTGGCCACTGATACTTCGGTGCCTCAGCCAGGTACGGTTCATCCACCATCTGCCCGTTCCGATGGAGGTGTCCGTCCCGCACCGCGATCCTGTCCCCGGGCAATCCCAAGACCCGCTTGATGAAGGTGCGCTGCTGCTGATCCGCCCAGGTAGGTGCATGAAACACGACGATATCACCGAGGCCAGGCTGCTCGTGGCGATAGGCGATCTTGCTGACATAGATCCGGTCGCCCGGCACAAGGGTTGGAGACATGGACTGCGACGGTATGAGGAAGGACTGCATGACCAGGTGGGTCAGAGCCCAGGCCACGGCAGCGCCTGCAAGCACTCCAAACAGCTTCTTCGGGTACACGGCTTTCTCGGCCTCCCGCATGCCTCGCCTACCGCTCTTCCTCCCCCGCCTTCATCAACCTCTCCGCCGCCTTGTGGACTTCCTCCACCGCCTTCCACGCAGCCTTGCTCCCCGCGCTCAACGCCCGCGCCCTTCCCAGATGCTCCAACGCCGGACGCATCAAGTCCACCGTCGCCCGTCGCGCATAGGTCCGATCATAATGCCCGGTGCACGGACCCGTCTCCACGAAGTCGTCGATCAATCCCCGGAAGTACGCCGCCATCTCTCCCGCCGCCTCGCCGTAGATCGCCTCATAGTACGGCGACAGGATTGCCTCTCCTGAGCGCGGCCGATCGTCCGGCGTCCTTGCCCACGACAGCTCGGCCATCGCGTGCGCATTCGCCCCATACGTCCCCCACTCGCCGGGCACGTATTCCATCACATACCCGTCGACCCCTGCCCTCGCCATGAACTCGAAGTTCCGCGGCAGCATCTCCGCTATGCGCAGAGGCAGCGCGCCCATGTCGATCTGCATGAGGTAGAGGAACATCCGCAGGCTGCCCGGCGTGACCTCGCGCCATTGCCCGAGCATCCGCGCATAGTCCGGATTACGCCGCACGCAATCGGGGTCGTTGAGCGCATGCTTCACGCAGCGCATGAACGGCGCGAAGCAGACCGCCACGTTCGCGGCAGGCCTCTCGGTCTTCGGTGGCTCAACGTAATTCACGTAAGCCAGCGCCGTCACCGTCACGTCGGGTCGCGCCTCACCGATCTTCTCCGCCACCGCGTTCACGAACCGCAGGTAGGTATCCGTCCGCCGCGGCACGCTCGCATCCCACCAGCTCGGCGCCTGCACTTCCTCCGCCGCGCACCTCTCGCACTCGCACCACCCGAACCCATCGCGCGGCCACATCCCGATCTCGCCGACCTCCGGGTTCTCGCGGAGAAACTCGATCGCCCGCTCGGCCACGATCTTCCGCACGTCCGCGTTCGACGTGCACACCTGCCCGTCCGCCCGCCTCTCGCCGCCGATGAGCGCGAAGTATTCGGGATATTCGCCGAAAAACTCCTCCGCCGGCAGCCAGCTCTCGATCGTGTGGTGCCCCAGACTCGCCTTCATCCCGCGGAGCATCATCGGCTCGCGCAGATGCGTCTTGTACGCATCCCACGCGCCCGGCCACTGGGGGTTGACCACATAACCGTTGAACCCGCGCTTGGCCATCCAGTCCACGAACCGAGCGGTGTCCGCATCGATAACGGGATAGTTCGTGAACGCCCGCTCGGCGAAGCGTGGCCGAAAGCTGTAGGTCCCTTCGGGGATGACGATCTCCGCATGCCTGGGGATGAACTCATCGCCTTCAAGCGGGTTGAGCCAGTAGATCCCGCCGAACCTTCCGAGGAACTGATACACGCCCTGGAGCACGCCGGCGTCGCTGCCTGAGCGAAGCTTTGTGCAATCCTTCTCAACCTCGACCGCCACCTCTTCCCTTCCCATCGCCTCATCCACCCCAAGCTCAACCCGCCAGCCATCGTGAGCCCTGGGGTTCGTGCCTGTGAGCATTGCGAGGTAGAAGCCGAGCTGATCTGCGGCGAACTCCATCGTCGCCCCGCTGCCTTCCGGGACGATTACGCGCCCTGGCTTCGGTTCGGAGAGAATCATGTCTGCGGCCTTTGCTTGCTGTAGGGCGGGGATTTACTCCCCGCCGTTGATCGAGGGGAGAAGCGCGGCGCGGCATAAAGCCGCGCCCTTGTATGTTGGCTAA
>PMZA01000319.1 GCA_003170595.1 Armatimonadota bacterium
CGTCTAGAGGCCCAGGACACCGCCCTTTCACGGCGGCGACACGGGTTCGAATCCCGTTGGGGCTACCAGACAATCTGGTAGCACTTGGGGCGGGTAGCTCAGCTGGTTAGAGCGCGCGCCTTACACGCGCGAGGCCGCAGGTCCGAATCCTGCTCCGCCCACCAAGCAAGCGAAGGGTAAGGAAGCGAAGGTAAACGTGGCCGGGTAGCTCAGTGGTAGAGCGAGGGACTGAAAATCCCTGCGTCGCCAGTTCAACTCTGGCCCTGGCCACCAACCGAATCCTTTGGGAGCCACCGTAGCTCAACCGGTAGAGCAGCGCTTTCGTAAAGCGCAGGTAGCCCGTTCGACTCGGGCCGGTGGCTCCATTTTTGTTTGCGGGGGCGGACGCGAAGGGAAGGCGAAGAGCAAGGGCCGACCACCGGCCATGGCGTTCTCCGGGGGCCACGAGGTAGGTGGAAGTAGCCCACAGCCACGCCACCACCGCGGGCTGAAAGCCCGCGACTACGGTGCTCCGGTTGGTTCCAGGGGGTGGGGCTGATTGTCCATGCGGATAAGTAAGGCGGTCATACCCGCCGCGGGGCGCGGCAGCCGGCTCTATCCTGCGACCAAGTCGCAGGCCAAGGAAATGCTGCCGCTGGGGACCAAGCCCGTCATCCAGCACGTGGTGGAAGAGTTGGCCGAGGCCGGGGTGCGGCAGATCCTCATCATCACCGGCCGGCTCAAGCGCGCCATTGAGGACCACTTCGACGCGGACCCGCGATGGCTGGAAGAGCTGAGCAACGGCGAGTTCGATGGGCACCTCTGGCACTCCGGGGTGGAGATTTTCTACACGCGACAAAGCCACCCGCTCGGCCTCGGCGACGCGATATCAAGGGCGCGGGCGTTCTGCGGCTGCGACCCCTTCGTCGTGGCGCTGGGAGACTCCATCATCGCCAATCGCGCGCCCCAGGAAGGGCGGGGCGTGATGACGCGGCTGGTGGAGACCTTCGAGCAGAACGATGCCGCGGCGGCGGTGGCGACGTATCAGGTGACGGCGGCTGACACGAAGAGGTACGGGATCCTGGCGCCGGCGGGTGAGGTCAAAGGGACCGAGGCTTTCGCTCTGAAGGATATTGTGGAGAAGCCCGGGCCCGAGAAGGCGCCGAGCCGGTGGGCGGTGGCTGCGAGGTATGTGCTGTGCCCGGAAGTCTTCGATGAGATCGACGCGGGCAGGGAATCTGTCGGTCCTGGCGAAGAAGTACAGTTGACAGCTGCCATAAGAGGGCTGATCGGGCGGGGGCCGGTTTATGGGGTGCCGCTGGATGCGGACGAGTTCCGGCTGGATGTGGGGGATTTCGCGACCTACGGGCGGTCCTTCGCGCGGATGATGGCGGCAGACCCGAGGCATGGCAAAGGATTCGTTGAGTATTTGAGGCACCTAATGGGGTATATGGATGGGATGGAAGCTGACCCGGACGCCTGGGCGGCAGAGGAATAGACTGAACGACGTGGGGATGAGGGCGATGCGAGAGATCAGCACGATCGTAGGTCTCGAAGTCGTGGGAGTGGCGGACGGGAAGGTCGTGGGCCGCGTGAGCCAGGTGGTGTACGACCTGAGCACGGGGAAGATGGAAGGGCTGATCACAGGGACGGGCGCCGGTGAGCGTGGGGTGCCGGCCGAGAACATCCTGACGATCGGCGCGGACGCTGTGATGGTGCCGAACGCGGAGGCCGCGGTGCGGCTGAGCGACCTGCCGGCGCTGATGGGCAAGCGCAAGGACCCGGAGGCGCAGCCACTGCGCGCGGTGACCGATGACGGGCAGAAGCTCGGGCAGGTGAGCCGGGTGTGGATCGACCCCGTGGCGCGGGTGGTGACGCGGTTCGAGGTATCGGCGGGGCTGCTGAGGGACCTGGCGGAAGGGCCGCTGATGCTCCCGATCGTGCCGGGATCGACGCACGGTGAGGATACGCTCGTGGTGCCGGCGCTGGCGCTGATGGAGATGTCCGGCGGGCATCAGGGCGGGCTGAGGGCGCAGATGCAGCACCTCAGCGAAAAGGTGAAGGAGCAGAGCGCGGCGGCCAGGCATCAGGCTGAGGAATCGGCCAAGGCCGCTCGCGAGAAGATAGAGAAGGCCGTCGAGACCGCTCGGAAACAGACTTCCGAGGTGGCGCAGAAGGCGCGTGAGCAGACGGCCGATCTCGCCGAGAAGGCAAGCAAGCAGACGGCCGAGGTCGCCCAAAAGGCGAGCAAGGGTGCGACCGACCTGGCCCACAAGGCGCAGGAAGGCGCTACCGCCGTGGCTACGATGGCGAAGGAACAGGCGCACCGTGGGCAAAAGGCGGAGGAGCCCGTGCCTGTGCCCCATCGAGGGGAAGATGAAGGCGAAGAGCTGGAAGCCTGCAGCTCGGCCTGCAACACTGAGACGGGCGACCTGCCCGCTGAGGGCGCCGCGTACAAGGAAGGCACGCCGGTGCCTCACCGCGAGGAAGATGAAGGCGAAGAGCTGGAAGCCTGCAGTTCAGCCTGCAACACCGAGACCGGGGACCTGCCCGCTGAGGGCGCCGCGTACCATGAGGCCAAGCTGATCCCGCATCGTGGCGAGGATGATATCGAGGAGCCGGAAGGCGGGACAGTGAACTGGGATGAGCCGACGCCGCCCCCGGTTGAGGGTGCGCCGATCGAGGACGAACCAGAGCATAAGCGGAAGAAGAAGCCGAAGGAGTAGCGTGGGTTGGTGGCCCCTCGACAGGGCTCGGGGCCTACGGGCGGCTGCAACGACGGGGAAATAGTGGCAACGGCAACAGACGCACTAGTACGGAGACTTGAGGCGACGAATGGGCTGCGAGTTCTGCGAGACGAGCCCATGGCGGCGCATACGTCTTTTGGGGTTGGTGGCGCGGCCGAGTTGTACCTCGAGCCGAGGACGGCGGCGGCGATGGTCGCGGCGGTGCGGGCGCTGAGGGCGGCGGACATGGCTACGGTCGTGCTCGGGCGCGGGACGAACGTGCTCGTGAGCGACCTGGGCGTGAAGGGCGCGGTCGTGTGCTCGTACCCCGGCTTGAGCCGCCTCGAAGTGTCGGGATCGCGCGTCGTGGTGGCGGCGGGGGTGCTGCTGGGGCGAGTGTGTCACGCGGCGGCTGATGCGGGCCTGAGCGGCATGGAGGCCATGGCAGGCATCCCCGGAACGCTGGGCGGCGCGCTGTTCATGAACGCCGGCGCGAACGGGACGACCATCGGCGACCTCGTCGAGGCGGCCGCGGTCGTCGGGCCGGATGGCGAAACCCACCACGTGCGGGCCGATGAGATGGCCTTCGGCTACCGGTCGAGCAACCTGTGCGAGAAGGGCTGGTGGGTGATCGAGGCGACGCTCTCGCTGGCGTCGGGATGCACCGAGAAGGTTCACGAGAAGGCGTACGGGGCGCTGCAGCAGAGGTGCGCTAAGCAGCCGGTGGCGTCGCCGAGCGCGGGCAGCATCTTCAAGCGGCCGCCGGGCGACTATGCGGGGCGGATCGTTGAGGAAGTCGGCGCGAAGGGGCTGCGAGTGGGCGGGGCGGAGATCTCGGGCAAGCACGCGAACTTCATCGTCAACGTGGGCGGGGCGACGGCGGCGGATGTGCTGGCGCTCATCCATGAGGCGCAGCGGCGGGCGTACGAGCAGTTCGGGGTAAAGCTGGAGCCGGAAGTGTGCATGGTCGGGGAAGGGTTCGGTGAGGGGTAGTAAGGCCAAGAGCCAAACCCCGCGGGCGTTAGGTTGTAACGCCGCCACCCCAGGTCCTTCGCGGGGCAGTCAGCGAGGCGCGTTGAGTGGTGCGCTCAGGATGACGGCCTAGAGCAAAGAGGCCACAGCCTTCCACCCCCTGCGGACCTGCGGTCCGCCGCTGCGGGCTAGAAGCCCTCGGCTACAGTTCTTGGCGATGTAGGGCTTGCCTGGAAGGATTCGGCGGGGCCTAGAGGAAAGCGCGGGACGGATCACAAGCCAAAGCAAGGAGACAGTGACGTGACCTCCCGCGAACGGATAGAGTGCGCGTTCTCGTGCGAGACCCCCGACCGGGTGCCGGTCTCGCCCTTTACCCTCGGCCACCTCAGCCTCGACGACGAGTTCACCTGGGAATTCATCCGCGCCGTCGACCCCCTCACCGATACCGGCATCGGCGGCGGCAATCCCTTCCTCGGCAACAACATTCCCGTCGACACGACTACCGATGGGAACCGGACGATCTACACCTACCACTTCCCCGGGCGCGACCTCCGCAGCGTCTTCCAGACCACCGACATCACCACCGGGCATATCGAGTTCATGTGCAAGAACGCCGACGATGTTGAAGTGCTGCTCAGCGCGCCGTATGAGCCGCCCGAGCCGGATGTGAAATGGTTCCTCGACCTGAAGGAGCGCTTCGGCGACGAAGGGATGGTGCTGGGCGGATCGGGGACAGCGCTGTGCTGGGCGGCCGACGCCTTCTCGCCCGAGGACTTCTGCCTGCTGTGGGCTGACGCGCCGGACGCCATGATCGAGATGACGCGCGTGGCCAACGAGAGGCTCTGCGTGTGGTACGAGAAGGCGTGCCAGGCGGGGGTCGACGGGTTCAGGCTCTGCGGCGGGGAGTATGCGTCGACGCAGCTTGGGCCGGCGGCGTTCAAGGTGCTCTGCCAGGGGCCCGACCGCGAGGTCACCTCGATCATGCGCGAGCATGGCGCGTGGGTCTACTACCACAACCACGGGCCGATCATGCGCTACCTCGACATGATGGCGGACATGGGCCTTCACGCGGTCGACCCCTTCGAGGCGATACCGTGGGGCGACTGCCGCATGCCCGAGGCCAAGGCAACGCTGAAGGGGAAGGTGTGCATCGTCGGGAACCTCGACGACATGGAGGTCCTGGAGAAGCGCGGCATCGACGAGATCAAGGCGGCGGGGCGGCTGCTGATTGAGGAAGCGGGGCCGGATGGGTTCTGCCTGGGCGGGACGGCGTCAGGGACGTATGGGGAAAGGGGCGCGCGGGCGTTCATGGCGCTGGCGGATGTGGCGAAGGAGAAAGCGTAGAGCAAAGGCAAACCTCGGGGCGCTGCCCCGAACCCCGCAGGGGCCCTGGCCCCTGACCCCAC
>PMZA01000421.1 GCA_003170595.1 Armatimonadota bacterium
GCACAGGGGCCTTCTGCTTTCAGGTGTCATGCTGAGCGGGGGACGGTTTGTGTCGCCGCGAAGCATCCCCGAGAGACGTACCACTTAGGATGGCGTGACGCGGGTGCCGGTGGTGAAAGATTCGATCGCGGCGTGGGCGAGGGCTAGGGCGCGACGGCCGGCGCGGGCGTGAACCGGCGGCTCGTGGCCTGCGCGGAAGGCCGATAGCAGAGCGTCGAGGTGCGTGTCGAAGGTGCGGAAGAACTCGCGGTCGTAGTCATTGAAGTACCCCGCTTGCCAAACCTCCGCCGATTCGTTCCCGATCTCCTGGAAGCTGAAGCGCCGGACCGTGTCCTCGATGACCACCCGCCCCTTAGTGCCGGCGACCTCGACCAGGTGCGTGCCCGGCCAGGCGTAGGAGGCGTCGTAGCTGCCCACGAAGCTGCCGACCGCGCCGCTCTCGAAGCGCAGGGCGAGGGTGAGAGTGCGGAAGCCGCCACCGGTCATGTCGGTCATCTCGGCCATGACGGAGGCTATGGGGCCGCAGAGGTATTCGAGCATGTCGAAGCCGTGGCACTGGGTTTCGATGAGGTTCGCGTGCGGGTGATCGCTCGAGCCCTCGCCTCCGAAACGCCAGGATGCGAAGACGGGTTGGCCCACGCGACCGGAGGCGATGGCCTCGCGGGCCATCCGCACCGGGCGGGCGTAGCGGTGGTTGAAGTTGATGGCGAAGAAGAGACCGCGCGCGGCGGCTTCGGCGAGGAGGGTGTCTGCCTCGGTGAGGTCGAAGACGAGGGGCTTCTCGACGAGGACCGGATAGCCGGCCTGGATGACCTGCAGCGTCGTCGCGAAGTGGCCCTCGTTCGGCAGGGCGAGGCTGACGAGGTCGGGCCGCTCGGCGTCGAGCATCTCGGAGAGGTCGGTGTACGGGCGGAGGCCGAACTCGGCGGCGCGAGCGTCGGCGCGTTCGCGGGTGCGTGAGAAGACGGCGGTGAGGTCGACATCCGGGTGCTTGCTGAAGACGCGCGCGTGCTGCCATCCCCAACCGCCAGCGCCGACGAGGACGACCTTGATCTTGGCGCAAGCGCTCAGGGTGCTCACTGTTCGACGACCACCTCGCCGGTGTTGCCGGCGAAGAAGACCTCGAAGGCGCGCTGAATCTCAGCGACGGGGAAGCGGTGCGTGACGATCCGGCTGAGATAAGCGCGGTGCTTGCGGAGGAGGGCGAGGTTGCGGGGGAACTCGTCGTAGCGGAAGTACTCGCTGCCCACGACGGCGCGCTCGGTGGAGATGAGATCGCGCGAGACGTCGAGAGTGACCGACTCGCCATGGCCGACGCAGACGAGGACGCCGCGCTGGGCGAGGACGTCGATAGCGGCGCGGCGGGCGGCTTCGCGGCCGGAGGTGTCGACGGCGGCGTCGGGGCGTGGGATGCCGAGCGAGTCAAGGGCGTCGGGGAGGGATGCGTGAGCGATGTCAATGGGCAAGCCGCCGAGGCTTGAGGCGAGGTCGAGGCGGTAGGGCACGACGTCGGTGATCGCGACCGGGACGGCCTCGCCGAGCATGATCTTGGCCATCACGAGGACGCCGAGACCGATGGGGCCGGCGCCGGTGATGAGCAGCGACTCGATCTCGGGGCGGACGAGGCGGAGGCGGTCGAGGCAGTGGCCGCCGGTGCCCATGATGTCGAGGAGGAGGATTGCCTCGGGGCCGGTCAGGTCGGCGTCGGCCGCGAAGAAGACGTTCTCGTTGACAAGCTCGAAGGGCGCGTAGCCGCCGTCGTGCGTGAAGCCGTAGTCGGCGCGCTTGGCGAAGCACTGATTGGTTGCGCCGGCGAGGCAGGAGCGGCACCGTCCGCAGAAGTCCATGAGGAAGACCGGGCCGAGGGCGCCGATGGGCGTCGACGTGTCGGACCCGGCGGCGACGACGACCCCGGCGGCCTCGTGGCCGGGAGTGACAGATGAGCCGCCATAGAACTGGCCGCGCTCGGAGCCGCAGAGGGCGTTGGCCTTCACCGCGAGAAGAAGCTGGCCGGGGCCGGGCTGGGGCACTGGCTTGTCGATGAAAACGATGCGGCCGTCGCCGAGGAAGCGTGGCACGCGCATGGTGTCGGGTATGTGCATTTTCTAAAGCACCTCCAAGGGGGTGCGGTTCGGCGCGGTGTGCCACGGACCTGCGAGGGGAACTACCAGCAGGAGCTAAGCCTCTGCACCACGTCTGTCATCCTGAGGGTGATGCCTTCTGTCGCCCGAAGGATCTCCTTTTGTCGAATATGGGCGAAGGCCGCAGCCAACTGATAGACAAGCCAAAAGGGGATCCTTCAGTCGCGGCACAGAGCGCCGCTCCCTCAGGATGACAGCCCCGTGAGCGTGGGTTCCTGGTGATGCACCGGGGCAGGTGGATGGGTGGGTGTGGGGAAAGGGTGCGCGTCCGACAGATGTCCGGGAGGGCACGGCATGCGATTCCTCGTTGATAGCGCAAAGCTCGAAGAAGTCCGCGAAGCCATGGACATGAGCTTCGTCAACGGCGTTACCACCAATACCCGCGAGATGGCCTACAACGCCACCGACAACTACCACGCGTACCTGAAGAAGCTGCGCAAGATCGCCCGCGGGACCATCCACGTGCAGGTCACCGTCGAGGATGCCGAGGGCATGATCCTCGAGGGCCGCGCCATCAACGGGCTCATCGACGGCGTGCGCGTGAAGATCCCCGTGACCGTCGAGGGGCTGAAGGCGATGTTTACGCTGACCTCCGAGGGCATCGAGGTCGCGGCGACGGCGGTGAATACCGTTAGCATGGCCGTCCTCGCGGCGACCTCCGGCGCGGCCAGCGTCATCCCCTACTACGGCGTCATGGAGGACTTCGAGGAGGATGCGACGGGGCTGCTCGAAGACATCACGGCGGCGTTCATGCAGTACGACCTGCCGTGCGAGCTGATCTTCTTCGCGCGCCACGTCAAGCAGGTGCGCGCCGGGATCAGGGCCGGCGCGGACGGCTGCCTGATGACTCTCGACGGGCTGAAGTCCCTCTTCGATCATCCGCTGAGCGTGCGCGAGATCGGGTTCATGAATGCTGCGTGGAGGAAGCGGTTCGGCAAGAGGACCTGGGCTAGTGGCTAGGTGAGAGTCGTGCGGGGATCCTTCTGAGTAGCATAAGGCGCTGCTCCTTCAGGATGACATCCAAAGGCGGCAAAGCGAAGGACCAAAGACGGGCCGGATTCGACGTCCCACGCTCGGCGTGTGACGTCGGATGCGGCCCCTCCGCAAGCACAGAAGCTGTCGGCGCTGGACGGAGGGTGACATGAGCAAAGACGTGAGGAATCGAAGGTATCGCGAGTCGTGGCGGGGGTATCTGGTCGACCATCATTCGCCCGATCCGCCCCTTCAGCCGCTCGACAATCTTGATGTCGACGAGTGGGAAGATGCGCTCAAGCGCGCCCACGTCAACTGCATGCTCACCTACTGCAAGGACCACTACGGGTCGACGTACTACGACACGCACGTGGGGCGGAAGCATCCAGGGCTGAAGATGGACTGGATTGCCGAAGTCGCCGAGATGATGCGGCGCAACGACATCGAGTTCTGGGCGTACTACAGCCTCGGCTTCGACAAGTGGGCGGCCGATACTCATCCCGATTGGCGGCTGATCGATGAGCACGGAAACCCCGTGCGCGCAGGGACGAAGTGGCCGCTGCTATGCTGCAACACGGGCTATCGCGAGTACATGATGGCCCAGCTTGCGGAGATTCTCGCGTATGAGCCGGACAGCATGTTCCTCGACATCGTGCCGACGCCGCTGTGCTGGTGCGAGGCTTGCCTGACGGGATTCCGCGAGCGGTATGGGATGGAGATGCCGCGCGGGGATGGGAAGGGCGAGCACTGGCGGACGATGATGGATTGGCACGTCGAGGTGCTGCAATACGACATGTTCAAGATGCTCGTCGACCACGTGCATGCGGTCGATCCGCGGGTGCCCATCAGCATCAACGGGTGCCACCTGCACAATCCGCGGAAGGTCATGGACCTGATGGACTGGACCTATGCCGAGCCGTGGGCGGGGAACTTCGTGTCGGCCGGATTCGCGCGGGGAGTGGGCGTCGATGCGCAGATCGGGCCGGGCGGACTGTCGCAGGTGTACAACCCCTATCCGCCGAGCGTGTTCGTCGCGGAGATCGCGGGCATCGCTGCGCAGGGGGTGCGGCCGTTCCTGTTCTCGGGGACGTGCAAGCCGGATGGGTCGCTCGACAGGCTGGAGTTCGATGAGATCGGGGCCGCGTACGGGGAAGTGGAGAAGTACGAGAAGCTGCTGAAGAATCGCGATGCGATAAAGGACGTGGCGATTGTCTTCTCCGAGCAGACGAGGCTGTGGGGGCTCGATGAGATCAAGTTTCGCGAGGACCCGTGGGGCGTGCTCGTGGATGCGCCGTATACCGAGGCGGTCGCCGGGGCGATCAACGCAGGCGCGGTCGCGAAGGTGGCGTGCGAGGTCGTGCCGGAGTGGAATTTGACGTGCGAGGAGCTTGCGGAATACCAGGCGCTGATCCTGCCGAACATGACGGCGATGTCGGATGAGCAGGCGGGGATCATCGCGGAGTGGGTGGCGGCGGGCGGGAGCTTGCTGGCGACGATGCGGACGGGGATGGCCGACGAGAAGGGTGGGGCGCGGCTGACGTCGGCGCTGGGTGAGGTGCTGGGGGTGGAGTACGTCGGGACGGACAGGTCGTACGTGGGGACGAATGCGTACGGGAGCTATCTGGAGGATCGGGTCGGGCCGCTGTGGAGAGACCTGCCGGATACCTGCCTCGCGGTCGCGCCGCCGATGGTGAAGGTGCGGGCGAGGGGGGCGGGGGTGCTGGCGGTGCACACGATGCCGTCGTGCCGCGAGACGGCTGAGCAATGGGTCAACTGGTGGTCGCCGCCACCGATGACGAAGAGCGAGTGGCCGGCGGTGACGCTCAACCGGTACGGGAAGGGCAAGGCGATGTACGTGGGCTTCGATCTGTTCAACATGATGCGGACGGGCGGGAATCCGTTCGTGTGGGCGTGGCAATTCGTGGGGGCGGCGATGCGGAACGTGCTGCTGCCGAAGCCGAGGATCCAGGTCGTGACCGACGCGAACCGGAGCCTCGATGCGACGTTCTTCCGGGTGCAGGGAAAGAAGACGGTGCTCGTGCACCTGCTTAACGGGACGGTCAAGACGCTGAGCGGGGATGTGCTGGCGATCGAGGGGACGAGGCTGGTGGTGCGGGACGTCGGGTTCAAGGTGAAGAAAGCGCGGGTCGTCTATCCGGAAAAGAAGGCGCTGAAGGTGACGAGGAAGGATGGGGCGTGGAGGGTGAAGGTGGGGGATGTGACGATGCATACGATTGTGAGTCTGGAGGGGTAGGAAGAGAAAGGGGCCGGATTCGAGATGAGCACGCTATG
>PMZA01000241.1 GCA_003170595.1 Armatimonadota bacterium
ACCATCAAGCCGGCGATGAAGACGGCCAGGATGTACGCGTTCACGATTCCAGGAAGGTTGCCGTAGGTGAAGCGCACAGCCCGATTGAGCTTGCCCACCATGGTGCGCGGACTGAGAAGCGCTGCGACCGTCGGGCGAGAGGGGATGGCCGTGAACGAGCGATAGACGGACTGCCCCGGCCATTGGCCGGTGTTCATGACGATCTCGTAGCCCCGAAGGGTTAGCATGGGATGCTTGGTGATGACCGTGCAGCGGATCACCCACGGCGCCAGGACGAGAAGGAAGATGCCCCAGTACCAGGCGCTGAGCCGCCAGGTCAAGCGAGCGCGAGCCCCTGCCTCCACCGATGCGCCGGAGCGGGTACGGACACGCCAGAACCAGTAGCCCCAGACGACAGGAACATAGGCCAGCATCTCGAAGCGCGTCAATACGGCGACCCCGAGGAGAAAGGCCGTGAAGGCACAGGGCCGGAGGAGCGAGGACGTGGCCACGCTTTCGTCTTCCGACGGGGGTCTCTGCAAGTCCGATACCAGCACGTAGAACAGCACGAGGACCAGGCACGTGACGAAGGGTATCTCCAGGCCTGTGACGGCTTCCTCCAAGACGAGGAAGTGCATCGCGGTGACAAGCAGGGCGGTGATGGCGATCGGATAGTCGAACCCCTTGCGGGCGAGGAAGTAGAGCGCCACGAGGCTGAGGAAGAAGAAGAAGACGGAGAGCGAGGCGACCACCGCGTCGCTGGCGCCCCACTCGCGGAAGCAGAGGGACAGCAGGAACGGGTAGACGGGCATGATGGCAAGCTCTGGATGATTGGTTGCCCGAGGGACGAAGTGCAGGCTGAGGGGCGTGAAGCAGTCGTTCACGTACCCGCGACCCTCGGCAAGATTGCGGGCGAGCGAACCGAGGGCCATGGCGCGGGCGTCGCTGAGTCCGGCGAACTTCGTGGACCACAGAAGAAGCACGATGGCGGCGACGAGCGCGCCGAGTAGGACCGTGCGGCTGAACGTGCTGATGATATGGTGCAGGCTAGGGATAGGTTTGGGGTTCTCCAACTCGGGTACCTCCGCTGGTCTGTTCCACTCAGGGGGGCACGGACCTCTGTGGCCCGGCAGTAGTCAAGCAGGGCGCGGCCACTCGAAGGTGAGGAGGCGGCTTTCGTCGCGCAGGCGGGCGATGACGTCGTGCGCCGGAGCCCAGCGGTGGTCGGCCAGCATGCGGCGCACCAGCCGCACCATGCGACCGCGGCCTACCTCGAAGCCACAGGCTGCTGCGGCGATGGCAAGCCGGTGACGCCCTATCGAGCGTGGGACACCGGCCGCGAGCCTGTCGCGTGCGATCTCGTAGCTGTGCACATACATCATCGCGGGAAGCCCGGCCTGCTCGAGGTCGCGCAGATGGCCCAGGCACACACTCGCCGGCGCAAGGCGGATTCCCCGTCCGCCGATGAGCCGCACGGTGAGCGGCCCCACCTTGCGCGCCGGGATGGGAAATTCCACCAGCGTGGCGCCCGAGGGCAGCTTGAAGACGAACGGCTGGTCGGGGATCGAGTAGCCTAGCCGGTGCCAGAGCAAGGTTGCGATGCTGCTGTCGTATTCGAGGCCCTCATCCGCAGCGGCTTCGAGGGCGCCGGCGGCCTCCGCACCTTTGGTGTCGGCAGGCGTGACCGAGAAGAACGGCGCGCGATGCCCGAAGATGCGCTGGCCGGTCAGGTCCTGGAGCGTCTGCACGTTGCGGTGCAGGTCCTCGCGATAGGCGGCTGCGGCGAAGGTCTTCGCCTTGGCGTGGGCCCAGCCGTGGCTGGCAAGTTCATGACCGCAGGCGACGATCGCACGGATGGGCTCGGGGGCATCGGCCGCGTGCTTCGCCACGACGAAGAATGTTGCGCGCACTTGGTGCTCGTCGAGAAGGTCGAGCAGGTGATGGATGGTGGACCCGAACTGAGGGCTCGCCGGAATCTCACGGCCCGCGTAGGCGCACATCACTGCCGACCAGTCCTCGGCGTCAATCGTCAAAGCGTGGGGCATGCGGCTGTTCACCGTCGCCGCGCCTCAGCAATAACCCGCTCATAGACCTCGACATGCTTGGCAACCATTGCCTCGACAGTGAAGTGCTCCTCGACGCGCCGCCGTCCGGCTTCTCCCATGCGACGAGCTTCGTCGGGATGATCGAGGATGTGCTTGATCGCCTCGGCGAGAGCCTTCGGGTTGTCTGGCGGGACGATGAGACCGGTCTCCCCATCTGCCACCGCCTCGGCGCACCCACCGACATCCGTGGCGACCACGGGTTTCCCCGCCGCCATCGCCTCGAGGATGGTGATGGGAAACCCCTCCTGCCGGGATGACAGCACGAACACGTCGCATGCCGCGAGAAGATCAGGCACGTCTCGCCTGGCGCCCAAGAGCTTCACATAGTCCTCGGCCCCTCGCTGGGCTACAGCCTGCCGCACCACAACGGCGGCCGCGGGCTCGATGTCGGGGCTCCCGGCGATCCAACACTGGGCCTGGTCCTGCTCTCGGTGCACCAGTGCCATCGCGGCCACGAGTACCTCTTGCGCCTTGCGGTAGGTGAGGTTGGCCACGTTCAGCACTACCTGACCCGATGCCTGTCCGCCGATCTCGTCGCGCGTCTGCAGGGGCTCCCTCTTGCCTTGCACTCGCCCTGGGACAATGCCGTTCCATACCGTTGTCACACGGTGCTCCGGCCAGCGCCATTGCCGAAGGAAGCCCTGCCTCGCCGCCTCGGACACACACACGACGTGGTCGACGCTCGGCAGGAAAGTGCGGAAGACCCACCGGCTCCAGGCGGGGTAGGCTTCCTGGACATTGTGCTCCGAATAGACGAAGGGCAGGCGGCGACCATAGAGTCGCTTCGCCCAGGCGGCCCACAGAGTGCTTCGTGGCACGTGCGCATGAACAACGTCCGGCTGGAATTCCCGGTAGAGAGCGCGGAAGCGAAGCACGCATCGCGGAGTGAAGTCCGCCAGCGGCGACGACACGAACTCCGTCCGCAACAGCAGCCGGACGCAGCGCACGCCCGCCCTCTCCAGGTACGGGACTATGGCATCAGTGCCTTCGAGGAACGCCACGAGGATGCTGTGCCCCGAACGCGATAGGCCCTCTGCCAGGTCAGCGATGACCTGCTCGGCTCCCCCTCCCTCGATCGCAATACCGGCTAGTAGCACTCGCATTGGCAAGATCTCCGTCCTGTGGGCTCTCATGCTCGGTGGCCGGCGCCAAGCCCTCTACGGCTCCTAGAACCCAGTGCAAGAGCCTACCCGCTCGACTCTGCCCAAGCCGAACACCGTGGCGGACTACGACAGTATGAGTTTCCTCAACGCGTGCCTCAGAGCGACTTGATCCTAATCTTTTGACGGACGCGGAGCCCGATCCGCAACAGCGATCGCCCTGGGCCCCTGCTGAACGCGGTTCTGGCGACTGCCAGTAACGAACGAAGCAGGCAAGCCTTCGCCGGATAGAGCCCGGCAGGTCGTAAAGCCGCCGCTTCCCCGACAAGCTGGTCGGCCAAGTCCCACGATCCGTACGCGCACATGACGGGCAGGAATCGACGCACCATCGCTCGGAAGGCGTGCGCGTACTCCTCTGGCGACAGGATCCCACGAGACCAAGGCGCTCCCTCGGTGGGGTGGCACTGGCGGACATACTCCATCACCTGCTCGATCCCCTTAGCCTTTCTCTCCGGCCGAGAAGTGATTTGCCCGGAGGAGAGATAGTAGTGATAGAGGGGCTCTCTCATGACCAGTACCGTATACCCGTAGCCCGTGAGCCGTAGCAGGAACTCGAAGTCATCAGTTTCCGAAAGTACGAGCAACCCGACCGTGTCGAACACGGCTCGTCTGACCACCCAGCCGGATGGGTACACGCCGTTGAAGACGTGGGGCACACGCAGTAGCCAGTCTCGGAATTCTCCCTCGACAACGCCTCCATCTCGTCTTTCGGGAGCAGCTTTGGCAATTGCCGACCCTTCCTGGACCATACGATGGTGGCAGGTGACCAAGGCGGCTCCTGGGGCACGTGCCAGAACGCTGACCTGCCGTTCGAGTTTGGCGTCTAGCCACTCATCGTCCGCATCAAGGAACGCAACGTACTCCCCAATAGCCGCCTCGATGCCTCGGTTCTTGGCGGGGCCGTGCCCAGCATTCTCCTGGTAGATATACTCGGCGTGCGGAAACCTGGAGCGGACGACGTGATGAGTGCTGTCAGTGGACCCGTCGTCGACCACGATGACCTCAACAGGCCCGGGGTAGCTCTGCGCGTAGACGGAGGTCAACGCCCGTTCTATCGTGTCGGCAGCGTTGTAGGCCCCTATGACGACGCTTACGGTCGGCTGCTCACGAGACATCTGTATGCCCCTTGTCGACAGGCTATGAGACCAAGACCAGGCTTGGGACTGTTAGGCTCCCTTCCCAAGCACACGCAGCACACGTGCAAGACCGCCCAAGAGCAGTTGGCAGACCGTACTTGCGTACCTCGGGCCTAGGGCTGTCCTCAGAAGCTTTGCCAAGGATACCACAGTCACAGCCAGAAGGTTGTCCCGGACTCCGCCCTTCAGGTTCCTCGCCTCGCCGAGCTGCTGGAAGCCGATGGAAAACTCCCCAAGTCGAAGCGCCCACAGGGCCAGTCGGAGTAGATGGTGCTTCCGGAGTGCGGAGTACTCTAAGGGTGTGAGAAGGCGGTTCAACGCGCTCTCCGAAGCGGGATCCAACTGGGCAAGGATGTCAGGGACATTGGTGATCGCGCGCATCTTGCTCGGTTTGCGAGCTGAGGTGTGTGCCTCCTCAGACAGGTCCAACAGGCACTGCCGAGACCGCACAATGCCGACAGAGTTGCCAAGAGCAGTAAGCCGTAGCAGGAAGTCCAAGTCCTCGACAGGAAAGGCGGGCCAGGTGAAGCCGGCTGTCGCGACGAAGACAGGACGCCGGATCAGCCAAGTGGACAACCGCGCGCCGCCTAGTTGAGATATGACTGCTCGGAGCGGCAGATGCTCAAGACCTCCATCGACGCCATCTTGGCCCTGAGTGAGGTGAGCCCGCAAGGTTTCAGGAAAACTGCGAAACACATGCATGCATTGAGTCCCAAGCATCGATAGCCCAGGGTGAGCTCGCATGAAGCCGACTTGTATCTTGGTCTTCTCTGGCAGCCATGCGTCGTCAGCATCGAGGAACGCGATGTAGTCACCTCGCGCGAGGCTGGCGCCGTGGTTGCGGGCCCGGCCAGGGCCGGCGTTCTCCTGGTACACGTAACGTACGTCCGGGAACTTGGCCTTGACCACCTCGGCGGTACCGTCGCTGGACCCATCGTCCACCACGATGACGTCGATGATGTTCGGGTAGGTCTGGGCGTAGACCGACGTCAGCGCCCGCTCGATGGTATCTTCGCTGTTGTAGGCCGGGATGATTGCACTCACCGAAGGCGGACTCAGGTCGTCGGCGGTCTCCGCCTCCGCTGCCATCGGCGTTGCATCCTGCTCCGCTCCGGTGCTTCGCTCTGCGCAGTGCATTTTGGTTCGTCTCTGACCCAGAAGCGTGGGGCCCACTTTGTGCTGCAAGCCGCCGCCAATGAGAATGATGGCCAGACCCACTCAGTTCGTCCGCCGAGCCGTCCGACCTCCTCACCGTCGACCGCGTGGCCTCTGCCTTCGCCACGGCTGCAGGAGGCTAAGCTCCATGGTCTAACGGGCCGATCGTCTGCTCGGCCCGATTGTGCTTCGGACAGCGCAGACCAAGTCCAGTAGATCCTGACGCCGAGGAATCAGGGTGCGTGTGTCTCTGAGCAGCGAGAACCGGAAGCAGAGCCAGAGCGAGACGCCGTAGGTCACGACCAAACTGGCAGCGTACGCGAGAGCGGCACCCGAGATGCCCAGTGGCGGGATGAGGAGCAAGTCGAGAGCGATCATGCAGACCAAGCCCACCATCACGGCTGCCACAGCCAGCATCTGCCTATCCTCTGCAGCAAGGTAGGAGTTTATCACGAATATCTCGGCCGAGAGAACGCAGCCCCCCAGGCAGATGAGGGTCGCCGGGATCGCCGGCGCGAAGCTTCGGCCATAGACGACAGGTATGAGCGCTGATGCGCCGGCGAGGACCAGCCCGGTAGCGGCGCTGAGCACCGCCACAGCTCGGTGTGTTCGTAATGTCCGGTCCAGCCTGTCGCCCGCGTTACTCAGGGCAAGGCGCGGGAGGAGAACCGAAATCACGGACAGGGCGGGGAAGCTTGCGGACTCGGCGAAAGCCATGGACACCGAGTACAGGCCGACCGCGCTCTTGCCATGGAAATAGTTCACGAAGTACAGGTCGCCCCGAAACCAGAGCATGAAGAGGATGCTTCCGGCTTGACGCTGCAGCCCGTACGAAACCAGGCGAGCGAGGGAGGGCCGCTCAGCGGCAGACGGCCAGCCCTGCAAAGCCCTGTAGAAGATGAGACCGATCAGGAACGTCCCAAGGGCCCCGACGGCTAGGTCTGCGAACACTACGCTTATGACCTCGCGCCGTACAAGCAGTAGCAGGCCTGCGACGAGAGCCGTCCTGACAATGGATGTGACCATCCCCGGCCACACGGTCTCGACGATCAGTTCGCGCCCGCGGAGGACAGCGCCGGCCATGGCGCCCAGGGTCTGCAAAGGCAGCCCAAGGACGAGCACCAACCACGTGAGCTGTATCACCTCGGGAGAGAAGGCTGCCTTCCTCAGAACGCGTTCGGGCCCTACGACCTGCATGACGGCCAGCAGCAACAGCAGCGGAACCAGCGCGCAGGCGCTCCCGAGCAGGAACGTTCGGACAGGAGGCCACTTGTGCCGCCCGACATAAAAGGTGACAGCGAAGGGCATCCCCAGCGTCACGATTGAGGAAGTTAACGCGACTGTCGACGCGATGAGGGCATAGGCGCCCTTGCCCTCAGTGCCGAGGACACGAGCCAACAGGATCCCAATGGCGAGGTTGGAAGCAAAGACGACAACCTGACCGGCGAAAGTGAAGGCGCTCTTCCTTGCGAAGCCCGTCGGAGAGCCTTCCTCAGCGTTCTCATTGATGGATGCGTCCATATGCCGCGACCTGTGGTGGCGCCGCGTGGCCACCTTAGCGCCGGTACGACGCCCTCTCCCGGGGCACGGCGAGGCAATGGACCTCCAGGCCGGGCGCCGCTGCGGCAACTCGTATCTCGTAGTCTGGGACCATCTCGTGGATCATAGCGGGAAGCAACTCTCTGTGCTCGGGCAGATGATAGGCCGCGGCTGAGATGACGGGGCGGAACCGCACGATGGATTCGCGCCCTCCCCGCAGCACCTCTGGCTCGAAGCCCTCCACATCGATCTTGACGAAGTCCAGACGCCCCACATCCTCCTGGACGCACAGGTTGTCGAGAGTGGTCATAGGGACCTCAAGGAACCTCTCGCCGTGTGGGAGCACTGCTGAATGGCCCGATGGGTCCGGGGAGAGCGACAGGCGGACCGTTCCGACTTGGTGCCCAAGAGCCAGCTCAAGCGGTGTCACGTTGCTGAGTGCATTGAGGTGCAGCGCTCGGCACAAGCTGTGGTAGTTACTATGTACTGGCTCAACGGCGAGGATACGGCCCCGAGGGCCGACAAGCCGACTGGCCAACACGCTAAAGGTGCCTATATTTGCCCCTATGTCCGCAGCGATCATCCCCGGCTGTAGAAACGCCGCTGCCTCGTAGCTGTCGAGGACAACCGCCTCCACAGCCATACGCGCGGCCTGCCAAGCTGGAGCCCCCCCCGCCTCCACGCCCTGGGTCAGCCAGCCAACACCGGGCATGAATACGTCCAGGGCGTCGTCTATAGCCAGTATCCTGACGCCGAAAAGCCTGCGGAGCACGGTCGACGTGAGCCAGAGGCTCTGGGGCACCGCTGCGTAGAGGGCCGCGTGAGCGCCCACAGCCGGGTTCCGCAGTGCTCGCCCGCACCACGGAACAACTCTCGTCAGATAGCCAGCAGTTCGCCCAGAAACTCCTACCATAGGTCCCATCCTCCGCAAGATTCTGCCCGCACAGCAGCCGAAGTCCCCTCACGCTCCTGGAGAGGAGAGTCTCTCCCGCGGGACGGCAAGGCACTTGACCTCAAGGCTGGGAGCGGCGGGAGCCACGCGGATATCATAGTCCGGAGCCATCTCATGGATCAGCGCGGGAAGAAGCTCTCTGTGCTCGGGCAGATGATAGGCTGCGGCAGATATCACAGGGCGGAACCGGGCGATCGACTCGCGCGCTCCCCGAAGCACCTCAGGCTCAAAACCCTCGACATCGATCTTGATGAAGTCGAGACGGTCCAGCCCGTGCTCGGCGCACAAGTTGTCCAACGTCACCATCGGCACCTCGACATGCTGGTCGCTACGCTCCAGGACGGCGGAGTGCCCGACCGAGTTGTCCGAGAGCGACAGCCGGAGGGATCCGGACGTATCGCCCACTGCCAGCCCCAACGGTGTCACATTCGATAGCCCGTTTTCGAGTAGGGTGCTGCAGAGACAGCGGTAGTTCTCCGGCACCGGCTCAAGAGCGAAGACTCCGCCGTCGCGACCAACGAGCCTACTGGCGAGCAGACTGAAAGCGCCCACGTTCGCCCCTGCGTCTATCGCGATCGCGCCCTTCCGCAGAAACGCCGTTGCCTCGTATTCGTCAAGGGTAGCTACGCCAAAGAGAAGCGTTAGCGTCTGTCTGACCCGAGTCTCGAGTGTCGGACGGCCTCCCGGCACCACGCTCAACCAGCCGACTCCTGGCATAAGGACACCAAGAGCGCCGTCTCTCGACTCGACCCGGATCCTGAATAGGCTGCGCCCCGTGCGAGAGCTTAGCCACAGCTGGCCCGGTAGCCCTGCAAACAGCATCGCACGGACGCCCACGGCCGGATTTCGCAGTGTTCGCATGCACCACGGGACAACTCTCGTCAGGTAGCCAGCAGTTCGCCCAAGAACTCCTACCATAGGCCCCATGCTCCTGTAGGTGCTGGCATTGCAGACGCTGGAGTCCCCTCACGCCCGATGGGCAACTGCCCGTTACGCAAAGTCATCCGCGGCTTCCCTCAAGGGCGGCAGGACCACGAACTCGTCCCACAACTTGACGTGGTCATCCCGGTTGACGTTGCTGACTCCGCCGAGGTCAGGAAGTGGAGCGGTGGGCCATGTCTCCATTGCTGGCACAAGCTAATGAGGACACGTAGCTCTGCACCTCGGGGTTCTTCGCGCAAGTGCATTGCCTCGCAGCAGGGAACATCGTAGACTTCCAGGGGGCTGGCCGCGTGAGTTTCGAACTCGCCGTCGGCCGACCCAACTCCAGCATAAGCGGTGCCGCGCAAATGTACAAGTGGCTTCATCTGTTTGCAGCTATCGCAGCAGCGTTGCTTGTCCTGATCGCCGCTCTCGGCGTCGGAGTCAGCCTCCCCGATCTGTGGGGGC
Organism: Armatimonadota bacterium; assembly: GCA_003170595.1. Lineage (GTDB taxonomy): Bacteria > Armatimonadota > Zipacnadia > Zipacnadales > FEN-943 > FEN-943. The sequence continues at coordinate 9,416 of PMZA01000241.1, forward strand.
TTGCGTTGATGGGACTGGGTGGCCTGTTCCTCTGGTGGCTGGCTGGAAAGGCAGCTGAGCCCGAGGACACCAGCTTCCTGCAGAGGGTGATGGTCGCCACGGTCGGCCTCCGGATGGCATGGTCCTTCACGCAGCACAAGATCCTCGGCCAGTACTATCAAGGGATCTTCGGAGAGGATACGGTAGTCCGGTTCAACTCAAGCGCAGATGGTGCCGCAGCGTGGCACGCTGGCACGTGGATACCAACGCTGCCGGCCACGCTAGGGCAGTTCCATGAGTGGACAGTGTCGATGAAGAGCATACTGCTGTATTACGTCTTCGGCCCCAGCTATTTCCTCAGCGAGGCCTTCACCATCATCACCAACGCATCGCTCTGCATAGCGATCTATCTGATCTGTCGGCATATGGGGACCACGCGACTATCGGCACGGGGAGCGGTGGCCTTCAACGCCTTCTTACCGTCGCTGGTCTTCTGGTCCACCCAAGACACCAAGGATCCCGTGCTTGCCGCCTGCGCAGCCTGGTCGCTTCTGGCGTTTCTGAAGACTCTCCAACTGGGGGCGGGGAGCGCTTACCTTCTTCTGCTGGTACTGATGGACCTGCTCGCGCTTATCTACCGCCCCTACGCGGGGATTCTCCTCACGACCGGCCTTCTCATGGCTACCGTGTACGCCATCAAGCTCCCGCCCACGCTTCCGGCGAAGATGGCACGCGTCTGGCTGTTCGTGCTCCTGACCCCGCTCGTAGTATGGCTGGGTACTAAGGAGATGAAGGCAAGCTACGGCGAGGGCATGGGTGTGCAGTGGGCGGTGGATTCGTACCAGACGTTCAGCGAGGGCAAGATCGCGGGAGACGTGCAGGGCTCGCAGTACGAGATCCCCCTATCGGCGTCCACGCCCGGCCGAGCAGTCCTACAGCTGCCCATCCGGATACTCCTGCTCTTGCTGACACCCTTGCCGTTCTTCCCAGGCACGCTCAGGCGAATGCTGATGTTCCCAGAGATGTGGTTCCTGTACCTGTACGTGGTGCCACGTTTCGTGAAGGGGCTGCGAGCCGCCTGGAGCGGCAACCGTATGGGGACGGCGGCTGTCCTGCTGTCTGTTGGGCCCTGGGTACTGGCCCAGGCGCTCAAGACAGCCCTGAGCGGAGAGGCGGTCCGTATGCGTAGTCAGTTTCTGCCGGAACTGCTGATCTTCGCTGGCGTGGGCTACGCGGTGATGGAGCAGAGGAAGCAGGCGCGGCAGGACGTAGCGGACCGAGGAGCATGGCTGTGGCCGAGGTGGTGACGACGGGATTATCATCCAGTGGGCATCATCTCTGCCGCCAGGGGCGAGCCGTCCGATTGTGCGAGATGACGCCTACTGCTATGAGTTGGCATCGAGCTTCGCTCTGGCGGCGGGGTCACCTCTCAACGCACCGCGCAGGATGCGCGGCGGTCACCACCTATGGCCGCTGAGTGATCTCTTGTTCTAACAGAAAGCGGTGGCTCGGCTGCATGGTGCAGGTACCGTGGCTTTCAGCTCAGCTCGATATTCAGCGGTTACTTGGCTCAGGTCATCCCGCTAGGCTTTGGTGCCTCCCCTGCTTTTGGTAACCCGGCACGTCCCTTCGTCCCGGCTCAGCCACGGCGAGTACGTCGGCAGGAAGTGCACCTCGATTCGCCGCCCTCGGCCCTCCAGGAGCTCCCGCGCCCGATCGCCCTTGTGGATGTCGTAGTTGTCGAAGATGATGTGGATCGGCCTCCCGGATATCTGCCTCACCAACGCCCGCAGGAACTCCACGAAGGCCGGGGTTCCTGCCCGCCTACAGCTGGCCCGTGTGGGCGTCCATCGGCGGATACAGCCCCATATCGCTCCGGTCGTACAGCACCACCGAGCCCTTCGATGGCTTGGCCACCGGCCTCTCTATTGCCCCTCTTCCCGCTCGTAGTCAGGGCCCGTGCTGGTCACGGTGCGCTTGGCCGGCGTCCAGCTGTGGCCGAACCGCGCGATCCAGCAAGCGATGGCCTGGCGGGATATCATCCGAGGCGTTCGCCGATGTCGAGGTACTTCTCGCCCTCAACGAGGGCAAAGACGATAATAGCTCGTCAGGTGAGCTACGATATGCGGCAACCGTGGTCGGCTATCTGGCGCAACTGGGGAAGAGCCTGGGGATCGATCTGCCGTGCCGTCTGCTGCCTTTGATGTCGCCTCCACACCACCTATTCGCGCCGGAGGCCCAGGACCTTTCCGGCTCGACTCATCGTCAAGGTTCGAAACTGCGCAAAACCTCGCGCAACGAAATGAACGAGGGCCAGGGATATCCTCCCCGGCCCTCGTGTCTTTCTCACTCAGCCAAGTTTGGCAGGCTACTGCTTGCGAGCCTTGCGGCGCCGCCAGAGACCGCCAACCATCCCCATGACTATTCCTGCAAAAGCCAACCCGCTAGGTTCGGGGTTAGTGTAGACACCGCTAGCATCGTTAAGGGTGAAGCCTTCCGAACCAAAGTGGAGGTTGCCCAGTGTGATGTTTGCTGGAGGTGGGCCCGATTGGTAGGTAGCCGGTACCGGATGTCTTGGGGGACTATCGCCAAGCGCGTCATTCCAGTACTGCAAGTCCACAGTGCCCGAGGTGGAAAGAGGGCCACTGCTGTTGAAGGTAAAGAGCATCCTGCCGTTCGACCAGCTCGGGGTCCAGTCTGGATCCGGAATGTCAAAGTTGGGGATATCGTATTGTGCCGTAGCGCCGCCGGTCTGGGTGCCTAAGATGGTGTACGGGTCGAAGGGAGCGTCGATCCAGAAAACCGCTGTACTGGGCAGGCTGGTGTACTGGAGCCGATAGCAATAGTCCCACATAGTGTCGTGACTTGGAGTATTCACGAAGTAGGTGGGCTGACTGATATCGCCGAGTCCATGGTCACCGGCGGTGTAGTCGGCGTATGTTGCGCCCCAATACGATAGCGTACCTGTCTGCGCATATGCAGACACCGCACAGACAACCAGCACGCCCAAGCTAACGGTGAGTGTTCTCATCAGATGCCGCGCCCTCCCTATTAATTCTGCTACAGTGTCCATAGTGTACGCTTGCAGGTCACTCTGAGTCAAGGGGGTCGCCGGATTCTTTTCGGACAGCGATGCGAGAAAAGGTGCCAGTGGCACCATCTGGCACCGCTAGCCGCCATTATGCCTTGATCTGAGCCCCAAAACCTGGACGGCCAGGAGGGAGAGCGGTGAAGGCGTCTGTCGTGGATTCGGGAAGACCGGATCGAGGAGGCGGACGAAGCGCACCGAACCCCAGACTGCCTTCGCTGTGCAGCAGGCCCGGCAGGCACGGCGTCGGCTAAGATCCGCCACCCATCCTGCTGCATCTGCTGTCACCTTCGCCCTGCATATCCGCAGCGGAGGCCCATTGCTCTTCCGGTATGGCTCATCTTCAAGATGCGCACCGGCTGGAGGCTGCAGCCAACCCGGTTCCGGCTATGATATGGCCTCCAGCCCGCCCGGCGTGCTGAATGAAGGTAGCGCTCCCTGCCCCGAGGTTGGCCGATGCACGGCCTCCGTCTGCACCTGTCACCCGACGACGTAAGCACGCCCATCCGATACGGGTCGCACCACAGAACGGTCGTGAGTGTCAAGGGCGCTCGCATATGGTGGATGCGAGGCTCACTAAGGAGAGCGATTCGGAGCGAAGATGCTCTGGAGTCGCCGGGCCGCCTGCCGGCGAATCTCGGTGCGGTCCTGCCCTGACTCATAGGGAGTTAGGAATCCGCGGCCTTGACCCGTATAGCCCCTCGTGGAGTACGGAGGCGGGATCGGGAATCCTGGGGCCGCGCCACAAGGGAGCGCCCAAGGGCCCGGTAGGACACCTTGCGCTGGACGATAGAGCGCTGGTTTGCAGACCTCAATATGATCGGCGCGCTGGTGACCGCGTCGCTCCCATCGTCGCCTCACCGACTCGCTGCTTGCTCAGCACCATCGCCGCGCCGACAAGCGGCTCGTCCGCCACCACGACGAAGGTCGCCCTCCCACAGCCGAAGGGCTGTCCCTTAGTATTGGTCGCGCTGCGCTGTGGAGGAGTGTGCCCCGATGTGACGAACCGGCACCATGTTGTCTTCCGTCCCTGGCAGGGGGAAGAGCTGGTATGGTCGCAACGTATCGCCCACCAGAGCGCTCCAACCTTCAGGATGGGATCGGGAGCCCTCTAGGTCCGGCGCTTGCCTTGACGAGCAGGGCCGCTTGGGCCGCACCTGACACATGGATAGCCGAGGGAGGTGTCGGGCCCCTCGCAACGAATGCCTATTCTCCACTGCTGCCAGCGCGGATAGGTTCGATGTGGCGTCTAGACGCCTGACCGTGTCGGCCGAGGACACTTCGGTGTGGCTCTTTCACGAGATTGCCTGACAGGAGACCTACATGCCCAAGCTGCGTCCAATCGTTGATACCTTCAGCCGCACGGTGCTTCTTGGTGCGCTTGTCATCGCCATCACGCTACTTCTGTGGTCGACGAAGTACGCCGGCCTCAGCGACGGCCGCGCCATGGACATCGCTTCCGTGGCCCGCAATCTTGCCGGGGGCCGCGGCTACGTCACCGACAGCTTCACTCCCCTCAGCCTGCACTTCGTTCCCCGCACCACTAACCACCCGGAACTGGGCATCATGCCGGTCTATCCCCTGTTGCTGTCTCTGCTATTCCGCGTCTGCCCGGCCACCGACGCAGTCGTCGCCTCGCTTTCCGTTGCCTTCTTCTTCGCCAGTATGGTCGGTCTGTACTTCCTCGCCCTCAAATGGTTCGACTATCCGATCGCCGTCACCACGCTTCTAGTTACCGCGATGCACTTCCTTGTGTTGGAGCAAGCGGCCCAGGGCCTGGAGACCTCCTTCGTCGTATGCCTCACGTTGCTGCTCTTCTACGTGCTCGCTTCTGATCTTCGGCGCTCGACTCCGTCGGACAATAGCCTGGCGCCGCCATCGTTAATGCGCCCCTGCATCTTCACGGCCCTTCTCGTCGGCATCGCCGTGCTCACACGCTTCGAGATGCTGTCGTATGCGCCCGTCGTCTGGGCCTACTGGTTCTGGCGCGCTCGTAGTCGAGACGATACCTCTGTGGATAAGAAGACTCGCGCCGCCCTGAGTTGGCGGCTCACTGCCTGGTACTGGGCCATCTTTCTTCTCGTCCTAGCGCCCTGGGTCATCCGTTGCACGGTGATCGCCAGGCACCCGATGCTGACGCTCCGCGGCTACGAGATCATCATGGCTACCGGCGAGTGGCCTGGGCAGTCTCTCTATCGCTCCTTCACTGCCATTCCCAGCTACCCGACGATTGCCGCACTGGTGAGCCCACGCACCATGGTCGGCAAGCTCCATCGCGCGGTGCGTTTCACATACCGCACCCTGCCTGGGATTGGGAACCCGTACGTCCTTGCCATCTTCATTGGCGGCTTCCTGATGTCAACTCGCCTCTGGCGGGATGCCCAGATCCGATTCTGGCTCGTACTGGTTCTGGCAGCCCAGATCCTGTTCATGTGCCTCTTCGTGCCCTTCGGCGAGACGATCACGCCCCTGGTGCCCTTCATCGTGATGTTTGCCGCGGCGACCCTGGCCAAGGCCGTGCGTAACGCCGCGGAGGGCTCTCGCCGCGTCCGGAGGAACAGTGGCCTGCTCGAGGGACTAGCGCTGGGCATTCTGGTGCTGATCGTGGCCTACCCCTTGGCGGACCTGCTGTTCGTGCAACCTTCCCCTGGTACGAGCCTCATTCCCCCTATCGCGACCCAGGCGTCCGTGGGCAGCCGGCTGGTGGCGTCTGACATCCCTCAGGCCATCGCCTGGTACGCCAAGCGCCCTGCCATGCTGTTCGCTCACCACCCGAACGACTACTACAACCTGCGCCAGGCGGGAGTGGCGCCCGATACCGTCTATCTATCTCCCTTCCTGATGCGCTATCCTCCCGAGGAACTCGTATCGGTCTGGCAGAACGAGATCGTCAGGCCGACAACCTTTGTGGGCTATGTGCCGGACAAGACCTGGAGAGGGCCCGGGGCGCGGTGGAGATGGAAGGGTGGTGCTGCCACTGGGGAAGCACCTGCGACTGAGCCTGGCGGGGCTGCGCCGCCAGCGGCAGCCGTGCCGGAAGAAGGCGGCCATGAGCTTACCGGCCCAGGTGCCCCCTAGCGGTATCACGGCGGCCGGCGCTGGCTCTGGCGGAAGAGACGGGCGTACGGAAGGACGAGGAACCGACGTATCATGCAGAGAGGGCGCCAGGACGGCGCCCTCTTTATTCTGTACGCCGGACATGCACGTACTCTCGGAGGTGGAAGTCCTCTACGGTCCAGGGTGTTTGACGTCAACTACTTTTTCCTAGCCCGTTGCCTCACGAGGAAATGTTACCATACAGGAGAGGGGTTCCCGGAGCAATCCGTGGGATTCATGCGGCGGAACTGAACCGCGTCGTGGACGAGATCATGGAGGCACTGGAAGGCCGGGGGGAAGAGCGATGAGCACGGGAGAGGAGATCGAGCCCGGGGCATGAGCGCAGGTTGGCGCCGGCAAAGGGCCGGGGTCTGGGCAAGTCCAGGTCCCGGCCTTTTCGTCTTGCGGGGATCGTTCTCTGGAAGTCCTGTGTGGTTCGGCTTGTTTAACGACCCCCTTGACATTCTCCCACTCTCGGGCATACGATGATGAGACCAAGCACTATCTGTGCAAAATGCAGTAAAAGAGGTCGGTGGGAAAGCCTCCAGCGACAGTACAGGATTTGAAGGCCTGGAGAACCAGCGGGCCCCATCCGCCCTCACGGGAGAGTATAGAGCGGAAGGGGCGGGGGCTCAAGGAGAAAGGACATTCCGGCGGACGGGTGCCAGGGATCCTGGCGACGCGAAGCGTCGCTTAGCAGCATAAGGCGCTGCTCCATCAGGATGACATCGAAGAGCGGAAAGCGGTAAGGCAAGGCCTCGGGGGTGTGAGGTTGATACACCGCCACCGCAGATCCTTCGCTCGTTGGGTTCGTCCGCGGACGCGTAGCGGTGCGCTCAGGATGACGGCCGAGGCAAGAGAGCGAAAGGCAAAGGCGCGGCGGGGAGTAAATCCCCGCCCTACAGCAAGCCAAAGCCAAAGCACACAAGCCAGGCGAAAGGCGGGACGACCCGGTGAAGACGAAGCTGCTGCTGGTGGTGCTGGTGGTCGGGCTGGGACGGATGGCGTGGGCGGATGGAAGGATCGGCGTCGTGCGTGATGCCGCGCTTGGCGGGCAGGAACTCGCCGGCAAGGTCGGTGGGCCGCTGGGGGCCACGTACCTCAGCGCCGAGGACTTGTGCGATGCCGCGGTGCTCAGCCCCTCGCGGTTCGATGTCGTCATCTACACCCCCGGCAAGACCTACCCCGCTCCCGCCCTCGATGTCATCGGCAAGTACCTCCTCGACGGCGGGAACATGATCGTCCTCGGCGGCCCGGCGTTCAGCGTGCCGTGCGTGAAGATCGGCGGGCAGTGGCGCGCGCAGACGAGGGCGAGCGTCAACCGCGAGATCGTCGACCTGCCCGCCGCGACGAACCGCCTCTTCGACTTCGAAAACGGGAAGGGCGCCGACGGCTGGAAGTTCTACATCAGCGAGCCGAACAACGACTGCCGCATCGCCATCGAACACGACCCGGCGCAGGGCGACTGCCTGGCCGCGCGCATCGTCAACCTGAAGGACTGGGCGAGCTGGCACCACGACATCAACGTCCCGGCCGGGCATAGCTTCCTCTCGTTCTGGGCGAAGGGCGATGGGAAGACGCCGGAGGTGGGCCTAGAGCTGGATGAGGCGGACGGATCGCACTGGCTGACGACCGTGCCCATCACGGCGCAGGGACGGCGGTACGTCGTGACGGCGAAGGACTTCGTCTACTGGGGCGGAGGGAAGGGCCGCGGCGGGTACGGCGACTACTTGCGGCTGGACCAGGCGCGGGACTTCGGCTTCGGGCTGGCGAAGGGCGGGCCGAAAGCGACGGTCACGCCGGGGTCGTACACGCTATGGATCGATGACATCGGGACCGGGGCCAGCTTGGCCAACGATGCGGTCGTGCGAAAGGAGGTCGCGCCGCTGGTCGTCGATGGGCTGAGCCCGGAGTACAAGTTCTTCCCGATGAGGGGGATGAAGACGGTCGGGTTCGCGGACGAAGTGGCGGGCGACGGGAGGCTGCCGGGCGTCGCGGAGTTCGCTGACGCGTTCTCGTGCCCGACGCGCGTGGGTGGGCTGGGCATCGGGAAGGATCGGCCGAAGCGGTTCGTGCCGATCATCAAGGCCTACGATCGCGAGGGGCGCGGGTGCGGGTTCGTCGGGTGGATGCACGTCAACCACAACGGCAAGCTAAGGAACGCGTGGGCGGGGTTTGGGGCGGACGAGGCGGCGATGGCGGAGCCGGCGATGGTCAAGGCGGTCGTGGCGCTGGCGAGGCGGATGGTCGACGGGGTCTATCTGTATGCGGGTGGGACGGATCAGTTCGCGTACTGGCCGGGCGAGACGGTGAAGCTCGGGGCGATGGTCGTCGACTACGGGAAGGCGGGACAAGGGCGGAAAGATGGGGGAGAACACCCGCAGCCACCACAGGTCCTTCACTCCGCACACCCCGCTCCGTTCAGGATGACAGATAAGGGCCACTTCCAAGGGACGATGACGGTCGAGGTGTCGGTCACAGGGAAGGGATCGCCTAAGATTCTGTTCTCGAAGCGGATGGATGTGGAGGTGGCGGGTGGGGAGGATCAGTCGGTCACGTGCGAGTGGAGACCGCCGGATGGGCCGAGGGAATATCGCGTGACGGTGAGGCTTCTGCGCGGCGGGAAGGTCGTCGATATCATCGCGCACGACTTCCGCGTGTGGCGGCCGAAGCCCGAGGCCGAGAGGAGTTATCTCACCGCGCACGATGGGTGCTTCTGGCTGAAGGGCCGGCGATGGGGCATGCACGGCGTGAACTACTGGCCGTCGAACTCGAACGCCGACGAGGATTGGGACGAGTACAACTTCCCACTGCGCATCAAGAACTACGACCCGGAGATCGTCGAGGGCGACCTCGCGCGGATCCAGGCGATCGGGTTCAACATGGTGCACGTCCAGTACAACGCGCCGGGCGATCTCAACGCGCCGCGGAACCTGGTCGACCTGCTGGCGCGGTGTGAGGCGCACGGGCTGAAGGTGGACCTGTTCGTCGACGCCAATCCGATGAACACCACGCAGGAGAAGCTCGACGCGGTGCGGGACCTGATCCGGACGGCGCGGCTTCCGGAGAACGATACGCTGATGTCGTACGACGTTTCCTGGGAGACGGCGTGGGGGACGTATGAGCCGAGTTCGGTCAACGGGCTGGGGAGGAAAGCGTACGATCGCGACTGGGAGCGGTGGATCGTCGAGCAGTACGGGAGCGTCGAGTCGGCTGAGCGGGACTGGAAGTATAAGTGCCCAAGGAACGATAAGGGCGAGGTGTCGGGCGTGCCGGACAAGATGCTGGGGCGGCGCGAAGCTCTGAGGAGCGACGCTCCTCAGGGGGATGGCGAGTGGCGGGTGATGGTCGCCGCGTACTACCGCTTCCTCGACGACCTGCTCAGCAAGCGGAATACAATCGTCGCGCGATGGATTAAGGAGACCGACCCGCGTCACTTCGTCAGCTTCCGGATGACCTACAACGGCGACTATGCCGGGTACTACGGGCCGGAGATGATGCGGTACGACTTCCGCGGATTCCGGTCGCTGGACATGATCTGCCCTGAGAAATACACGAAGCCCGGCGACTGGGAGGCCCTGAAGACGAGCATCTTCACCGGGACCTACGAGCGCTTCGCGGCGCCGGGGAAGCCGCTGATCTTCAAGGAGTTCGGGTACTCGCTGTGGAGCGGGAGCAACTTCGGGGACCAGTCGGTCAAGCGCGAGGAGCAGGGGAAGGCGCTGGACGACTTCTACCGGATGATGACGCTGAGCGTGTGCCAGGGCGGAAGCGTGTGGTGGTACCCGAGCGGGTTCAGGATCTGGGAGGGGTCGGACTATGGCATCACCGACCCGGATGGATCGTGGCGGCCGTCGACGGCGGTCATCGCGAAGTGGGCGAAGACGTTCACCGGCGGGCAGGACGTGCCGAAGGTGACACACTGGATAACCGTGGACCGCGACGCGGATTGCCGCGGGTACTTTGGCGAATACGAGAGGATACAGAAGGAGTATTGGGATGCCACTGCGCGGGGGGAATTCGTGGGGCTGAGGAGTCCGGGGACCGGGACGACGTCGGTGGATGCGCCGCTGGTGGCGGTCGGGAATGTGCCATACACGGGCGAGAATCCACCGAAGTACCTGAACGCGGAGTTCACGTACGTGAAGGTGAGGGATGCGGACGGGCAGTGGGTCGAGGTGAAGGATGGCGACGTGATCGAGGTCGCGCGGGGCGAGGATGTGCGGGCGAAGGCGGCGGTCGGGAATACGGGCGACGCGGAGTGGGTGTGTCCGGCGAGCGCGGGAGGAAAGCCGGGTGGGGTGTACCTGGGCGTGGTGGTGTCGGGGGACATGATGCAGGCGATCCCGCGGAAGGTGGCGTACTTCGGCGAGGTTGAGGTGCCGGAGTTTGTCGTGGCGAGGAAGGTGGAGGGGGCGGTGAAGGTTGAGGTGAGGATGACGGCGTTGGGGAGGGCGTGGTTTGGGGAGAAGGTGGGGTTCACGGTGAGGGCGAGGTAGGCGCGGGCGGGAGATGTTGGTGTTCGCGAAAGGCATGCACGTGTTCGCGTGAAGCGAACAGGCGGGCGGCGGCAACGGTCGTCCAGGGGATCCTTCGTCGGGCCTAATTCACCCTCCTCAGGATGACATCGAAAAGCACAAAGGCGAAGCCCCGTGGACGAAGGGTTGTAACGCCGCCACCGCAGATCCTTCTGCGACGCTGCGCGTCGCTTCGCGGGGACGTGGCCGAAGGGCGTTCGGATGTGCGCTTCCTTCGGCAGGCTCCCTTCGACAAGCTCCCTTCGGCAAGCTCAGGGCAGGCAGGACAGGCAGGACAGGCAGGATGACGGCGTAAAGCGAAAGCTAGAGAGCGAAAGGCGCGGCGGGCATAAATGCCCGCCCTACAGAAGGCGGAAAGGGAAAGGCCAAGGCACCGTCACGACGAAAGGCCGCGCAAGACAGGAGGTTCACGATGAGCTATCGATGGGAAGAGATGACTTGTCCGGATTTTGCCGAGGCCGTGAAGACCACCGGCGGTGTGTGCATCGTCCCCATAGGCTGCCTCGAAAAACATGGCCCACATCTGCCCCTCGGCACCGATGCCTTCGCCTCGCTCAAGATCGCCGAACTCGCCGTCGCGCAGGAGCCGGCCGTCATCTTCCCGACGATGTTCCTCGGCTGGATCCATGACGGCAAGCATCATCCCGGCGCCGTCGCCCTGCCGCCGGAGACGCTGATGAGCATCTACGAGGGCATCGGCGAGGAGTGCGCCCGCAACGGCCTGCGGAAGGTCATCTTCCTCAACGGCCACGGCGGGAATGAGCCGTTCCTCTACTACTTCTCGTGGAAGGCGATGGCCAAGGAGCGGTCGTACATGCTCTACGTGCTGCGGCTGGAGGACTACATCTACTCGCCCGAGCAGGCGGAGATCATCTCTACCGGCATCGGGCATGCGGGCGAGGGTGAGACGAGCATGGCGCTGGCGGTAAGGCCGGAGCTGGTGCGCATGGAGAAGGCCGTGCCGTCGAGGGAGGCGGAGGGGAGGCTGGCGCATCTGCCGCCGGTGAGGACGAGCTTCGAATGGTACGCCGACTGGTCCGATCACTACTCGGGCGACGGGTCGCTGGGGACGGCTGAGAAGGGTGAGAAGCTGCTGGCGGGGATGGCGGATAAGGTGGCGCGGGTCATCAAGGCCGTGCGCGAGGATGAGGTGACGCCGGCGCTGCAGGCGGAGTTCTTCGGGAGGGTGCAGCACTAGCCGCCGCGGTTGACCACGCCGGGGCCTTGGGGAATACTGGGCTAATACAGGAAGTCACGAGTGGTGGTGTCACATGGTCGCGGAGAAGCAGAGGGCATACTTAGGCGCGCTGGCGCAACTGATAAGAAGCCGGTGGGAGAGCCGGATAGGTCCGCCTCTTGATGTGCGGACCGAGCGTATCATGCCCGACCCGGACGGTGGGACCTACCTGGCCGACATCGTCCTCCAACGTCCAACGGACCACCTCCCGCTGGTGGTCTTCGAAGTAAGAAGCCCGGGCACGCCGCCGGGGGAGACCGAGAAGGCGCTGCGGCGCCTCTTGGACACGCGAAAGTCGATCGAGTTGCTGGGCGGGAAGCGCCCGACCATAGTGCTTATTGTTGCACGCGGCCACGAGGCGGAGGGCGGGCAGATCATCGAAGCGGTCAGCGACGAGATAGAGCTGGAGGCCGCCTAGCGTGGCCGTGACCAAGTGGGATTACATGGTCATCACATCGTCCCTTGACGGATTCCTTCAGGAACTGGAGCGCATCAGCCGGTTCGACGACCGCATCAGAGGGATACGCCAGCTGCTGGAAGATGAAGCTCAGCGGATGGATGCTGAGGCCCAGCGGCTGATAGATGCCGCTAACCGGGCCACTGCCTCTACTACATCCGCTGAAGGGTGCGGCCCCTACTTCGCCACCCGAGCAGCCGAGGCGGCGAGCACGGCTGCGGCGCAGGTTACCCAGGCCCAAGATCTGCGGAAGGAGGCCGACAAACGGCGCGCGGAGAGCAATGAGTGGGAAGAGCAGAGGCTCCGCGTTTATGTTTTGCGGCTCGTGACAGCCTTCGAGGTCTACCTGCGCGATTTCATCATCGAGAAGGCCTGCTCCGATGACGGGTTGGTCCTCAGGTTTCTTGACTCCAGACTCGGGTTGAGTGTGGGCTCTCCCTTGGACCTCGGCGGACCGTCCGAAAAGGCCGAACGTCTGGCAGCGTGCGTCGACGAGACCCTGTTGATGTTCTCCAACCCGGGGCAAGCGAGCACATTTTATGCTCAGTGGTTCGGCGAGAAGAAGGGCTTCCTGAGCGACAAGAAAGAGATGCTCGCACCGCCTTTGGGGACGGCGACCGAGAAGAAGGCCGCTATAGCAGACGTGCGCATCCTCTTCCAACTCCGGCACATCCTGGTACACAAGTCGGGTGTCCCCAACGCCAAGTACCACAGTGAGTTGACTGGGGAGGAGTGCCGGCCGCGCCTCCATCCGATGGCATTCGAGTCCCCCGAGCGCGCTAGGCCTCCCGAGGGCGTGCTTGCATCTCCTGCGATTGGGCCGAGGAACGCGACCAAGTTGGAAGACCTCTACGAGTCACTTATGAACCTTGCCCGGCATATTGATGCGGCTTACTACTTCTGAGTCTGCGTCCGAAAAACCGCGGGCCAGTGCAACGCTCAGTGGGTGGGCTTGGGTTTGAGTTTGGGCTTGGCGGCGGGTTTCTTGGCTGGCTTCGGTGATTTTGGGGGGAGTTGGTCGAGGCGCACCAGCGTGTACCCCATCTTCGTGAGGCCGCCGAAGATCGCCCCCAGCGACAGGTACGTGTTGTGCACTTCGTGCATCAGGACGATCGCGTTCGGCCGCGCGTGCGAGAGAATGATGCTCACCGTCTGCGCCCCCGGCTTGCCATTCCAGTCCTGCGGGTCGACGTCCCACATCGCCAGCTTCAGGCCCATCGACGCCGCGATCTTGTCGACGAAGGCGTTGTGGCTGCCGTAGGGCGGGCGGAAGAAGGTCGGCTTCGCGCCGCCGCTCTTCACGATGAGGTCGTTGAGGCTGCCGAGTTCCTGGCGGATCTTCGCCTCGGGTTGTTTGGCGAGGGCGACGTGGTTCCAGGTGTGATTGCCGATCTGGTGGCCGCGCCTGGTGATGATCCGCGCGATCTGCGGGTCCTGCGAGAGATGGCGTCCGGTCACGAAGAAGGTGAGGTGGCCGCCGACCTTTTCGGCCTCGTCCATGGCCTTGAGGACGTAGGTGAGGGCCGGGCCGTCGTCGATGGTCACCGCGATGAGTTTCGCGCCCTTCGGGGGCGGAAGAGGGACTTGGGACGCCTGCGCCGTCTGAAGATTCGCACGCGGCGAGGATGACGTCGACGCAGCAGGCGCGGAGGCCGAAGCCACTGGGCGCGCGGGCGTCGACGCCGTCGGGGGCGCCTGCCGCTCACGACATCCGGCGAGAAGAGCAACTACCAGGAGCAGACCTGCCGCAAGGCCGCGTCTCGTGACCATTGTCGCAAGCATACCCCGCAGTGATCATGCCGGGCAAAGGCCCACCACGCATCCACAGCCGCAGGCTGAAGCCTGCGACTACTGTTCTTCGGTTCTCGCCGACTTCTGGAAGGCCGCCTTTCTGTGAGGCGGCAAGCCCGTCGAAGGCCGAAGGCCCCGGCGGCTACTTGGGGCCGGCGTTGAGGCCGATCTGCACGTCCCCCGCGCTCTGATTCGTCACCTGGGCTTTGCCCGCGAAGGTGTTGCCGTAGATGACCGCGGTCTTCACGGCGGGGCCGAGGATCACACCTGGCGAAGGCCGGCGGAAGGCGCAGGACGAAACCGTCAACTCGCCGCCCAGGCAGTCGATCGCGGGCAGGCCCTTGTTGGCCCGATCCCAGTACTGGAAGTTGCACTGGACGAAGCTGACCGCGCCCGTGCCGCGGATGGTCGCGCACTTATCGGAGGGTCCCCAGAAGGCGCAGTTGTTGAACTGAACGACGCCGGTGTTCGACGCGCTCACGACGACCTCGGTGGGCTCGGGCTCGAGCATGCTGACGAACTCGCCGTTGGTGATGAGCAGGCCGAAGGGCTCGCACTGATCCACCTGCACGGCAATGACTGAGCCGTCCGAGCCGATGCCCATGAAGTTGCCGTTGCAGGGGCCGTCCTTGGTGGCGATGAAGTGGTAGCCGATCTTGTAGCCGAGGACGAAGGTGTTGAGCACGTACTCCCAGTCGGTGCGGCCGAAGACGAAGGCCTCGGCGTTCTGGCGCATGAAATCCTGGATCTTGGGATGACCGTCCCAGCCCCAGAAGGGCCAGAAGTGGACGTTCTCGATGCGGCCCACGTCGTAGCACTTGTCGACGGCGATGCCCGTGCGGAGGGGCTGGCCGTAGAGCCCGCGGATGTAGTGGCGGCCGGAGTTGTGGGTGGCGAAGTCGACGGCGCGGTAGGGATTGACGAGGAGGCAGTCGACGATGGAGGGGTTGTCCGCGCCCGTGCAGCCGACGCACCAGGGATAGGGCGTGATGGCGTCCATGCTCTGGCCGGGGTAGAAGACCGTGAGGCCCTTGATCGTCGCGTTGAGGGCGAGGGAGATGAAGGGCGGGCCGTCCTCGTGGCCCTTGCCCTCCTCGGCGAGGAGGGTGGTGCCCTTCATCTGCGACCAGGCCGTTGGGACCGTGAAGACGCCCTGGAGGGTCACGTTGTCGGGGACGAGGAGGTGGGTGGCGATGCGGTAGTTGCCGCGAGGCATCATGACAATACCGCCGCCGGCTTTGGTCGCGGTGTCGAGGGCCTTCTGGACGGCGGCGGTGTCATCGGTCTTGCCATCGCCGACGGCGCCGAAGTCGCGGACGTTGAGGGACGGCGGAGCGGACATGGCGGGCTGGGGCGGTGGTGGCTCATCGGCGGCAAAGGCTGAGGACGCGATGACGCAGGCTAGAAGGACTGCGGTGAGTAAGGCGGCTAAGGAAATCGTTGGCATGGGGAATCCCCTCCGGGAGGAAGGGTTCGTGGGGGACGAGGGAAATCCTTCAGGCAAAGGCCCACCGCGCATCCACAGCCGCACCCTGAAGGGTGCGGCTACGCCTACGACACGATCCGTAGAAGGGCAGAGTCTCAACGACTGAAGGGCGTCGAAGAACCGTAGTCGCAGGCTTCAGCCTGCGGCTGTGGCGGGTGGTGGGCCTTTCTGCGGCGGGGCGTAAAGCCCCGCCCTACAGCAAGCGGAAAGGCAAAGGCGCTAGTCCGCGCCGATGTTATCGCGCACAAGGTGGCCGGCGGCGTGGTCGAAGACGAGGGCCGGGCCCATATGGTGGCGGAAGATGTTGTCCTTCACGATCCACGAGCTGCAGCCCCGGAGGAGTTCCAGCGCCGAGCGGTGGCGGACGGTGCCCGAGTCCCAACTGAACACCTGGTTCGCGCAGAAGGTCGTGTCCGTCGCGTCATAGGCGACCACGACGCTGTAGCGGCCCTTCTCCGCCTTGGAGTTCGTGTGGAAGGTGTTGCCCAGGATGATGTTGAGGGTCGAGTAGCCGTCCCAGCCGGGGCTGGGGTCGGGTGAGCCGATGATGAGGGCCTCGTGCAGGCTCTCCTCCAAGCGGTTGTTCTCGATACGGTTGAAGTTAGAGCCGGGGCCGAGCTGAAGGGCGACGGTGTTCCCCCAGTGATAGTTCGCGGAGTAGTTCCCGGCCGATGAGCGGACGAGTTGGGCGCCGTACTTCGGGGCGTCGCCATCGGTGCCGAACTGGTTGCCGGTGATGTAGAAATCGTTGTTGCAGAGGCTGTAGAGCTGGGCCTCGGCGTTGCGGATGAACTGGCAGTCGCGGACGGTGTTGCTAGACATCGGGCGGTCGGGGACGCCCTCGTAGCGGACGCCGCTGCGGGCGAAGAGGGCCATGCGGCAATGGTCGATCGTGCAGGAGCTGCTCTGGCCGCGGTAGATGATGGCGGCGTCGGCCTTGTCGTAGCCGACGAACATGAGGTCGCGCACAATGCAGAAGGATGCGTCGACGAATTCGATAGCCGGGCCGGGGCCGCGCTTGACGATGACGGTGTTCCAGCCGGTGCCGAGAAGGCTCACGTGGTTGACCTTCTCGAAGCGGAGGATTGCGGTGAGTTCGTAGGTGCCGGGGTCGAGGAGGATCGTGCGGTTGCCGCCCTGCTTCGCGACGGCGGCGAGGAGGCCGGCGGCGTCGGAGACGTGGTCGAGGCGGGGAGGGGCGGGGGTGTCGGCTGTGGCGGCGAAGGCGAAGGATGGAAGGATGGCGATGAGTAAGGCGGCAAGGAAGATGGTTCGCATGGGGAAGGCTTCGCGGGGGATGGCGGAAACCCTTCAGGGAAAGACAAAGGCCCCGTGGACGATTGGTTGAAACGCGGCCACCCCAGATCCTTCGCTCGATGAGTTCATCCGCGGGCGGCGGGTGGTGCGCTCAGGATGACGACGTAGAGCGTAAAGGCAAAGGCGAACAGACCGGCGGGCATAAATGCCCGCCCTACAGAAAGGAGAAAGGCAAAGGCCGGTTCGGGGCGAAAGGGCGGGTAAGCGTTCCTCTAGTGGAGGAGATCAACATGGTCAAAGCTCTCGCTCACCTGTGCTTCATCGTGAAAGACCTCGACGTCGCCGAAGCCTTCTATCGCGACATGCTCGGCCTCACGCCCGCCTTCGATTTCATCAACGACGACGGCAAGCGCTTCGGCACCTACATGCACATTGGGGGACGCAGTTTCCTCGAGATGTTCATCGGCGACGTGGCCGAGCCCGCGCCCGGTCAGTCCTTCCAGCACCTCTGCCTCGAGGTGGAGGATGTCGCCGCCGCTGTCGCCGAGTTGCGCGGCAAGGGCGCCGAGGTGACCGACCCCTTCTTCGGCTCCGACGGAAGCTGGCAGGCGTGGATCAGCGACCCCGAAGGCAACCGCATCGAGCTTCATTCCTACACGCCTGAGAGCAAGCAGAACGTCGCCTTGGAGATGAAATGACGATGAGACTGACGATCGCGATAGGGCTGGCGCTGCTTTGCGGCGCGGCGGCGTGGGGCGCCACTGAGGAAGGGCTGGCGGGGTACTGGCCCTTCGATGGCGACCTGAAGGATGCCTCCGGCGCGGGCCTGAACGCCGTCGGCGATGCCGCCCATTTCGCGCCCGGCAATCATGGCAAGGCCCTCGACCCGCAGTGGAACGCGGTGACCATCGCGAACAATGAAACCCTCGGGCTCAACGTCGGCCTCACCATCGATTGCTGGGTCTACTGGGCCGAAAAGCCGAAGGGGTACCAGCAGATCGTCCTCAAGCAGAACGAGTACCAGCTTCGCGTCGATGACTCGAGCGAGGGCGGGCAGTTCGCGTGGTTCGTGTTCCTCAACGGCTGGGAGCCGCGCGTGTGCGGGCCGGTGCCGCAGGCCGGGCACTGGTACCACCTCATCGCGAAGTGGACCGGCAGCGAGACGAGCCTGCAGGTGGATGACGAGACTTTCACGGCCGTGCGGCAGGGAGTTCCGGTCGCGACGGACAATGCGGTGACGGTGGGCAACTCGTCCTGCCTCATCGATGAGCTGCGGATATCCAACCCCGGCCTCGCCCGTGATCGGAAGCTGAAGACGATGGTGGAGAGTGTGCCGGCCGGGCAGAGGTCGACGGCGACGGAGTTTGGTGGCGGGAGAGGCTGGGACGGATGGCAGGCGATCGGTGGGGCAGGCATGAAGGTTGCGGATGGAAAGATATCGGCGCAGATGCCGGACAATGGGGCGATGCTGGTCATGCCCGGGCTGGATGTGCCGCTCGGGCCGGCGAAGTGGCTGAGCCTCGACCTCGATGCGCCGGATGTGCGGATGGCGCAGGTGACGTTCATCAGCGACCACGGCCTCGGCATGGCGCCGGTGACCGTATGGGGCTCTGGCCGGACGTCGCTCGTGGACCTGTCGTCGATGCCGCAATGGACCGGGAAGCTGAAGCTGCTGGCGGTGTCGTTCACCGATGACAAGCCTCATCAGGCGACGCTGCGCGGAGTGTGGGTATCGCGCGAACCGGCGGGCAGCCCCTACATCTACGTGCGCAGCCTCGCGCCGTCGTGCGTGCTTCCGCGGGCCGGGCGTGACGAGACGATGGTGGCGGCGGTGCGCAACCTCGGCGCGATGGCGCACGGCGTGAAGGTGGAGTTGAAGGCGCCGGCCGGGGTGAAGGTCCTCGACGAGCCGGTGAAGACGGTCCCTGACCTCGACTACGACGGGGTGGAGTTGCTGACGTGGAAGGTCCGCGCCGAGAAGCCCTTCGTGGATGCGAATCTTGTGGCGTCGGTCGTGGGCAGCCCCGAGGATCGTGGGCGCACGATGACGGTGGCTTTCACGCCGTCGCTGAACCTGCCGGCGGCGGACTATGTGCCGGTGCCGAAGCCGGTGAAGTCGAAGTACCTGATGCTCATGCACTACTGCCCGCTATGGAAAGAGGGCACCCACTACGGCTGGGAAAAGATCGAGCCGTGGCCCGAGCGGCGGCCGGAAATCGGCTGGTATGACGAGGGCACGCCCGAGGTCGCCGACTGGCACATCAAGACCGCCCTCGAGCACGGCATCCAGGGGTTCATCTACTGCTGGTACCGCGACGGCTTCGATCCACAGATCAAGCAGGTCCTCGGCCACGCGATCCACGACGGGCTCATGAAGGCGCGGTATCGCGACATGTTCAAGTTCGCGATCATGTGGGAGAACGGTTGCGGCACCGGGTGCAAGTCGCATGACGACCTGATGCAGAACCTGATGCCCTTCTGGATGAAGAACTACTTCACGCATCCGTCGTACGTGAAGATCGACAACAAGCCGCTGCTGTACATCTGGGTGCCGCAGAATCTGGCCCGCGACGTCGGCGGGTGGGAAAACGTGCGCGGGACGCTCAACGACATGCGCGCTGCCGCCCGGCGGGAAGGCTTCGCCGGCCTCTACATCGTCGGC
>PMZA01000437.1 GCA_003170595.1 Armatimonadota bacterium
GTGTTGAGCGACGCGAAGCATCGCCGCGCGGCATCGAATCCGGCCCTGCTTTGCCTTTGCCTTCCCTTCGTCTAGCTCCTCAGAAAATGCAACGTCTCGACCCCCAGCATCACCGCCAACCCTCCGCCCAGCACCCCCGTCGCGACGAACGTCCACAGCCCCCACGCATTCCACACGCGCATCGTCTCGCGAAACTCCTCGATGTTGTCGAACCGCCCGCCCTTCCACGCCAACTCGTGGCCCTTCATCCCCAGCCAAATCGTGAAGCCCGCCAGGAAGATCCAGCCGACCACCGGGATCACCAGCCCCACGAAGCTCAGGTACGTGATCGGCACCTTGTTCGGCTGGCCCCACATCCACGTGAAGGCCATCGCCCCCCAGCACCATCCCATCGCCACGACCTCATCGGGCACCTCACCGCCTACCGTGGCCGCGCGTTCGTTGGGCTTGGGAAACGAGGACGGATACGGAACATCGACCGGCATCGCCACCGGCGCCACCTTCGGCGGATTTGCCCCGGCCGGTGGGTCGATGAGGACGATCCCATCGTCGCCATCGTCCCCGCCGTCGTCCCCGTCGAGCGTCATCTCAAGCACGAGCGGACGCCCGCAGGCCGAGCACACCTTCTCGGCCCGCCCGTTCGCCGCCCCGCAGTGGGGGCATGTCAGCGTCCGCTCGCTCATGCGCCGCCCCCTCAGCCTTCCGCCCTCGTAACGTCTACTTGCCGATATGGTTGACGGCTCCGCCGGCGTCCCCGCCTCCACCCTCTCCGCCACCGGTGGTCCCGGTAGTGGCGGCAGCTCCCGCTTCCGGCGCCTGCCAGGTCGCCTTGCCGGCCGCGTCGTACAACCAGCAGCCCGCGTCGTCGCCCGCGAAGCCGATGGAGGCACGCCTCGTGCCGGAGTTATCATTCATGAACAGGCCGGGATAGCCCTTGACGTCGTAGCCGAGGGTGACGTTGGTCTTCCCGGCCGCGTTGGAGAGGAACAGAGAATTGCTGGCACCCCCGAGCTGGACGCGGTTCGTGCCCTTAGCGTCATCGATCCACAGGCCCGGATCGTCGCCCCCGAAGCCGAGGTGGGCGCGGTTGGTGCCGGCGGTATCCTTCACGAACACGCCCCCATAGCCCTTGTCGTCGGCGGCCAGCAGGACCAGCACCCTGCCTTGATCGTCCACCACCTGAAACTGCTTAGCCTGGACCACGCCCTGCACCCCGCCCTGGGCGAGAGCGGGCGTGCCACGGAGGAGGAGGTTGGAGAGGCCACCACCGAGGAACCCGGCGACAACGGTGAGGATCATGAGAATCCGGAACTGGCTCTTCGTCACTGCCATCATCTCCCATATCTAGCATGATGACTGCATGCCTGCCTTCGCCTTTTGCTAACTCCGACCATGCGTCGCGGTATGAACCCGCCCCTATGTGATACAAATCCGGGTCCTGTAGCCGCGGCCTTCCAGGCCGCGGGGGTGGAACGCTGTGGCCTCTTTCGCCTTTCCGCTTTACGCCGTCATCCTGAGAGCGACGGTTTGTGTCGCCGAAGGATCCCCGGCACCCGCCTCGCCGACCTCACTGCTCAGAACCCCTCACTCCCTTCAGCTTCGCGGTCGTCGCATTATCCTCCATCACCAGCGCCCTGAACCGCCACCGCCCGCCCGCCTCCAAGTTGTTGACGTTATCGAACGTCGAGCTAACCTGCGTGCCTGAGCGATCATAGAGGTTGAACTCGATCTGGACGTACGCAAACTCATGCGAGGAGTTGTTGATGACGGTGCCCACGAGGTACCTGCTGCCGTAATCGTCCCGCGACCAATCCCAGGTCTCCACCTCCAGCGTCGACTCGGACCGCGGCGCGGGGCCCGGCCCAGCCCCTGGTGCGGGAGCTTCGCCACCCGAGGACGCGGGGGCGGCGGGCTGTGAGGCCGTCGGGGCTGAAGGCTCCTCCGGTGGCGCCACCTGCGGCCCGCTCGGCGACATGACGGCCCCAACCAGAACG
The DNA here is from genome assembly GCA_003170595.1 of Armatimonadota bacterium. GTDB lineage: Bacteria > Armatimonadota > Zipacnadia > Zipacnadales > FEN-943 > FEN-943. The sequence continues at coordinate 1,995 of PMZA01000437.1, forward strand.
CACGCGACGGCCACGGCGACGACGGCACCGACCACCCAAAGGGCGGTCATCGACTGAGGCTGCCCCGTGCCGGTCCCTCGGCCCGTCGGCCAGCCCCCGGCGCGAGGCACGGCGGGAGGAGCCGTCGGCGGAGGGGCAACACGGTCGTCCAGGTCGTCGAGCGTAACCTCGATCACCATGGAGCGGCCACACGCCGAGCAGATGCGATCCACTCGTCGGTTAGCAGCACCGCAGTGAGGGCAGGCCAGTCTGCGTTCGCTCATGCGCCTACCTCCCCACGAAATCGTCGCTTGCCACGCCCTGGCGGGGGGGCGCAGCCTACTCTCACCGGTCGAGCAGGGCGACCCCTACCGATTCGAGCAAGCTCACTACACGGCCATTGCTGCACGATAACTTCTCATCGTGCACGACGGGTGCCTCGCCGGCAGCCACCCCACCGACCCCCGCGCTGTAGGTCCACTCGTAGCCGAGGACGTCAAGGTACACGAACAGGAGTCTGACCCGGTCATCCGGACCGAAATCGGGGCCAGCCTCCAGACTGGACACATGCTCCTCATCATCGGGGCGCAACGTGAATCGTACGGACCGAGGAGACGGCTTCGCCCCCTTAGCCCCGGACACGGGCTCCCACCTAACGTCGCGAATGAACGCCGGCGAACGCCCCAGGTTGCCAACCCTTACTTCGTACCCAGGCGCCATCCCATGAAGGACCACGCCCGCCTTTACGGTCGCTTCCAGCCTAGGCTGGGCCTGCAGAACGCGATCCGCCCTGATCTCGTCGAGTGCGCGCTCTGACGCCTCCGCTTGTTTCCTGGCGGCCTTGGCCAGTCTCCGCGTCAGCTCGACATATACCAGTATCGCCAACAGCGTGCATGCCGTCAGGAAGCCGACGTGATCGTCGCACCACCCTACGATCAGCATGACCGTATCGCAAACGCCGCTCATCCGCTTCCCTCCTCCGCATTCTGTACGCGTCGTCCCCTTCGTTCTCCCCCTCCCGCCCCCTTCGCCCGTTATGCTATTATACTTCCGCCGCGGGTTTCCTCCGTCTTCCCCACCCCGCGCTCGTCTGTCCAGGA
>PMZA01000245.1 GCA_003170595.1 Armatimonadota bacterium
GGCGATGCTGCGCATCGCAAGGATGACGGTGCCGACTGGCATGCTGGTGGCGTGGGTAGTACTGGTGTCGGCTGTGCAAGGCGCGCCGATGCTGGCGACACCGGCGTACGAGAACCTCTCGCCCTACGCGAGCGTGCCGCCGTATTTCGAGAACCGCCTCATCTACTACAACGGCTTCAGCCAGCCCGACGGCAAACCGGAGATCGATAAGACCGGCGCCCAGCAGGTCTGGCCGATCAAGACCGCGGCGGGCGGCTTCCTGGGCAAGGGCCTGGTCATCACCGGCGCCAACCAGGCGCTCCATCTGAGGGGCGACGTCTTCTCGCCGGAGCGGCCGGTCGCGTTCTCGTGGTGGTGGGCGCTGAGCCAGGACCTCACCATCGACGGCGGCTTCGACCTCTTCCTGCTGCAGGGGCGAGGGATCATCAGCCAATTCTCGCGCGGCAAGGGCGAATGGTGCGCGCTGCAGAAGCCGGCCGGCGTCGTCCAGGTCTACTACTTCCCCGACATCGGCAACGTGAATGGCATCTACGACTTCGACTACATGGCCCACCTCGACCTGCGCAAGGGCGTATGGCATCACGGCGCGATGGTCATCACCGGCGGCAGCCTCGTCGAGGCTTATACCGACGGCAACCTCGTGTTCAGCACGCGGACACGGGGGCGACCCTTCGGCCCGGAGGACAACCTGCACGACCTCGTCATCGGCTCAGGCTACGGCTATCCTATGATGGTGGACGAGGTCATGGCCTTCAACCGCGCCATCACGGGCGACGAGATCAAGGCGTACATCACGGCGACGCGCCAGATGAGGGATGCCGGCTATGAGTAAGACGATGCGGATCGGAGTTTTCATGCTTGCCGTCGTCGCGATGGGAGCGGCCTGGGCCGACCAGGGCTTCCCGCGCATCGCGAACCTCTGGGGCTTCGGCCCGCAGGCTCAGGCCACGGAGTACGCGAAGCTCGCGCGCTACGGGATGCTCGTGATGAGCGGCGGCTCGGCCGAGGCGTGGCGGAGCTTCAGCAAGGAGATGCGCTCGCGCAATCCGGAGATACGCCTCATCGGCACCGCGCCGCTGATGAACCTCACCCTCGAGGACAGCGCGTCGTGGATGAAGGACGAGTGGTACCTGCGCCGCCCTGACGGGAAGAAGGTCGTGTGGTGGGGCGACCAGATCGTGACGCCCAACCTCCTCAACGATGACTGCCTCGCGGCCCTGGTCGCGCGGACGGACAAGCTTTACGGCGACGCGCTGCGCGAGGGCACCTGCGACGGTCTCTTCTACGATAGCGTCGTCGGCAGCGTGACCTGGCTCGGCGACGTCGACACCAATCTCGACGGCGTCGCCGATAAGCCGGAGGACATCAACCCGAAGTGGCACGCGCGGCAGAACCTCTTCTTTCAGCGCCTCCACGAGAAGTTCCCGAAGATGGTCATCCTCGCTAACGACACCGACGAGGGGCATACGCCCGTCATCAACGGCCGGCTATTCGAGGGCGGGCCGGTGCTTGATCGCGTGGCTGAGGGGTCGATGGGCATCAAGGAAGCCATCAGCACGCTCGACATGTGGATGACCAAGTCGCTCAAGCCGCCGATCACCTTCGCCCTGGCGAGCCACCCTCTCGGCTGGCAGGGCTGGCGTGTGCCCAACGGCCCGTCGGTGAGCACGAAGGGCGAGGTCGAACGCGTGCGGCGGGACTTCCGGCGGATGAGGCTCGGTCTCTGCACGGCGCTCATGACCGATGCCTACTACGCTTACGACTTCGGGACCGTCTGGTATGGCCTGCCCTTCTGGTATGCCGAGTACGACGCAAAGCTGGGCAAGGCTCTCGGCCCGGCGCAGGAGATCGCCCTCGGCACGGAGACCACTGTCTTCGACTGGAAGGCCGGGCAGGACGCGAGCGCCTTCGCCTTCGAGGCAGGCGCGAAGGCGACGCCGCAAGGCCTTGAGGGCGGGATGACTGACCCGGCCGGCGGCTGGCAGCGCGTCATCTCCACCGACCCGACGAAGGTGAAGCTCGAACCCGGCAAGTCCTACCACCTTGAGGCGACCGTCGAGGTCGTGACGAAGCCGAGCGGCACCTTCCAGTTCGACGTGCGCACGGCGGTCGGCGGCTGGGAGCATCACGACAAGGGCATCCTCCACAACGCGGGGCAGGCCGGCGAGAAGTGGATCATCGACACGACGATCGTGCCCGACAACTACGAGGACTACGGCCTTGAGTGGCACATCCTCGGCGCAGGCTCGCTGCGGATGACGAGCCTCAAGATATCGCTGGCGAACGCGCGGTACTGGGCGCGGCGGTTCGACGGCGGCCTCGCGATGGTCAACGCGTCGCCCATGCCGATGCAGGTCAACCTCGACCATCCGATGTTGCGGATCAAGGACGACGAGGCGCCGAAGTACATCGTCGAGGTGGACGACGCCGACGCAGGCTTCACGGCCGACGGCGCGTGGGAGGCGATGGGCGGGCCCTGGCACTACTACGGAGAGGGCTATCGCGTCGCGGCGAAGCCCGGCTCGACCGCGCGATGGACCTTCACCGCGCCGGCCGCCGACGAGTACGCGATCTTCGCCTGCGTGCCGGGCGGAAAGACTCTCACGAGCGCCGCCGAATACGTGGTGGAGGGGACGCAAGCCGCAGCGACGATCAACCAGCGCGTCGGCGATGGCGGGTGGGCTAAGCTGTTCGACGTGAGGCTGAAGGCCGGGCAGAAGTGCGACGTCGTCCTGCGCAGCGCAGGGGTAGGCGCAACGGCCGCGGATGCGATACGTGCCGAGAGCGCCGCGAGGCTGAATGATGGAGCGCGGGTGGAGAGCATCACCCTCGCCCCGATGGATGGCGTGATCTTGCTTAACCCGTAGGGATGGGAAATCGGTTGAGGAGGGGATGGGATGAGCGAATTGAAGGAAGGCATGGAGGCCCCCGATTTCGAGTTGCCGTCGAGCGCGGGAGGCACAGTGAAGCTGAGCAGTTTCCGGGGCAAGAGCCACGTAGTCCTCTACTTCTACCCCAAGGACATGACGCCCGGATGCACCAAGGAGGCGTGCAGCTTCCGCGACTTCCGCGGCGAGCTTGAGGCCGCCGGCGCGGTGATCCTCGGCGTGAGCAACGACGACCTGACCTCTCACGGGAAGTTCATCGAGGCGCACGGGCTCAACTTCCCGCTGCTCAGCGACGTGGACGCGACGGTCTCCGGGCTGTATGGCGTCTACGTGGAGAAGGAGCGGGACGGGAAGACGCGCCTGGGCATCGAGCGGACGACCTTCATCATCGACCGAGAGGGAGTCCTCCGGAAGATCTTCCGCAAGGTGAAGGTGGACGAGCACGCCGACGAGGTGCTGGCGTTCGTGAAGAGCCTCGGCTAGAGGCGGCAACCGGCCTGACGCACGACCGAGGGGGGCTCGAGATGGCGGACGTAACCGGCGCACCGGGCGAACGATGCGTGGTGCTTCTTAACGGCTGGTGGGACTTCCAGCCGACGGCGCAGGACCCGGCCGACCCGCCGCCCATGCCCGAGACCGTGCCTGCCGAGGGCTGGCAGGATAAGGCGTACCTCGTGCCCGGCTTCTTCACCGACCACCCCTATCCCGAGGCGTGGCGAGAGGGTCGCAGCGGTTGGGCGCGGACTCGGTTCACGGTCGACGCGATCCCCGAGGGACGGCGGGCATGGATGACCGTTGGCGCGGCAATCCCGCTGGCGCAGATCTTCGTCAACGGGAAGAAGGTCGCCGTGCAGGAGGATATGTTCTTGGGCATCGCCCCGGGCGATGCCCCCGGCGATGCGCTCGACGTGACCGGCGCTCTGCGCGTGGGCGAGAACGAGCTGGCCGTCTTCCTCTGCCCCTTCGCGTCGGTGCCCAATCCGCACGACCCGACCTCGCGGCTCATCGACGTGCCGTGGGGCTGCTGCATCGCCCACGATCAGGCGGGGATCTGGCAGGACGTGAAGCTCGAGTGGCGCGGCGCGGTGCACATCTCGGACGTGACGGTCCGCACCTCGACGCGGGAGGACAAGCTTACCGCCATCGTCGCGATCGAGAACACGACGGAGAAGGCCTTCGCCGGGAGGCTCGCGCTCGCGGTCGACGATGAGGGCAACGACGTCCTCAACCTCTCGCCCACCGAGGTCGCGCTCGGGCCCGGCGAGACGAAGCAGTTCACCGTCGAGGCGGCGTGGACGACCTATCGCCCCTGGTTCCCTGAGGTCCCGAAGCTCTATCACCTCCGCGCCAGGTTGTGGCAGGGCAACGCGGCGATGGACATCGTGCGCACGCGCTTCGGCTTCCGCGAAGTGTGGATCGAGGGGCATCGCATCCTCCTCAACGGACGGCCGCAGAGGTGGGGCGGCGAGTGGTGCCACAAGTCGCACTCCCACTGGCTGCGGCCCGAGTACGTGCGCAAGTGGTACCAGCAGATCAAGGACCTCAACTGCCACTACGTGCGCATGCACACCTTCCCGCATCCCGAGTACTTCCTCGATATCGCCGACGAGATGGGGATCATGGTCTGCCAGGAGTCGGCGCTGCACGGGTCGGGGACGTGGGGCTACGATACGCCGCAGCTCTGGGAGCGGGCGCGGGCGCACGTGCGGCGGATGGTCCGGCGCGACAAGAACCACCCGTCGCTCGTGATCTGGAGCGTCGAGAACGAGATGCGGTGGGCGCTCCAGGTCGTGCCCAGCGCGAAGGATGAATTGCCGAAGCTGCGTGCGCTCTTCAACGAACTCGACCCCACGCGCACGGCCTACCATGACGGCGATAGCTCGCTGTGGAACGAGGCGACGCAGCCGATCATCTCGCGGCACTACGGGCCGAGCTGCCATGGGATGGGATGGTGGGATCGGAGCCGGCCGCTCCACGCGGGCGAGATGGGCCGGTGGCATTACGGCTCGCCCTACGTCGCGCTGCAGTGGGCGGGCGATGAGGTGTACGCCGACTATGCCGAGCTGTCGCGATCGCTCGCGCGGGATGCGGCGCGGATCGTTGAGCTTGCGCGCGCGAATGAAGTGAGCTGCTGCTTCATCTGGAACACCTCGGGCCTCGACAACTTCCGCCCGGCAGAGAAGCGTGAGTTCAAGTGGGATGATCCGGCGAGCCCGGCGGCGAAGCCTCTGGCGCATAAGCCCTACGAGTCGGAATACGCGTGGTGGGAAGAGGGCTCCGGCTATCGTCCCGGCTTCAGCTTCGAGACGATGAAGCACTCGTTCCGTCCGCTGGCGATCGTTGTGCGCGAAGAGCGGACGCAGTTCTACACCGACCGCTCGGCGCCGCATTCGGTGTGGGTCGTCAACGACCTGGCCGTCGACGTGACGGGCGAGTTGGAGGTGCGGATCGAACAGGACGGCGCGACGATCTGGCAGGACAGCCGCCCGATGTCCATCGCCGCCGGGCAGACCGGAACCGAGGCGTGGCAGGTGCCGCTAGGTGGCGCGAAGGAAGGCGCGGCGTCTCTCGTCACGTCGTTCCGCTCAGAGCTTCGCTCAGAGAAGGGCGAAGATATCGTGCGGCGAGAGCTGCGTCTTACATCGGCCGAGGACAGGTCGCGCAAGCTCGATCTGCCGCCGGTCGCGGTCTGGGGCGATAGCACGATCCTGCCGTGGCTGAAGGCGCATGGGGTCAACGCCGTGCAGCTCTCCGGCAACACTGCCCTCAATGCGAAGGCGACGCCGCTCTTGATCATCGGCGAGCGCTCGGTGGCGCCGGGGACGAATCAGAACCAGCGCGTGCGCGAGTTCATGGCCGCGGGCGGGAGGGTGCTGGTCCTCGAGCAGTCGCACTCGCTCTTCCCCGGCCTCGCGATGGAACGCATGCCCATCGAGATGGCGCACGTCCGCGACTCGCTGCATCCGATGATGGCCGGCGTCGAGGAGGCCGACCTGCGCTTCTTCGGTGACGATCCCTTCGGCCTGCCGTCGTCGGATTCGTGGGTGACGATCCAGCCGTACGTGAAGCCGACCGAGAGCGAGGTCGTGCGGCCGATCGTCGACAGCAGCGGCGGCGACTTCGGGCAGGGCGGGCTCAAGTGGGCGCCCGTCGTCGAGGTGCATTCGGGCGCGGGATTGCTGATCGCGACGCAGCTTCGCCTGGCGAACCGGCTTAGCGAACTACCAGTGGCGGACCGGCTGCTCTCGCAGGCGCTGGCCTATCTGGCGGAGGGCACGAGGCCCGGCGAGCACACGGTTGGCGTCGACGGCCACATGATCGATCCGCTGGCCGACACGCTGGAGGTCATGCGCTCGGGCAAGGTCACGCCGGTGATCGCGACCAAGCAGTCGGCGGTGACGGTCGTGTCGGGCTCGGCCGTCCACAGTCTCCCACCCTCGACGTGGCATCAGTTCGCCGATGAGGGTGGGACGGTCGTCGTATGGGGCCTCGAGGAGGATGCGGTCGAGTACTGGCAGTCGGTGATCGGGCAGCCCATCGCGATCTTCGAACCCGAGCACGACGTCTACCAGCTCATCGCGACGGGGGCGACGCCTCTCCTCCGCGGGATCAGCAACGAGGACACGTGCTGGCTGGAGAACTTCGCGTACACGCCGGCCAACCGCAAGGAGCCGATCGTGCGGCGCCTCGTCGAGATCGAGGACGCGACGGTGCATCTGCAGAACGCGACGCGGTCGGGCCTCGACTGGCTCTTCGGCGACGACCGGTTCTCGGAGTGGGCGCGGATGCCATGCCTCAGTGAGTACTTCGACGCGCCGCCGCCGAAGGTTGGCGCGGGACTGGTCGAGGTGAAGGTCGGCGACGGGCGGGTCATCTTCTGCCAGGTTCTGTGGAAGCCGGAGCTGTGGCAGTTCCGTCGCTTCCTCGGGCTGCTCATGCTCAACCTCGGCGTCGCCGCGGCGACGGATGTCCTGGCCGGCGCGACGACGCCGGGTGCACAGGCGGGCGAGGGTTTCCCGATCGAAGTGCGCGCGGCGTCCGGGCTCGACGATGCGCGCTTCGAAGAACTTGTCGGCATGAGCAAGCGACAGATCGAGCACCTGGGCGAAAACTTCACCTTCCGTGAGTGGCCCGGATGGAAGCGCGTCCCGACGCCGGGAGGGAAGCTGCGGGCGTCGGATGCGGGGATGGGCCTCGTGGCGATCGGGCTTGAGGTGACCAGCCCCGAGCCGCGCAAGTTCATGCAGACGGTGGGCGGCTTGCCCAATCCCGACCTGCAGACCTTCCTGCGGATGGAGGGGAACGGCAAGGTCCGCGTGTGGATCAACGGCGTGGCGTGGGGAAGCTTCGACCTGCCTGCGCGTGGGCCGGTCTACGCGGCCGACATCGACCTCGAGGCGGGCGCGAACTCCGTGTTGCTAGCGTGGGAGCCTGAAAATGAGAAGGCGGATCTGTCCCTGCGCTTCGAGAACAAGGACCGCCGGCCCGAGACGACCTTCGGGTTTGGGTAGGCGAAAGACAAAGGCCGGCGGGGCGTAAAGCCCCGCCCTACAGCAAGCGGAAAGCCATGGTCGGACTACTGCATCGTCTGGCCGCCGTCGACGTTGAGCGCCTGACCGGTCATGTACTTGCTGTCGTCGCTGCAGAGGAACACGACGACGTCGGCCACGTCGTCGTAGGTGCAGCCGCGCTTCATGGGCACCTGGTCGATGTACTTTTGCTTTACCTCGGCCTCGGTGATGCCCAGGCGCGCGGCGTAATCCTTGAACAGCTTGTCCACCCACAGCGGGCTGTCGAGAAGGTTGCCGGGGCAGACCGCGTTGACGCGGATGCCCTCGGTGGCGAACTCGAGAGCGAGAGACTGCACGAGGCCTACGCCGCCGAACTTGCTGGCCGCGTAGGCGCTGTTGCGGAAGGACCCTTTCTTGCCGGACTTGGAGTTGACCTGAACGATGACGCCGCCGCCGGAGGCGAGCATGGCCTTCGCGGCATGCTTGGCGGCGATCATGAAGCCGACGAGGTTGACGTCCATGACCTTGCGCCAGGCGTTGACATCGAACTCGGTGAGGGCGCCGGAGATGAGGATGCCGGCATTGGCGACGAGGATGTCGAGCCCGCCGAGTTCCTCGACGATGCGCGCGACCGCGGCCTCAACCGCGGCCTCGTCGGTCACATTGCAGGGCAGGCCGATCGCCTTGACGCCGTGCTGATCGACAAGCTCGGCGGCGACGGCGAGGCAGCCCTCCTCGTTCATGTCGCACACGCCGACGCTGGCGCCCTCTTCAGCCAAGCGATGGCATAGCGCGGCTCCGAGGCCCTGCGCACCGCCCGTGATCATGACAACTTTGCCTGCGAGTTTCCGGCAAGCCTGCGCTTCGCTCACGACAATCCCTCCGACAGCTTCAAAGTGGGCCACAGGATATAGCGTGGGGCGGGAAAAGGGAAGGGCGCGGGTGGACGGAAGTAGGAAGCGATCGTGCCCGATCCAGTGCAGCGAGGTGTGAGACGTGACCGCGATCGCCAGCCTTCTCGTGATGGCCGCCACCGGCAGCCTGCTTCTTCCGCAGCCCGACCCGGCGGTGAGGCCCATCGTCTGCCTCAACGGCGAGTGGCAGTTCCAGCCCGCCGACGACGCGCTCGCGCAGATGCCGGGCAAGGCGTGGGATCGCGTGCCCATCCGCATCCCGAGCCCCTGGAACGTCAACGCCTTCAGCGCGGGTGACGGCGGCGACTTCCGCGACTTCCCGAGCTACCCGGCCGCGTGGGAGAAGGTGATGTCGGCATGGCAGCGGCGGACGGTCGCGGTGCCAGCGGGGTGGCGCGGCAAGCGCGTGTTCCTCCACTTCGACGCCGTGCAGTACTGGGCGGACGTGTATGTCAACGGGCGGAAAGTCGGCAGCCACGAGGGCGGCTTCACGCCGTGGGAGATCGACGTCACCGACGCCGTCCGCCTCGGCCGGGACAACGACCTGCTCGTCGGCGTGCGCGCGCGACAATTCTTCGACGTCAACGGCCGCACGCCCTATGGCTGGGGATCGTTCTGGGGCGAGCATGCCCGCGGCATTTGGCAGGACGTCTTCCTGCTGGCGCGGCCGACGGTGTATGTGGCCGAGCCGTACGTGCGCACATCGGTCGCAAACCACACGCTGCGCATCGAGGCGACGGTCGTCAACACGTCGGCGCGGCCGGTGAAGGCGCGGCTCGATGTTGCGGTTCGCGACTGGGACAAAACGAACTGGCGGGCGAAGCCGGTTGCGATTGAGCTTGCGTCGGACGTGGCCGAGATCGCGCCCGGAGCATCGGCGACGGTCGTCGCAGAGAAACCGTGGCCCGACGCGAAGCTGTGGTGGCCCGAGGATCCGCACCTGTACGTCGCCGGGATTAAGTTAGTGAGCGATAACAACGCGGCGGTTCAGCCGATGGACGAGCTTCCCGTGCGCTTCGGCTTCCGCGAGTTCAAGCTGCCGGAGGCGGGCGGGAAGTTCACGCTCAACGGCCGCACCTTCACCGGCCGCGGCGACGCCTGGCACTTCATGGGCGTGCCGCAGCTAACGCCGGCCTTCCCGCGCGCGTGGTACGAGATGGACAAGGCGATCAACGTCAACATCATCCGGCTTCACGCGATGGTCTACCCCGAGTACTACCTCGACGTGGCCGACGAGATGGGGATGCTGATCGTCGACGAAAGCTCGCTGTGGGGATCGGGCGGCAACTTCTGGTATGGCGACGACGGCTTCCGGCGGCGGGGCGTCCAGCACCTCCACGAGTTCGTCCTGCGCGATCGCAACCATCCGGCCGTCGCGATCTGGAGCGTGGGCAACGAGATCGCGTGGATGAACCCGGCGGAGTGCGGCGTCAAGTCGCGGCACGACATCTGCCAACTCTTCGCTGACCTGGCCGCGGGCATGAAGGCGCTCGACCCCGATCGCGAGGTCAGCAACGACGGCGATGGCGACCTCGACGGCCTCTTCCGCATCAACAGCCTCCACTACCCCGGACCCGACGACCCTGGCGCAAAGCCCCAGACCTTCACCATCGGCGAGAGCGGCTGCATGTTCTACTCGAAGCCGCCCATCGTTGCCTACCGCACCGGCGAGCGAGCGTACCTGGGCTACCACGATTGCATGGACGCCGTCGGGCTTGAGGCGGCGGACCTCATCGAAGGCTACCGGCGCTGGGCGGCCTATGCGACGCCCTTCAATGTGCAGTGGTACGGCCTGGAACCGCTGCCCATCGACGTGAAGTTTCACTACGATCGGCTCGACACGCCGGGGATGAAGCCCGAGCGGCTGGGGTCGTACTGCACGGGCCTCAACGCCGGGCGCGATCCGAAGCTGCCGGCGTTCATCCCCAACCCGGTGCACGATCATGTGGCCGAGGCTTTTCATCCGGTGGAGGCGTTCGTGGTCGAGCGGGGATGTTCGGTGTTCGCCGGGGGCGACTTCGTGCGGCATGTGCGGGTACACAATGACACGCTCGACGAGCGCAACCTTGAGATGCGGTGGACGCTGACGGTGGGAGGCGACAAGCTAGCGGAGGGAACGAAGCCGGTGCCACTATCGGCAGGCGACTGGCGGGAGTTGACGATCACGGCGATGCTGCCGACGGCCGATGCAGAAGCGGTCGGAGAGCTGACGGTCGGCGTGTATGAGGGCGAGAAGGCCGACTACTCGGTGACGAAGATCATCTACGTGATGCCGAAGATCGTGCCGGCAACGCCTGCGAACTCGGTGATCGTGCTGGCTTCGTCTGTGCCGGTCGATGCGGGGAGGCGGGTGGAGCTGCTGAAGATGCTGGCGGATGGGACCAACATCCTTGACCTCGGCGGCGACAAGCTCTTCCCGCCAGGCGGCGATTGGCAGACGCGGGGCGAGTTCAAGCTCGCGTTCCCGAAGCTGCGAAACCACCCGGTACTCGCGGGACTGAAGCCGGAGCAGCTTCAGTACTGGGCGCCGGATGGATTGGTGGGCAAGATCCCGATGTGGGGCGTGCCGCCGGTGAACCTGACGCCGATCATCACCTGCGGCGACGGAGCGGTCGCGATGGGCGAGGTGACGTACGGCAAGGGGCGGGCGATCCTTTGCAGGATGGCTATCGCGGACCGGACGGACGTTGAACCCGCGGCGGCGGTTCTGCTGCGCAACGCGATCAACTATCTCAGCACGGCGAAGGCGCCGGCGTGGCAGCAGCCACAGCTGCTCGTCGGCGACGACGGAATCAGCAAGATCGCGCTGTGGTCGCTGGGACTGCTGGGAGATGAGCAGCCCGCGGCGCCGGCGAACCCGGGCGTATGCATCCTCTCCGGCGATGCACCCGATGATGCGTCGGTAACGCAAGCGCGAGCGATCGCGGAGGCGGGCGGTCAGGTCCTCGTGGTGAACCCGACGGCCAAGGGTCAGGCGGCGCTCGGCAAGCTCGTGGGCGGGAAGGTGACGCTGACCCCGACGGATGTGGTGCAGTTGATCCGCGCGCCGGGCGTTGATGACGACCCGCTCCTCGCCGGCCTCGACCTCTCGGACCTCTACTGGCTTGAGGAGTCTGAGGCGGAGGAAATCCTGCCGCTGGCGATCGCGGTCGACGGCGCGAAGGCTCAGCCGCTCCTTGTCACCAACCGCGGCGACTGGCGGCGATGGGTCACGCGCGGAGAGAATATCAAGCCCGGGTCGATGATCCGCTCCGAGCGCGCCCCCTACGACAAGCGCGTGGGGCTGATGCGCGTGCCGGTCGGTAAGGGGCAAGTCGTCCTCTGCGGCATGCCCATCCTCGCCTCGCACACGAAGTCGATGCGCGTGTTCAGCCAGCTTCTCACCAACCTCGGCGTGCCGCTCCGGAGCGTCGGCGTGAGCGCGGAGAAGCGGGCGCAGTTCCACCTCCGCGCGACCGGATCGATCACCGCGTGGCTGACCCTCGGGCCCTTCCGCGGCGACTGGCAGAAGCTCTACGCCGATGACCTCGTCGGCGGCGAGACCACGACGCGGCCCATGGCCGGGCAGTTCGTCGGCGACATGGCGTGGGCGCCGCGTTACGCCCCGCCCATGTTCGTCCTCAGCGACGAGAAGGTGTACGGCAAGCTGGAGAACGCGGCGCTGTGCCTCGCGACGTACATCAACGCTCCGACGGCGCGGCAGGCGATCCTCTTCGTCAGCAGCGACGACGACGTGAAGGTGTGGCTCAACGGCAAGCTCGTGCACGCGAACTCGGTCGGCCGCCCGCTCCTGCCGGACGAGGATAAGGTCGGGCCGGTGGACCTGCAGGCCGGGTGGAACGCGCTGCTGGTGAAGGTCATCAACCGCACGGCCAACTGGGGCATCGCCGCGCGGGTAGTGAGCCCGGCGGGCAAAGCCTTCGATGACATGGAAATAGCGGCCGACCGGCCGGATGCAGGGCTTGTCGAGATCCCCACGGACGGATGGAAGGCGCAGTCATCGCCGCCGGGCGATGTGGCGTTGGCCTTCGACCGCAAGCCTGAGACGAGATGGACGAGCGGGCGGGCGCAGGACGACAAGATGTCGTTCACACTCGACCTCGGGCAGAGTTATCCGGTGCGCCGGATTGTGCTCGACTCGGAGGGTTCGCCCGGCGACTATCCGCGCGGCTTTATCATCGACGTGAGCGAGGACGGGCAGACGTGGCGCACGGTCGCGAAGACCGATCGCGGCGCCGAGTGCCAGGCAGGCGGGGTGACGACGGTGAGCTTCGAGGCCGCGCCGGCGCGGTACGTGCGCATCAAGCAGACGGGGTCGGTGGCGGGACTGTTCTGGTCGATCCACGAGCTGCACGTGTACCGCTAGCGGTACAGCCGGCCCGTGTCGAGGGCGACGAAGTTGATGTCCACAACGCGGCCGGCGGCGTTGAACCGCACCTCGGCGAGTTCGAGGATGCGCGCCGCGTCGGCGAACTCAGGCCGGCGGGCGACGTAGCGCTGCATCGCGCGGAGGATGCTGAGGCGCTTGCTGCGGGTCAGGTGGGCGGACGGGCGCGAATGGCCCTCGGTATACGAGCGAACCTCGATGAAGCGGAGGCGGCCGTTGCCCTCGGCGACGATGTCGATCTCGCCACGGCGGTTGCGGACGTTGCGCCCGAGGAGCCGGTGGCCGCGCAGCCAGAGGTGCCGGGCAACGGCATCCTCGGCGATGCGCCCGCGGTTCTGACGGCCCTTCGCAGGGAGGTCGAAGCGCTTCTCGCCGTAGTGGGGCTCCCACTCGACATCCCACGGCATAAGCCTCCGCCTCACGCGCCGAAGGGAGGCGCGAAGCCAAGACTTGCATGCACTCAGGAACCGTAGTCGCCGAGAAGTGCTGCTCATGCTTCGATCGGCGAAGGGTTCCGGGCGCTGGGCGTCTATCCTGCCCCGAGGGCCTTGTCGAGGCGATCCTGGATCTGCTGAACGGTCGCCCCGCCGACCATGCGGTCGATCTCCTGGCCGCCCTTCATGATCACCAGGGTCGGGATGCTCTGGACATGATAGGCCTGCGCGGAGGCCATGGCCTCGTCGACGTTGACCTTCACGACCTTGACCTTGCCTTCTACCTTCGTGGCGAGTTCCTCGATCACCGGGGCCAGCGCGCGGCAGGGGCCGCACCAGGCGGCGAAGAAGTCGACGAGCACGGGCCCTTCGGCCTTGAGTACTTCGGCCTCGAAAGTCTGGTCATCGGCATGGATCACAAGATCGGACATGTGCGTTTCCCCCTCTCATCTCTACCATACCCGGTATGGTATGCACAGTATACCTCTCGACGCACAGATTATGCACGCCGCACATAAAACACTATCTAGCCCCGCAGGATTTCGCGAGCCAGGCCGAGCCACGTGTTGATGCGCGTCAGGTAATCCTGGTACTGGTCGCGGATGGGCGTCAGGCCCGACGAGGCCACATGGCAGTTGCGCCCCTGGATGTGCTCGCGGATGTACTCGAGCTTGGTCCGCATCTGCTCGGGGCTGGCGACGAGGATGTCATTAGGGTGGAGGGCGATGCCCAGGAACTTGTCCGCAGGGACGTTCTCCACCGTTTTCGCGAGGTCGGTCCACGGGCTGACCTCGAAGTAGTTGAGGGTCTTGAGTTGCAGCATGAACTTCTGGATCGGGGTCTGATCGCCGCAGGAGTGAAGGCTGGCGATGCCGCCGTGATGGGCCTCGATCGCCAGATAGCCGGGCATGAGGAACTCCTCGAAGATGTGCGGGGAGATGTAGGGCACGTTGATCCAGTCATCGGCGACGCCGGTCACGCCGAGGGGATTGCCCGACCACTCGGCGAGAGCGTCGTACCACTTGCACCGCTCCTCGGTGACGCGGCCCATCAAAGCGTGGACGAACTCGGGCCGCTCCATCGTGTCGAAGATGAAGTTGTTGTACCCGCGAAGCTGGATGGCGAGGTCGAGGCCGCCGCGGTTCCAGGTGATGAAGCCGCAGGGCAGTCGGCCGTCGACGATGCGGCCGATCTCCTCGTACATCCGCATGATGTGGGGCATCATCCCCGCGGTCATGAAGTCGATCGGCTCGAGGTACTTGAGATCGGGGTCCTGCGTCATCGGGTGGTGGAAGTCGAGGAGGGGCATGCCGCGCGCGTTCACTCCGAGGCTCATGCCGAAGAAGGTGTACTCGGGATAGTGGCCGAGCCAGAGGGGCATGTCGGCGCCGATGGGCGTGTCGTCGTTGATGTTCTCGAAGGCCCACAGCTTCTGGCGGAGGTTCTGGGCGACGTAGAACTCGGGGTCATCGAAGCAGCGGCGGCAGTCGTAGTCGAAGATGATGGTCCACGCGATGGGGACCTCGATGCCGATGCCGATGAAGGGCTTCTCTTTGCCGCGCTGCTGATTGCGGTCGCTGGCGGCGGCTTCCTTGACCTGGTCTATCAGCCGATCGATCTCACTGGCGGCCATCTTATCGCCTCCGATTACTGACTGCGATTATACGGCGAGGCCCACGCGCCGTCGAACCCGGGCAGGTTATCGGGCCCTGCATCGCGAACTTGGGCGACCACAAGCTTGAGCCTCACGGAGGTGGCCTGGATGAAGATTCTCGTGCTCGTTGTCGTGTCGATGATCACGGTCGCGGTCTTTGGTGAGACGGCCAAGCCGCAGCCTGAGATGCCGCTGCGCAACCTTCAGATCGCGGGCAAGGTGCAGCCGCAGATCGGGCGGGTCGGCACCAGCTTCCTCATCTCCAACCGCGCCGCGATGCGGGCGGACATCGTCCTGCCGGCGGACGCTTACCTCTGCCGCCTCGGGCCCACGGATAATAATGACATCGTGCAGTTCAGCATCGGCCGCGTGAGCAGCCGCCGCTGCAACACCCTCTTCAGCCCGAGCGCCGATCTCGCCGTGACCTTCGACGGCCGCAGCGTCGACCTCCTCTGGCAGAAGGACCACTACGTCCTCCGCGCGCATGGTCCGCTGACCGTGACGATGCACCCCGACCTCATGAAGGCCGAGCGCGGGATGAAATGGTTCCGCCCCATCGACCGAGCATCGTTCCCGCGAGCGCCGGCGGGCTGGTGCTCATGGTACGTCTACTGGCAGGGCATCACCGAGGACGAGACGATCAAGAACACCGACTGGCTCGCGGCCAACCTGAAGAAGTTCGGCTGCGACTACGTGCAGATCGACGACGGTTGGCAGGGCGTCGGCTCCGGCAGCGGTGAGAACCGCGACTGGTACGTGACCGAGCCGAAGAAGTTCCCCCACGGCATGAAGTGGCTCGCGACCCAGATCCGCAACCGGGGCTTCAAGCCCGGCCTCTGGCTCATCCCCTTCTCGACGAGCAACGAGCAGACCTTCCGCGATCACCCGGACTGGTTCTGCAAGCGCGCCGACGGCACGAGCGTAGGTGAAACGAAGGACCCGAAGACCGCCGCCGTGAGCTACGACTGGGTCGGCCGCTACATCATCGACTCGACGAGCAAGGGCGGGCAGAAGTGGTTCCGGGATCTTTTCGGCATGATCATCGACGACTGGGGCTACGACTACGTGAAGATCGACGGGGAGGGAGGGGCGCGTGGTCTGCCCGAGCAGGTGCAGGCCCAGCTTGCCGATCCGAAGATGCCGCCGGACGAGGTCTATCGCACGGGCCTCGCGCAGATCAAGTCGGTCATGGGGCCGAAGCGGTTTCTGCTCAACTGCGGGGGGCAATGGGATAGCTGCGGCTACTGCGAAGGCATTCGGATCGGCGGCGACGTCGGCCCGAGCTGGGAGGCGATGCAGCCGGCGATTCAGTGCACGATGAGCAGCGTCTGGCACAACGGCCTCGACTTCTGGACCGACCCCGACGTCTGCTGCGTCCGCACGCGCGGCAACAATGGCAGCGACCTCACCTTCAACCAGGCACAGGTGTGGGCGACGATGCTCGGCATCACCGGCCAGCTTCTCATGACCAGCGACAAGATGTACGACCTGCCCGAGGATAGCGTCGAGCTGCTGCGCCGCATCTTCCCCACCGCGGACATCCGCCCGATGGACCTCTACTCGTACAGCAAGCCGCGGATCTTCGACCTGCGCGTGGCGAAGCCCGGCGTCGGTGAGTGGGACGTCGTGGCCTTGTTCAACTGGAGCGGAAGCTCGGCCACCGAGGTCAACCTGAAGCCTGAGGACCTGGGCCTACCCGCGGGCAAGTACGTCTACTACGACGCCTGGCGGAAGAAGGTCGTCGGCTGCTCGGACGCGGGCCTGCCGGTGGCGCTCGACGCGACGTCGTGCCGCCTGATCGTGGTGCGACCCTATGAGGCGCACCCGCAGCTTCTCGGCACGTCACGGCATATCACCCAGGGCGCCGATGACCTCCTCGAAGCGAAGTGGGATGCGACGAAGTCGGCGTGGAGCGGCAAGAGCGCGCTCGTGGGCGGCGATCCCTACGAGATCCGCTTCAGCCTGCCGCCGGGCTGGACCTGCGCCGGCGAGGGCGTGAAGATCGAGGGGCCCGCCGCGGTCCTGACCCTCCACCGCCCCGACAACGGCAACATGGCGTGGACGATCAGCTTCCGCAAGACGGGCGAGGTCGCGAGCAAGCCCGAGGTGCGCGACGCAAGGGTTGAGCAGGTGGAGGGCGGCATCAGCGTCACCTGGGCCGGCGACGCCCCGCTCGGGTTCAAGGTCTATCGCAATGACGAGGCCGTCGCGCAGGTCTCTGGCAACAGCTTCGTCGACAAGCCGAGGAAGCGGGGCATGACCTACCGGTATGAGGTCGCCGGCGTAGGCTGGGATGGCGAGGGCGAGAGAGTCGCCGCGGGCGCCATCCTCCTTCAGCCGCCGCCGCGTGGGACCGCGGCCGACGCGTGGGTCGAAGACCTGCGGGTGGTCACCGCCTCGCAGGACTGGGGCACGCTGCGACGTCGCACGAGCGTCGAGGGCAATCCTATGAAGCTCGGCGGCAAGACCTACGACCACGGCCTCGGCACGCACGCCAACTCGGAGATCAAGTATCTGCTCGGCAATCACTACGCGAGCTTCGAGGCCGAGGTCGGCGTGGACGACGAGAAGGCTGGCGGGGGGTCGGTCGACTTCCAGGTCTTCGCCGACGGGGCCAAGGTCTTCGACAGCGGGACGATGCGGGGTAGTGAGGCCGCGAAGAAGGTGAGCGTGTCGCTCTACGCGGTGGATGAGCTAACGCTGGTCGTGACGGACGCGGGCGACGGGATCAACAGCGATCACGCGGACTGGGGCGACGCGCGCTTGATCGGGAACAAGTAGGGGCGTTACCGGCCGGCGGCGTCCTTCATCATCGCGAAGGCGAGGTCGATCATCAGCCAGTTGGCGAGGGTGATGCGCTCGTCCTTCTCGGGCGCCTCCATGAGCTTTTGCTCGCGGCGACGCGGATTGGAATTGACGACGAGGATGGCGGCGCGGTCCATGCCGAAGTGCTCGGCGACGGCGAAGGTGGCGGAGGTCTCCTGATCGACCGCGGCAATGCCCTCGTCGTGCCATTTATCTGCGGCGGCACTGGTGCCGGCCATGCGCGCGGAAGTGGTGAAGACGCGGCCCGAGTGGATGGGCCAGCCGCCCACAACCCCCAGCGCCGCCGGCGACGGCTCGACCGACGCTCTCACGATCTCGGTCGAGACATACTGGCGAAACGCCCCATCACCGCAGCAAGCCTCGGTCGCGAGGAACAAGTCGCCCGGCGCGGCCTTCTCATCCAGGGCCCGGCAAGCGCCGGTCTGGATGACCAGCGACGTCCCCAGCACGCCGAAGAGATGGACGACCTCGGAGGCCATGGACGCCCCGTAGACTGAAGCGTAGGCGACGGTCATGCCGCCCACTTCGCCAAGGAGAACGTCCTCAAGCAGACCGTCCGGAGAGCAGACCTCCGAGACGTTGCTGAAGTACCGGCGGTGAAGCTCGAACTGCGACCGGAGATTTCTCGTCCCGCGCAGCAGCAACGCTCGCGGCACCCGGCTCTCGCTCAGCCCCAGCACGGATAGCCATTCGTCCTTCCTCAGATCGCCAAGCACGAAAGCACTCCTCCTTCCTTACTTGCCAAGCCAATCCAGCGGATAGCGGCCGTATTCATAGAAGGATGACCACAGCGCCTCGATGTTTTCGAAGGGCACGTCGGGCCCGACCTCGCCGTGCAGGATCACGCCGCCGTCGTAGGTGCCAAAGGCCTCGATCGCCTCTTTCACCGCGGCGACGACATCGTCGGGCGTGCCGAAGGGCAGGACCCACTGGCGGTCGATGTCGGTGCGGATGCAGATGCGCCCGCCGACGATCTCCGCCACGCGCTTTGTCCCCATGATCGTGTGCTGGGGGTTGAGCACGGTGACGCCGATCTCTATGAAGTCTTCAAGGATATCTAATATGTACCCATCGGAGTGGAACCACACATGGCAGCCCGCCTCGCGGACGGGCGCGAACATGCGGGCGTAGCGCGGCTTGAAGAACCGGCGCCACACGTCGGGGCGGATGAGCAGGCGATCCTGCGAGCCCCAGTCGTCGCCGAAGTTGATGCGGTCGGCGCCGGCCTTGACGTAGCGCTCGATCGAGTAGAGGTTCAACTCAACGAGGCAGTCGGCAAGCTCGTTGACTTCGTCGTTATCCTCGGCCAGGTCCATCATCAAGTTCTCCGGGCCGCGGAGGTGCATCATGAGCTGAAAGAAACCGCCACCGCCACCGGTCACGAACTCGTCGGGATGAAGGCGGCGGACGTTGGCCTCGAACTCCTCGAAGTGGCTGTCGGGCGGCGGCTTAGGGAAGTCGAGAGTGGGCCACACATCCCAGCTTGGGATCGCGGGCTTGATCACTTCGGCCGAGGTATAGCCCCGGAGCCGCCTCGTGACCGCGCCCCAACCGTCGGTGGCCTCGATGACGTCCTCGACGTCCTCGCCCTCTTTGAGCGGTTCCCAGATGTTGCTGAGGACGCCCTCATTGCGGTAGTCGTCGGGGTAGGCTTCGGCGAGGTCGAGGAGCTTCTGGCCGTGACGCCAGATCGCGCCCGGGAAGGTCCAATGGTGGACCGGGCAACGGTCGGGGCCGCGGAACTCGATGGCTCTCAGGATTCGCTCGCGGTGCGTCATACCTATCTCCGGAAGCGGAACACGCACGAATTACCCTGGTAGCTGATCTCCAGCCCCCAACCTGCCGCGCGGGCGCGGTCGTGCCAGACGGTCTCGAAGAGTCGCTGGTAGTCGGCGTGCGAAATCTGCAGCTTCAGGTGAACGGTGCGTTCGTACAAGTGGAGGAAGATTGACGCGAGGTTGACGCGCGCGCTTGCCTCAGTCAGTTCATCCAACGTCACCATGCTACCACGAAGGTTGGCTTGTTCCCAGCACACGTAAAGCAGGAACGCTTTCCACGGTGGCACCAGCGGCACCCACGTCCGCGCCGCCAGGAAGTAGCCGTCGCCGTCGCGGAACCAGTCGAAGGCCGCCTCACGCCCGCGCTGGCTGTCGAGGAGGTTGAAGAGCCGCACCTGCTCGGTGGCCGCGATCTCCTCGCGGACCCAGGCTTTCACGCTCTCCGGCAAGTCGGGGAAGCTAACGGTGGGCAGGGCCGTGACCTCATCGAGGCGGAGGAAGAGTCCCCCCATGTGGCGGAAGTACCACTCGTTCTGCTCGACCAGGAGGGTGAAGCAGTACGTGTCAGTCGAGCCGCCGGCAGTGAGCGGGAGGAGGTAGTGGACGTGATCGCCGACGCGGTTGACCTCGGGCTTCTTCTCAAGCTCCTCGTGCGAGGCCCGCCGACGGATCTGGTCGAGAAGCTCCGCCGCCGCCAGGTGCCTAGCCGGGTCGTAGGGCCGGATCTTCTCGTCCGGGAAGTTGCCGGCGAGGAGGGCCTCGACGAACTCGTTCCATATCTTGATCTCGAACCGGCCGTTGGTGGCCTCACCGAGCGCCGCCGCGGCCAGCCGAGCCATGCCTGTCGGGAAGAGCAATAGCCTGCACCTCCGGTTGAGTCGGCCGCTCAGGAACCGCGCCGAGCGGCCACTGCCAAGTCTACCAGCATCTCCCAGCCGAAGCCGGATTGGAAC
Source organism: Armatimonadota bacterium (assembly GCA_003170595.1). Taxonomy (GTDB): domain Bacteria; phylum Armatimonadota; class Zipacnadia; order Zipacnadales; family FEN-943; genus FEN-943. Next base: position 20,346 of record PMZA01000245.1, read on the forward strand.
TTGCTCGACATCACGACCGCGACGAGGCCTTTGCCCATGCGATGCATCGCCATGATCGGCCTGCCATCCGGGCACTTGGCGAGGATGACCCAGTCGCCGGCCTTGGCAGGATCCCACGTGAGGTGGCGGTCGCAGGTGAACAGCCTCACGCGATAGGGCTCGCGGACGACCTTCTCCGACGGATTCCACCAAGCCGCCGCGTGATGGGGATCACATTTCTCCAACGCGCCAGGCAGGGCGAGGTCGGGCGAAATCGACGCCAGCCACCGCGGGCCGTTCGGGTTGGTCGACAGATCGGCCAGGACCAGCACGCCGCCGCGCTCGAGGAAGGCCTTCCACGCGGCCGGATCGGGCAGGTCGCGAGGCTTGGCGATGTCGGCCTCGTCGGCATGGTCGGCCCAGATTGCCGAGGCCACCGAGACGACCATGCCTGTCGTAGGAAGATCGCGCGTGAGGCCGGCGAGGTCAAACTTCGCGTAGGGCTTGAGCGCCCAGAAGGCGCGGATGTTCCAGTCCCAATCGTTGCCTGGCTCGATCCAGGCGTTATCGTTGTTGTACAGGTAAGCGACGGTCTGGCGCGGGATGATGCGCTTGCGCTCCTCGATCATCGCGTCGCGTTTCTTGAGGTCTTCATCGTAGCGCGCGGCCATCTGGGCGGGAGTCATGTGCGCCACGCGAGAGAGTGTATCGCCGAGGGCTTTGTTCCGCTCGGACATGTTCGCGTAGGGCAAGTCCTCGCCCCACCAACCGGTCGGGTCGTCGCGGACCTGGTCGCTGAGTTCGGGCATGGTCCAGTCGAAGGTCGCCTCGCCGCACATCCATATCGACCGCGGCGCGGCGTGCAAGAGGGCGAGCAGGTGGGCCTCGAAGCCGTCAGCGGTGAGGCGCGCGATGGCCCTCGTGTACATGCCGTCCCAGCTATTCCAGCGATGGATCGGGGCGCTGCCGGGGCTGATCGTGCACTGCTGGCGGACGTACTCGGGCACGCGGCTGACCTTGGCGGCGCGCTCGATCATCGGCAGGCCGTCGAAGGTGTAGGTATCGGCCGCGAAGCGCGGGTCGTAGCGGTAGTAGGTGTTCGGGATGTCGAGTTCGATGCCGGCGGGAAGCTTCGCCTCGGCCAGGCCCGCGAGGAACCAGGCGTGGACATCGGCGCCGTCCTCGCCGTTGTTGTAGGCGCCCATATTGTAGACGCGGAGCTTGCACTCGGGGAACTCGGCTGCGATGGCTGCGGAGAACTCGGCTCCGCGCGTCCTCATGAGTTCGAGGAAAGCCGCGCGGTCGATCCCTAGATTTTTCGTCCAGTAGGGCACGCTCCACTGCATCGGGCTCTCGGTGTCGTAGGGTTCGAAGTCGAAGATGAGGCCCTGGCATCCGGTGCGCTTGGCGAAGTGGGCGATGTTGCGCACGTAGGCGATCGTCCTCTCCCACGATGAGTCGCGCCACGAGAAGACCGTCGCGACCTCGCCGCGGAAGAACTGAATGTTGAGGTAGACGTCGAGCCCGGCGTCCCGCGCCCACTTGATGTAGCAGCGGCGGTTGCGGGTCTGCATGACGTGGTCGAGGTTATCGGGGTCGTCGCGATCGGGGTCGAAGCGGCGATAGGGCCCCTCGAAGCCCTGGAGCCCGACGGCGTCGAAGCCCATCTCCCTCAGCCGCTGGTAGGCCCACGGCGATCCATCGCGCGCCTTCATGTTGGAGTAGTACATCTCGTGGGCGAGACTCATCGGCGTGTCGCCCTGGCGCCAATCGGCTTTGGGCGGCATGCCGGGATGAGAGTCGCACCACAAGACGATCTGCGGCCTGCCCTGCGCGGAGGGCAGAGCGGCAAGCGTGAACAGGCATGACGCCAACGCGAGCATTCAGCCGGACCTCCCGACCATGGCCTGCAACAGTTGGGTGAACTCCGCCGGGAGGGTTCGCCACGCACCGACCAAAACCTACGCAGCGGCCCGCCGGTAGGAATTGGCCCTCCGCACGCGAATAGCCGCAGGCCGGACCTTGATGCAACGGAGTGAAGCCATGAACTCGCTGATGTGGTATCGCAAGCCCGCGTCGGAATGGAAGGAAGGTCTGCCGATCGGCAATGGCGTCCTGGCCGGGATGGTCATGGGCGCCGTCGAGCGCGAGCGCGTCGCCCTCAACCACGAGTGGCTCTGGCGCGCCAATTATCGCGACCGCGACATCGAGGAGAAGTGGCAGCACCTCGCGGAGATTCGCAAGCTCTTCTTCGAGGGCAAGACCCTCGACGCCGGCAATCTCGCCAACAAGATCCTCGGCGGCATGGGCGGCACCACCGGCACCCGCGGGCGCGTCGATCCCTACCAGCCGGCGGGCGACCTGTTCTTCGACTTCCCGCAGGCTGACATCACCGACTACCGGCGCGAGCTTGACCTCGCGACCGCCGTCGCTACCGTGAGCTACACGGCGGGCGGCGTGAAGCTCAAGCGCGAGTTCGTCGCCGCCGCGGGGATGAAGATCATCGCCGTGAGGCTCACCGCTGAGGGCGGGACCTTCGACACTACCGCCGCCCTCTCGCGCATCGATGACCCCGACTGCAAGGTCGTGCAGACCGCCGGCGGCGACGGGATCGGGTTCAACGGCAAGTTCCCGGAGGGCGTGAGTTTCGAGATCCAGGCGCGGCTGACCGTCTCTCCCGGGACGGTCGTCACGCCCGCGGCCGATGCGGCGTCGGTTGCGATCAAGGGCTGCACTGAGGCGCTGATCGTTCTATCCATCGCGGTCAGCGACGACGGCTCGGACCCGGCGCCGGTATGCACGGCTCAACTCGACGCCGCGCCTAAGACGTGGGACGCGATCCTCACCCCACACCTCGCCGAGCATGGCCGACTCTACAATCGCGTGACCCTCGACCTGGGCCATCCGATCGATGATCTGCCGACCGATGAGCGTATGGCCTCGGTGCGCGAGGGTGCCGAGGATGAGGCGCTGCTGGGCCTCTACTTCAACATGGGCCGGTACCTCCTCATCACGAGTTCGGCCAACTGCGAGCTTCCGGCGAACTTGCAGGGCAAGTGGAATGAGGAGCTTGAGCCGCCGTGGGATGCTGATCTCCACCACGACGTGAACCTCGAGATGAACTACTGGCACGCGGAGGCCTGCGACCTGGCCGAGTGCGCGGGGCCGCTCTTCAACCACGTCGAGCGCTTCATCCCGCACGGGCGCGAGGTGGCGCGGAAGCTCTACGGCTGCGAGGGCATCTTCCTCCCCATCCAGACCGACCCGCGGGGACGGGCGACGCCGGAGGCCTTCGGCTGGGACGTGTGGACCGGCGCGGCCGCGTGGCTGGCGCAGCATTTCTGGTGGCGCTACGAGTACTCGGGCGACGTCGAGTTCCTGCGCGCGCGCGCCTATCCGCTGCTCAAGGAAGTCGCCGCGTTCTACAAGACCTACCTCGTCCGCGACCCGCATGGGCGACTGGTTCCTGTGCCGTCGCAGTCGCCTGAGAACCGCTTCGTGGGCGGGACCGACCCGGTGTCTTTGTGCATCGGCGCGTCGATGGACCTGGAACTCATCAGCGACGCGCTGACCCATGCAATCTGGGCCGCGGAGATCCTCGGCGTGGATGCCGACCTTCGCAAGCAGTGGCGCGGCATCCTCGACGACATCCCTACGCTGAAGATCGGCAAGCACGGCCAGCTTCAGGAATGGCTCGAGGATTACGAAGAGGTGGAGCCCGGCCATCGCCACATCTCGCACCTCGTCGCCCTCTACCCCGGCGATCAGATCACGCATGAGGACACGCCGCACCTGTACAAGGCGGCGCGAATCTCCCTCGACCGGCGTCTCGCGAATGAGGGCGGGCACACCGGCTGGAGCCGCGCGTGGATCAT
>PMZA01000123.1 GCA_003170595.1 Armatimonadota bacterium
GTCGAGAGCCGCGATTACCATGCCTACGCGTTGGGCTGGATGTACCGCGGCAGCGACCTCGTCGCCGCCTTTGGACGGGCGCAACTGGCCAAGCTCGACTCTCACGCGGCGACGCTGCTCTCGAACTGGTCGCGCCTGACCGAGTGCCTCGAAGGCACGCCCGGCCTCATCCTGCCCCGCGAGTACCCCGGCGCCGCGACGAACGGCTACAACTTCACGATGCGCTTCGACATGGACGCCCTCGGCCACGCCCACGACGCCCGCCTCTTCCGCGACAAGCTCGTGCAAGCCATGAACGCGGAGGGTGTTCAGACGGGCGTCTGGCAGAGCTTCATCCTGCCCGAGATGACCGTCTTCCGGGCGAAAAACGGCTATGGTGACGGATGCCCGTGGACTTGCCCCTTCGCCCGCCAACCCAACGTGGACTATGAGCCCACGAACTTCCCGGTGGCCCTCCACCATAGCGCGACGCACACCGGCATGACCCAGCCGCTCCGCGCCCCCAATGGGCATGAAGCCGCCGAACTCACCGCCGCCGGCATCCGCAAGGTGCTTGGCAACCTCGATCAGGTTGACGCTCTTCAGTCCTAGAGAGGCACCCATGAAACTGTCCGTCATGTCCTACACGCTGGCGCGTCAGCTTGGCCCCGACCAGCTCGACTGGGTGCGCATCTGTGAGTTCACCCGCGAGCTTGGCCTGGAGGCCGTGGACGTAGTCTCCACCTACGGCCGCCACCCGCGCGAGGTCCGGCGACTGCTCGACGACTTCGGCCTGCGCGCCGCCTGCTACACCTTCAACGCGGACTTCAACCAGACCGACGCGGCCGCCCTCCAGGAGGCGCTGGACACCGTCCGCCGCGGCCTGGAGATCGCGGTCGTCCTCGGCGCGCCGGCGATCATGATCGTCACGCCCGGCAAGGACGGCGTCGCCCGCGAGGAGACTCGCCGCCGCTACGTCGAGGGCTTCGCCCGCGCCATGCCCTTCGCCCATGACGCCGGAGTCTACCTCTCCTTCGAGAACTTCCCCGGCGCTCTCAGCCCCTTCGTGATCTCCGCCGACTTCCTCGAGGCCAAGCACGAAGTCCCGGACTTGCGCCTCACCTTCGACAGCGGCAACGTGTTCACCGGTGGCGAGGACCCCGCGACTTCCTTCCGCCTCTGCGCCGGCGACGTGGTCCACGCCCATTTCAAGGACTGGACCCATCCCGAGCCACCTGCCGGGATGCTCGGCCTCGACGGCCAGCGCTACGCGCCGGCCCTGATCGGCGAGGGGCTGCTCGACCATCGCAGTTGCCTTGCGGCGATGCGGGAGGCAGGCTACGGCGGGTACATCAACATCGAGTACGAGGGCGATGCCTACAACGCTGAGGACGCGACCCGTCGCGCCGTGGCCTACCTGAACGGCCTGCTGGACGAAGAGGGCGGCTAACCCCCGTACGTTCTGACGCAAACGAAACCGGCGGAGCCAAAAGGCTCCGCCGGTATGGTTCTGCATGCTGATCGCTTTCGCGTCAGGGCGTCTTCAGGAGCGGTATCAAGCCGGCCGCGAACACCTCTGCCTGCCGCATCATCCCCAGGTCCGTCGGATGGCACCCATCCACCGTCCCCTCGCTGTCCTCGCCCAGCATTCCCTTGGCCGACAGGAAGTGCAGGCCGGGAACCCCCGCCGCCGTGAGCTTCGCCACGATGGCCCGCACCTGCTCGCCCTTGCCCGTGGGCACGGCGTCGAGGTAGTTGCAGTCCTCGGCCATCAGGATCGGCGTGGCCGGCCGGGCGGCGCGCAGGCGCTTGACGAAGGGTTCCGCGCGCTCGGTGACCTCGTCGGGCGTCATGTTCCACAGGCAGTCGAGCACGTACACCGCCACGTCGAGCTGGCTCAGGAGGTCCGCCAGCGCCGGCTCCATTTTCCCGCTGCCCGAGAAGCCGAGATTGATGACCGGGCGGTCAACCAGCCGGCCTGCGATGGCCGTGTAAGCCGTCCCCGGTCGTGAAGCGCAGCCGCCCTGGGTGATGGATGTCCCGTAGAAGAGCACGGGCTTCGCTGCCTTCCCTCGCGGCCCGGCCAGGCTGGTGATCGTGCTGCCCACCGGCACGCCGATCTTCACGGAAGTTACGCCGTTGTAGAGCGGGAAGTAGAGCAGGCACTCGACGTGGGCGCCGGGGTAGAAGGTGACGTCATTGTTCATGGCCTCGGGCCGCCCGTTGCCGATGAAGCGCCACTTGCCGTTGCTGTGGCGAGCGTAGAGGTCGACGCCGCTGACGCCCGTCGCGGCCATGTGCGTCATGGCGAGATTGGCATCGAGTAGCGACCACTGCACGCGGACGGTGGACGAGTCGGTGGTGAACCGCGCGCACAGCCCGGCGCTGTGATGCGACAGCCCCCACACGCTATCGGGGACCACACCTTTCGCGCTAGCCGGCAGCCTGTCGAACGGCGCCGCCGTGTCCGCCCACGCTTTACCTTCGAGGGGCAGGTCACGGCAGTCATACCACAGCGTCTTCCCGTCAGGATCCTTCGTCGGCTCGGCCGCACAAGGCAAAGCGGCGACAATCCCAACCAGAACCATCAGCATCAGAGCAAGTTGACAGTCAAACATGAGGCGTTCTCCTTTCCGTAGTCAGTCGTAAGCGCACCACCTTAGTGCGTCGAGTTGAGGCCGATCTGCACGTCCCCCGTCGAGGTGTTGCGCACGGCCTTGTCGCCGCGGAAGAGATTGCCGAACACCGTCGCCGCAAGGAGGCCTGGCTCCAGGGATATCGCCAGCTTGCTCTCAGGCATGAACTCGCACCCGCTCACCACCAGCCGCCCGCCGGACGCGGATATGCACGCGGAGCCCTTGTTCGCCGAGTCCCAGCCCGCGAAGTGGCAGGCGTTCAGGATCAGCGTGGAGGGGCCGGACTTATCCACCAAGTGGCCCGTCTCCGCGACCGGCCAGAAGCCGCAGTTCGTGAGCTTAACCGGGCCCTGATTGCTCGCCCCCACAACGAGCGTCCCCATGAACTGGCCGTTGACGAACTCCACGCCCGCGTGGCCCTGCGTCGCGTCCACCTGCACCGCGACCGGGCAGATGTCCGAGCCGGACTGGGTGACGACGGCGTTGCCCCCGCCGTTGCCGAAGTCGGCGAAGTGAAAGCCAATCTTGGGGAAGATGACGAAGCAGTTGGTGATGAACTCCCAGTCCGTGCGGCCGATGGCGAAGCCGATGAGGTTCTTCTCCAGATAGGCCTTGATGTCCCCGGTGGGCGGCCCGGGCGGCAGGGCGGAGCGGGTCCAGAAGTTGGGGTTGAAGTGGACGTTCTCGATGCGCCCGATGTCCGTGCACTGGTTGATGAAGATGCCCATCTTCAGCGGGCAGCCGAAGACGTTGCGGATCGTGTGCAGCTCGTTCCAGCGGGTGCCGCAGTCGATCGCCTTGTAGGGGTTCGTCAGGGTCATGTCGGTGACCTGGCACAGCTCGCCGTCGATGCGGATCGTCCACGGATAGGCGACCACGTCGGGGAGCTTCTGCTCCGGGTAGTGGATGATCATCTCGCGGATGACCGCGTTCGGGCTAAGAGTCACCAGGGCCGGGCCGTCCTCCTTGCCTTTGCCTCCGTAGGCCAGGAGGACCGTACCGATGGGATGCTCAGAGTGAGGCACGCCGCCCGAGGCGCCCTGGAACGTGACGCCGGGCGGGACGGTCAGGGAGCCGTTGAGGCGGTACATGCCTTTGGGCACGAGGCAGATGGGCCCGGACTTCGCGGCGGCATCGAGGGCGGCCTGGATAGCGGGCGTGTCATCGGCGACGCCGTCGCCTTTGGCCCCGTAGTCACGGACGTTGACATCGGACATGGCGAACCCTCCCAGGGAGAGAAGCATTAGGGCTGAGGCAAGGCGGACTAGCATCGTTAACCTCCGGGCAACGCGTGACGGCGTCCGGCGCGAAGTGCACCGGTTACGGTGCGTGTTCTCCATCGCAGAGCCCAGGCCTTCGACGTCGCGACGTTGGCCACTGGGATTGGCGGCAAGAAGGGCCAACCGTTCGTCCCCGGCGCCGCCACCTCCGCCCCTCGAGTCGGGCGCCCGACCCCCCTTCTGTCTTCGTTCTGAAAGCGCCTTGCTGGCACTGGGGCCGGAGAGCAAGGTGCTCGGTGGCCAACGACGAACCCGTGCATCGAAGGGGAGGCTGCCCGACCGAGAAACAATCGGCAGCCCTCTCGGTTTGGGCAATTCCGGGCAAGGAGCGGTGACTGATGCCCCAGCGTGGTCTCTGGCACACTGTCGGCGTTGTAGCTGCAGTCTTCTGCGCGGCCCTGGCCCACGCGGGCGTCACGGAACTGCCCGCCAGCGCGGCGACAGTCCACGGCACTCAGGCGCGGTTCCTGGTGATCCAGGGCGTCGGGAACATCTGCTACTGGACGGACCCGGCTGACTGGCTCTCCTGGGACCTCGACATCCCGGTGCCGGGCGACTACGTGGTTGAGCTGCGCTACTCCTGCCAGGCCGGCTTCGAGGGCAGCACCTTCGATCTTGCGGTCGGGGATGCGAAGATCGAGGGGAAGATCGACCGCCACACCGGCGACTGGTACAGCTACGCGAGCGTCGAGCTGGGCACGGTCTCGCTGGCGAAGGCAGGGCACTGCCCGGTCACCCTCAAGCCCACATCGAAGCCCGCTGTGGCGGTCATGAACCTCGTCTGGCTCCGGCTCATCCCGGCGGCTGAGCACGCGGCTTATCTCCAGAAAGTCGAACGCGGGAGGGCTGCTGAGGCCGCTCATCAGACCTGCCCGATCTACATCGTGCCCAACTTCCATCCGGCGAGTTGCGGATGGCTGACCGATTTCTCCACCGAGCGGAACTACTGCGCCAACTCCTACCTGGCCCACCTCGACCGCGTGCGCGACGATCCCAACTATGCCTTCGCGCTGTCGGAGGTGAACAACGTGATTGCGATCATGCAGTTTCAGCCGCAGCGCATCGCCGAGTTGCGCCAGCGCCTGCGCGAGGGACGCGTCGAGCTGGTCAACGCCTTCTTCCTCGAGCCGACGATCAACCTGTCGGGCGGCGAGGCGCTGGTGAAAATGGGCGTCGAAGGGCTGCGTTGGCAGCGGCGGGTCATGGGGGCGAAGCCGCGCGTGGTGTGGGCGATCGACGTGACAGGCGTCCACGAGCAGATGGGGCAGATCGTAACTGGCCTCGGCCTCGACGGCATGGTCTACAACCGGAGCAACCCGACGCCGAAGGTGCTGCACTGGCTGGCGTCGCCGGATGGGTCTCGGTGCCTAGGGATAGCGACGGGCAACTACGCCGACTGGGGCGGCATATTCAGTACACCGGCGCCGCTCGATAAAGCCGGCCTGGAAGGCCTGGTCGCCGACGCTGCGGCCAAGACGAACTACACGCCTGTCGGCGCCCCAGTCCTCGTCCTCGGCGGCAGCGGCGACTACAGCCTGCCCCCCGCGTGCAAGCAATACCCGAGTGAGCTTCTTACGCAGTGGCACCAGGTGGCGCCGGCTAGAGAACTGCACTTCACGACCCTCTCGAAATACCTCGACGCCATCATGCCCGGGGTGAAGTCGGGCGACATCGAACTCCCCACCGCGCCGGCCGGGACGCGGATGACGTGGACGTCCTTCTGGATCGAGAACCCGACGGTGAAGATGTGGTACCGGCGCGCCGAGCATGCGCTGCAGTCGTCGGAGGCACTGGCCGCCATCGCCGACACGAGGGCCGGATATGCCTACCCGGTGCAGCCGCTCTACGGCGCGTGGCTGCAGATGCTGCTCAACATGGATCGCAACACCTTGTGGGGCGCGGCGGGCGGCATGGTCTTCGAGAACGCGCGGTCGTGGGATGTGCGCGACCGGTTCGAGTCGGTCGAGGCTACGGCGGCCCGCACGGATGATGGCGCCCTGCGCGCGCTCCTCGGTCGGGGCAAGGCTGTCGGCCTCTTCAACCCGGCCAACTGGACGCGGGACGACCCCTTCGTCGTGAAGCTGCCGGAGGGCTTGCGCCTCGCGGGTACGATGTGCCAGGCCGAGCCTGATGGCCGCACGCTGTGCCGGAGAGAGCTTCCGTCGATGGGCGCCGAGGGCGTGGAGCTTGAGCACGCCGACGCGCAGCAGCCCCAGCCCATGCCGCTGTCGGCGGTGATTGAGACCAAGTACTATGCCGCGAAGATCGATCCTGCGACCGGCGCGCTGTGCAGCCTCAAGCTCAAGCCGTCCGGCCGGGAGATGCTGGGCGGACCTGTGCTCACTGTGGCCGAAGCCGGGCAGGACTACCACGAGACCCCGCCGCGACCGCAGCGCAAGCGGCTGGCCGACTCGGCGCAGTTCAAGCCGGAGATCGCCGTCACGCGAGGGCCGGTGGCGACGATCGTGGAGGTGCGATCGGCTTTCCACGGCGGCGGCCAGCTTCGCCAGACCCTTCACTTCTACGCGGACAATCCTCGCATCGACTTCGAGACCGAGGTCAACGACATCCCCGACGGCGTCGTGGTGGTCGAGGAGTTCCCGCTCTCCCGCGACATCGCGGAGACCCGGCGCGGCATCCCGTACGGGTTCTCGCATGCGGCGTGGGCCGTCCCCAATCCCGCCCTCCACGGCTTCGGCGATGGCATCATGCCGGCGATCCGCTGGTCGCACTACCAGCTTGTCGACGGCGGCGGCGTAGCCCTTCTCGACCGCGGCCTGCCGGGCCGCGAACTGACCGGGCGGACGCCCGTGCTCTTCCTCCTCAATGCCTGTTCGGACTACATGGGCTTCCCCTGCGCGTGGCTGAGCGGGCGAGGGCGGCACGTATTCTCCTGTGCGCTCGTGGCCCACGACGGCGACTTCGCGCAGGCGAGGATCCCGCACCGCGCGTGGGAGTTCAATTGCCCGCCCGTTGTGGTCGAGGGCGTGCAGAAATCAGCGCCGAAGTCCTTCCTGCAAACCTCCGCGAACGTGATCGTTGAGGCGCTGCGCCGCGAGGGGCGCGATATCGAGATCAGGCTAGTCGAGTGTCTGGGGGAGACCGGCACGGCGATGGTTGATGTCTCGCTACCGCACAAGCAGGCAGCGCTGACGAACCTCTTGGGCGAGGATGCGCACCTGCTCCGCGGCGGGCCGCGGTACGAATTCGCGGTGCGGCCGCAGCAGATCGTGACTATGCGGCTTCGCGCGGAGAAGCCCGTCGCCGAGGTCGAGCCGCTGCTGAAGTGGGACAGCCTCGTGCCGGCGAGCAAGCTCGATGCCCTGCGGAAGTGGCTGCCGGACAAGATCGGCCAGCCGCCGAGCGGGCCGGGCCTCGCCGAGGCTGAGATGCCTCGCTTCCCGTCAGATGCGGCGAAGTCGTTGACCCTCGGCCGTCCGGCGACGGCGTCGAACGTCTACAGGGGCATGGCTCAGCACGGCGCCGATATGGCCGTCGATGGCCAGGACTACACACGGTGGGCGACCGACGACAACGTCAGCCAGGCGACGCTCGACGTCGACCTCGGCAAGGAAGAGACGATCGGCCGCGCCTATCTGAGCGAAGCCTACGGCCGCGTGCGTCACTTCGAGCTTCAGGCCTGGCGCGACGGCCAGTGGGTCACCTTCGCCCGCGGCGAGAAGATCGGTGCGAACCTGGAGATGAAGTTCGACCCGGTCCGAGCGCGGAAAGTCCGCCTCAACATCACCGACGCGCCCGGCGGCCCGACGATCTGGGAGTTCATGCTCTTCCCGCCGGGCTGAGGCTTGGGGCTAAGGGCGTCACGCTACGGCACTGCCGATCTTCGCGCGTCGGACCTTCAGCCAGATGCCCAGCGAGAGTGCCACGACCCCGCAGACCGCGGCGCCGAAGCATACCGCGCGTGGGGCGCCCTGATAGTGGGCGAGAACCCCGGCGAGCAAGCTGCCGAAAGGTTGCAGCCCGACAAAAGCCATCGAGTATAGCCCCAGGACGCGGCCTCGCATCTCGTAGGGCGACGCCAACTGGATCGTGGTATTGCAGGTGATCATGAAGGCGACGCTGCACCCGCCGACAAAGAAGAGAATCGCCAGGGACAGAGGGAAGATGCCCGAGAGACCGTAGCCATAGAGCGCCGCAGTCAGGGCGAGCATCACCCCGAACAGCAGCGTCCAGGTCGGGCGTTGGCGGCTGGCGAGGATCAGCGTCGCGGCCAGAGCGCCCAGGCCTGTCGCGCCGTACATGAAGCCCAGCCCCGGTGAGCCCGCCTTCAGGATCGTCACCGCGAACACGGCATTCAACGTCTGGTACGAAAGCCCGAAGATCGCGGCCGTAGCCATCATCAACAGAACGATCATGATCCTCGGCTGGCCCCGCACATAGCGAAAGCCCTCAGCTATGTGGGCCAGAATGGGCGGACGTGTCTGCCCATGTTGCCACTTGGGCAGCCTCATGAGCAGGAGACCGATGATCACGGCGATGAAGCTCACGCCGTTCAGGAAGAAGCACCAGTCCATCCCGATCAGGCTCAGGTACCCCGCCGACACCGGGCCGAAGATCCGCCCCAGGTTGAAGCACGAGGAGTTCAGCGCAATCGCGTTCATCAAGTCCTCGTGGCCAACCATGTCGACCACGAAGGACTGCCGCGCCGGGATGTCGATGGCGAGCACCAGCCCCGAGCCGATCGCGATCGCGCAGATGTGCCAGAGCTGCACAACATGCCAGTGGACCAGTGCCGCCAGGAGGAAGGCAAGGAACATCGCCGTCGACTGGGTGGCGATGATCAGCGCTCGCTTGGGCAGCCGGTCTACCACCGCGCCACCAAGGACCGAGAAGAAGAACGACGGCAGTTGGGAAAGGGCGGCCACGATCCCAAGCCAGAGGGCCGAGCCGGTGGTCGTGTAGACCAGCAGGGGCAGCGCCGTCCCCTGCATCGTCGTGCCGATGACCGAGATCAGCTGGCCGAAGAAGAACAGGCGATAGTTGCGGTGACGGAACGCGGAGAAAGCCTTCCGTGGCAAGCGCCCGGGACCGGGCGGGGGTTCAGGCACAGACTCATCAGCCATGGTGGGTCACTTCGGTGATTGTAGTACAACTGCGGAGCATCGGCGCGTGGGCGTTACCGTAGGTTCGGAAGAGAGAAGTCGGGGGCCGCGACGGTGAACCGATGGGAGCCGCCCTCGGCCAGGCGCGGCAGGTCCAGGCTTCCGCCCCCCTTACCTCGCACACGGACGGAGAGTATATCCCAACTGCCGGCATCGCGCCCGTCGCCGAAGGTGGCCGAGAGTACCATATACCTGATCAGGTCGGCCCGAACTGGGGCCGTGAGGTCCACGGCCGCGGTCTCCTCGTAGTTGGCGAGCCAGTGGGCGCTGAGGTTGATGTTGGGGAAGAACTGGCTCGTGCCGTCGGTCAGGTTCACGGTGAGATCGACGTTGTCGTCGTCCCCGCGGAGGTCGTGAGCGCCCGTCTGAAAGGTGAGAAGGAGCTGGTGGATCTTTCCGTCAGCCGGATAGGCGGGGTTGAGGATATGCGGCGGCTTCGCCGCGCGATAGTTCGTGGCGACGAAGTAGCTCTGCCAGCCCATGCCCCTGACCACCGCGTCGTTCTCGTCCCGCTCGATCCAGATCTGAGCGCCGACATCGGGAGCCAGCCTCATCGTCTTGCCGGGGAAGTTGGGGTCGCAGAGGAATATCCTGAAGTCTCCCTGGTTCGCGCCGAGGTCGCCCTCATAGCGGCCCAGGTCGTAGCCGATGGCGAGGACCTGGTGATTGGCGGACCAGCCCTGTGCGGTCTGCAAGCCGAGGGGAACGGGCACGCCCCGGTCAAGGAAGGACCTCAGCTCGGCGATGCGGCTGCCGGGCGCGGTCTCCAAGCCCAGGCTGAAGAGGGCGCCTTTGTCCGCGCCACCTCGGCTGAAACCCTCCGTCCACTTGTCCAGGTCTTGCGCTATCGAGTCGATCTGGCGGGCGTAGAGGTATTCCTGCAGCGCCGTCCCGTTGGCGGGCCGGTAGTCCTGATCGGGCGCCGGCCAGTGAGCGTTGTAGTAATCCAGGACGGCGTAGGTCATGCCGCCGCACAAGCCCTCAGTGTGGAAATCCAGCGCTGGGGCCAGGCTGTTGACGAAGGTGTTGGGGAAGCGGAATCCGTTGACGGCGGGGTTGAACGGGGTCATCACTGGAGCCGCCAGCGCCGTCTCCACAGAAACAAGAATCATTACTAAGACAGAACAGGTCCTCATCTATAACCCTCGCAAGCCCGCCCCGCACCTCGCGGGCGGGACTCCTTCCAGCTTACCCGCCCAGCCCCCACGCTCAGTCCAGCCGCCGCCACATGCAACGGATCTCCTTATACCGGAAATCCCACTTCGCATCACTCACCGTTTCCGGCTTCCACGCGTAGAAGACGTACAGCATGGTGTGCCCGCGCACCTTCGTCACGAAGGCCTCGGGGACATGGGAGGACTCACGACCCTCGGGGCGGATGTGCCCAAGCACCTTCCAGGCGAGTCCATCGGACGACTCGGCCATCGTGATCTGTCGGCCGTCGCCGCCCATCTCGCCCGGGTAGCCCGGCGCGTCGGAGAAGTTCAGATAGCGGGCGCCAATCTTCACGACGCTGGCGTTGGGCCAGTCGCGAAGCTGCGGGTTGTCATCGCTGTTGAGGATCCGCCACTGCTTCGGGTCCATGAAGTCGCCCCGGTTCTCCGCATACCCGCCCGCCACGAACATCCCCGGGTGCATGTAGTCGAACCACAGCTTCCACCGCCCCTGGTCGTACATCAGCGACGGCCGCTGGTAGGAGCCCATGTAGCCGTCCGGGGTCTTGAAGATGCCGCCAGCGGCGTCCATGCGCACCTGGTACTCCTTGTCCCAGATGAGCAGGGGCTGCTTCGTGCGCTGCCAGTGGATGCCATCGCGCGACTGCGCCCCCATGATGCAGGCGATGACCCACATGTGCTGGGGCGTCGTCTCCGCATGGGACTCGAACCAAACGCTGGAGAAGGCCATGGTGTACCAGCCGTCTCGCCACACCACGGAGGGATCGCCCGCAATCGCGTCCTCGAAGCCCGTGTCCAGGCCCGACACCACCGGCACCCACAGCTTGGGGTCGCCCGTCGTGTCCCAGAGGGGTTTGTCGTCGACGCCGCTGCCCGCGTAGACCTCCCATCGGCGCAGGTCATGGGAGCGGGCGTGGAAGATCGCGTCCCCGAGGAAGCGCTTCCCCCACGGATTGCTGTCCTTGACCGCGTACCCAAAGAACCACATGCGAAAGGGGTAGGCGGCATCGGCCACCTGCACTATCCGCGGGTTGTAGAGGTTGTGGAAGGGCCCGAGGACGGCCTTGTGGTCGAACTGCCACTCGCCCGTCAGGTCGCGGAGGCGGTCGCCCGAGGCCGGCGCGGCGATCTGCGCTGCGCAGGGAGCGCCCAGGACTAACAGGCCTAGCATTTGCCACGCGCGAGTTCGTCTCACAGCATCTGACCTTCCGTCTGGACGCGGCGAGTCCTGCACGTCATGGCCAGGCCATCCGTGCAGCCCGGGGGGAAGGTGTCGGTGGCTCCATCAGCGAACCTGCGCCTGAGATGGGCGGCTGTCCAGCCCAGGCAAGAACGACGCCCGTCTGGCACGGGTAACCCCGGTTGAGGAGACATGCCATGAAGGCGCTGTTTCTGATAGCCCTAACGATACCAGCGGTCTGCGCCTTCGCCGCCCAGATCAAGGTCCTCGATGACTTCAAGTACCCCGACGTCACCGTCGCGCGCGCGGCCTGGGTGTCCATCGAGGGCACGGCGCCCGCCGGACTCATGCCCGCCGAGGGCGGAGGCCAGGCGCTGAAGATCCCCTGCGACTACACCCGCGAGCACCTCCGCCGCGCCGGCTTCGACCTCCACGCCCAGCTCGATCTCTCCACCTACGGCGCCTTCACCTTCGACTTCTACTGCGACGACACGAAGGCGATCTCGTACTGCTCGATCTACTTCCACGCGGTGGACGGTTGGTACACCTGTGCGTTCCCCTTCGCGAAGGGCTGGACGCACGTGAGCCTCACGAAGGCCCAGTTCGGGATGGAGGGCGCCCCCGCCGGCTGGGATAAGGTCGATACGATCCGCCTTTCGACGTGGAAGGGGCAGCCCAGGGACACCTTCTGCGCCGTCGCCCACCTCGCCGCCCGCAGCGAGGACATCGCCGTCGTCCAGGGCAGTACGCCCGGCGGCGAGGAGGCCACCGAGCACAGCGTCGCCGAACACCTGAGCAACCTCCTCTCCGTGGCGGGAGTGCCCTTCGGTGGGATGAACGACCAGGACGTCGAAGCCGGCGCCCTCGCGGGCAAGAAGATCGCCATCTTCGGCTATAGCCCGGCGATGAGCGACAAGGCGGCCGACGAGGTCGAAAAATTCGTCGCAGCCGGCGGAAAGGTCGTCGTCTGCTACAACATCCACGCCCGCGTCATGAAGCTTCTGGGCATCACATCGGTCGAGTACCAGAAGTCGGACCCAGGAGGCAAGTTTGCGGAGATCGCCTTCGCTGCAGCCGGCATCGATGGCATGCCGTCTACGATCCGCCAGGACTCGTGGAACGCCGAGATCCCCACCCTCGCCGAAGGGGCGAAGATCATCGGCGTGTGGCGGGACGCCGACAAGGCGGAGCACGGAGCGGCCGTCACGCTCAACGAGAACGGCGCCTATATGGGGCACGTCATCACGGAGGGTGACGACGAGGCCAAGCGTATGTTCCTGCTGGCGCTGATCGGGCACTTCGTCCCCGCGGCGTGGGAGGAGGCGGCCAACTCCGCTCTGACCCTGGGCATGCGAATCGGTCCCTTCACCAAGCGCGCCGACTTCGCGGCGTGGATGGCTGCGCGGCCGGACAAAGCTCGCTTCGCCGCCACCGTCAACGCGAAGCTCGCCGCCGCCGATGCTGCCGGGCAGAAGGCACGCGCGGCCCTGGGCGAGAAGCGGTATGTCGACGTGCTCAAGCAGGCGGCCCTCATGCGCGAGGATTACTCCGCGGCCTACATCGCCGCTCATAGCCCCCGCGATGGCGAGTTCCGCGCGGTGTGGAACCACTCCGGCACGGGCGACTGCGGCACCTGGGACGAGGCCATGAAGCGCCTCGCCGCCGCGAACTTCAATGCCGTCGTGCCGAACATGTGGTGGGGCGGCCTGGCCTACTACAAGAGCAAGATCCTGCCCGTGGCGCCGTGGGTCCTGGAGAAGGGCGATCCGATCGAGCAGGCTTGCGCCGCCGGGCACAAGTACGGCATCGAGGTCCACCCGTGGAAGGTTAACTGGAACCTGGGGAACGCGCCGCAGTCGTTCATCGACCAGATGAAGGCCGAGCACCGTCTGATGGTCAGCCACACCGGCGAGGAGCGGAAGTGGCTGTGCCCCTCGAACCTGGCGAACCTCAAGCTTGAGACCGATACGATGCTCGAGGTGGTCCGCAACTACGACGTGGACGGCATCCACTTCGACTACATCCGCTATCCCGATGACGACGGCTGCTTCTGCGACACCTGCCGCGCCGCCTTCGAGAAGGCGCGCGGGAAGGCCGTCGACCACTGGCCCGACGATTGCTACAGCGGCCCGCTGAAGCAGGAGTACCTCGACTGGCGCTGCACCAACATCACCCGCCTGGTGAAGGCCGTGTCCGAGGAAGCCCACCGCCTCAAGCCGTACATCAAGGTCTCCGCGGCGGTGTTCGCCGACTATCCCAACTGCAAGGATTGGGTGGGGCAGGACTGGGTCCTGTGGTGCAAGAGTGGCTGGCTCGACTTCGTGTGCCCCATGGATTACAACGACAACGACGCCACCTTCGAGACGTGGGTGTCGAACCAGGTCGGGCGCGTGGGCGGGCGCATCCCCGTCTACAGCGGCATCGGCCAGTTCATCATCCCCGACGACCAGGTAGTCGACCAGATGGAGATCTCCCGCGCCTGCGGGGCGGACGGCGTCATCCTGTTCAACATGGGCGAAGCGTTGTCCGAGAGGACCTTGCCTAAGCTGGCGTCGGCGATCACGAGCGCGAAGGCGGTCCTGCCGCACAACGCGCCGATCGTGCAGTTCTCGACCGATGAGGACGGCGATGCTTCGATCACCGATGTGGCAGGCGACAAGCTGACGGTCCACGTGGCGCTGACTTCGCTGGGGGAGCATCGGGTGAAGGCCACCGCGGCGACGGGCTCGATCGAGCTTCAGGACCTCGACGGCGTCACGCTGCGGAAGCTTGGGCCGCTGCCTGCGCTGGGCAAGAGCGCATCCTTCGACCTTGCCAGGCGCGAGGGCGTCTTCCGCCTCGCCGCCGTGGGCGAAATGGCCTTCGCCGACGGCACGAAGGCGCGGTTCGTCCGGCGGAGCAGGCCGTACCAGTTCGCGGCAAAGTGACGACGAGGGCGACCTTCGCACGACGGTGTACTTCCGGGGAAACGAGGCGCTCCCGGCCTTGCTGGATGGCCTTTTTGCGCTGGGCCCGGGTCGGGCCTACACTAATACTCAGCCTTGTCCCGCTAAGGGGGCAAGGTCATCGTCCATCGCTTCGCTGGGAGGCGAAAATGAGTCAGGACATCCGGCGCCAGGGCATCGACCCAGCTTTCTGCACCACCACCTATGAGCTGCAGGGCTACGACATCGTCCAGTACCTGGGGGTCGTGCGGGGGATCACCGTGCGTTCCCGCAGCGTCGTGGGGAACTTCGCCGGCGCGATACAGACCCTCTTCGGAGGGAAGATCTCGATCTACGTGGATCTGTGCGAGCGTGCCAGGCTGGAGGCCTTCGACCTCATGCGCACCCATGCCGCGGCGGTCGGCGCGAACGCCATCCTGGCGATCCGCTATGATGCGAACGAGGTCATGAATGGGGTCACCGAAGTTCTCGCTTACGGTACGGCGGTGCGTGTCCAACTGAAGCAGTAGACTCGACCGCCCGGGAGATTCGCTCCCGCCGCCAGTCCCCCTTCGGGCTCAGGAGATGGCGCAAGACATGGTTCCGTTTCGCACGGTGCAGGCATCCCTGGCCGATGTAGTGGGGGCGTCCTATGTCGGCGCGGTCTGCGAGGCGCGCGCTGCCCTGTCCGGCGAAGATGTTCAGGCGCTTCGGCGAAGGACTCATCAGCCGCTGGACTGGTATCCTCCGGCCTGGCACGAACGGTTGCTGACGCAACTGCCCCGCGTCGGCCAGCAGATCTGCGCGGGAACGACTGACACCGCCGTCGGGGCTACGACTCAGGCTTGCGCCGCAGCCGAACACCGTAGCGCGGCGCCTCTGACCGGGTATGGCTTCTATCGCGTCGGTGAGGATGGGCGGCTCTTTCTCACGACGAAGAGCGAGCACTACCACGCGCCGCTGGGGCACGCCTTCCCCGGCTATGCCCTGCTGGAGACCGCCCGCAGCCTCGGCCTTCCCCAGGCCACCCACAACAACACGCGCGGGCACGTTACGCGCCTGCTCGAGGAGACACTGGTCCGCGCGGCGGAGGTGGACGGCCTCGACCGGGTCCTCAACCTTGAGACCGGCAGCCTCGCCGTCGAGGCCGGCGTGAAGATGATGCTGGCGCGCTTCATCGCCCCGGAGAGTGGCGGCCCGAAGCCTCTGTACAAAGACCGCTGCCCCGTGTTCCTGGTGATGGGCAACGACGACGGCGGGCTGTCGGCCAACTACCACGGCACGACGGTCCTCACGCAGATGATGCGCGGGATGTGGCCCGAGCTGCTCATGATGATGGAGATCGAGGGGCAGATCAAGGTCATCCCCATCCGCCCGGACTCGAAGGAGGATCTCGACGCGGCCTTCGCCCGCCACGAGGCCGGCGGCATCTACAAGATCGCCGGCTTCCTGCATGAGATCGTCATGATGAACTACGGGGCGCGCCGGCTCAGCCGCGAGTTCCTCCAGTATGCCTATGACCTTTGCGCCCGGTATGACGTGCCGACGCTGGTAGACGAGATCCAGACCGGCCTCTGGGCGCCCGGGCTGTTCCTGTTCCGGGAGTATGGCCTGCGGCCAAGCATGGTTGCGCTGGGCAAGGGGTTCCCCGGCGGCGAATACCCGGCCTCGCGGCTGATCTGCAGCGCGGAGATGGACACCCTGCCGCAGTTCGGCGCGCTGGTGACGAACGGGCAGGAGGAGATCGCCTCGCTGGCCTACCTGATCACGCTGCGGTGGGCGCAGGAGAACACCGAGGTAATCCGCGAGATCGGCGACCTGTACGAAAGCCGGATGCGTGAGGTCGCCGCCAAGTATCCGGCCATCATCGCGGGCATTAGCGGGCAGCGGCACCTGCTCGGCCTCGAGTTCCACGACATCGCGACCGCCCGCGCCTGCACCGAGGCGCTCAACCGCGCCGGCCTCGACGTCAGCGCCCACACGTACAAGACGGAGTGCCCGCCGGTGGCTCTGACCAAGCTGCCGTTGACCGCCTGCCCGGTGGTGGTCGAGTTCGTCGTCCAGCGCCTGACCGACACGCTCGACCGGCTTGGGCCTTCGAAAAACTGACTTCAAGGGGTGCGGCATGAACGACGACATCCAGGTGATGGTCTGCCCCGCTACGCCGGACAACCCGCGCAACAGCGAGGCGGCGATTGTCGTCCTGCGGGACGGCACGCTGCTCTTGGCCTACTCGCGGTTCTATGGGGGCACCGGCGATGAGTCGGCAGGCGAGATCGCGGGCAAGACGTCGACCGATGGCGGTCGCACGTGGAGCGAGCACTTCACCATCCAGGCCAACGACGGGCAGCAGAACGTGATGGAAGTGAACATGCTCCGGCTGCAGTCCGGGCGGATTGGCCTGATATACGCCCGCAAGAACTCGGACGCCGACTGCGAGATGTACTGGCGCGTCTCCGGCGACGAGGCGAAGACCTGGTCGGCGGAGACGAAGGTGAACCTGCCCGGGGGCTATGGCGCCACTGGCCCCGATGTGGCGATCCAGCTTAGCTCGGGCCGCATCCTGGTGCCCGACTACCGCACGGCTGACTGGGTGAAGGAGCCCCGGTTCCACGGCCGCGGCTGCTACTCGGACGATGAGGGCGCGACCTGGCAGTATGGCGAGCGCATCGACGTCCCCGACGGCAAGAGCCTCGAGGAGCCGGCCATCGTCGAGCTGAAGGACGGGCGCATCTTGATGTACATCCGCACGGCGCCCGGCCCCATCTACCAGTGCTTCAGCGCGGATCAGGGCGTGACCTGGACCGTGCCCGAGCCGAGCCCGCTGGTCCATCCGACCTCGCCCATGCAGCTCAAGCGCATCCCCTCGACCGGGGACCTCGTGTGCATCTGGAACAACAGCGTCGCCGCTCGTTACCCGCTTACCGCGGCCCTATCGGCTGATGAGGGCCAGACCTGGCTGCACTTCCGCGACCTCGAGGNNTCCACGACGAGCGCGCGCTGATGACGTACTGGGTGATCGACGGGGCGGGGATGAACCTCAAGTTTCGCAGCCTGCCCGTTAGCTGGTTCTACGCTGCCTGAAGGCCAGGAGACTCATCGATGGAACAGCTCAAGTTCGGAGTCGTCGGCGCGGCGGGACGCGGCAGCGGGTTCTTCACGGCCATCACCTGCAACTCGCGGGCGCGCCTGGAGGCCCTCTGCGATGTCAACGAGGACGGCCTGGCTGCCACCGCCGCGCAGGTCGGGGTGACGAAGACCTACGTCGACTACGAGCGGATGATGGACGAGGCCGGGATCGATGTGGTCATCATCGGCACCCCGATGCCCTTCCACACGCCCATGGCGATCGCCGCCCTCCAGCGCGGCATCCATGTCATGTCCGAGGTCCCGGCGGCGGTGTCGCTGGAGGAGGCCCACGACCTCGTCCTCGCCGCCAAGAAGAGCCGCGCCCAGTATATGATGGCCGAGAACTATTGCTACATGCGCCCCAACGTCCTGGTCAGGGCCATCGCCCGGGCGGGGCTGTTCGGGGAGATGTACTTCGCCGAAGGGGAGTACCTGCACGAACTGAAGGAACTCAACGAGATCACTAAGTGGCGGCGGAAGTGGCAGACCGGCATCAACGGCAACACCTACCCCACTCACAGCCTCGGGCCGCTGCTGCAGTGGATGGGCCAGCGCGTCGTGAGCGTCCTGTGCACGGGCGCCGGCCACCACTACCGCGACCCGCGCGGGGATGAGTACGAGAACGAGGACAGCACGACGGTCCTCTGCCGCACCGACCGGGGCGGGCTGATCCAGCTCCGCCTGGATATGCTCTCCAACCGCCCCCACAACATGACCTACTACTCGCTGCAGGGCACGACCGGCTGCTACGAGGCGCCGCGAGGCCTGGGCGACCGGGAGAAGATATGGCTGCAGGGCCGGTGCGAGGGGATGGAATGGATGCCGCTGGAGGACCTGGCCGAGGAGTTCCTGCCCGAGGAGTGGCTGCGCCCCTCAGCCGAGCAGTTGGAGGCGGGTCATGGTGGCGGGGATTACCTCGAGGTGCAGGACTTCATCCGCGCGATCCTCGACGGCACGCCGCCCCCGACCGGCATCCACGAGGCGATGGACATGACACTGCCCGGCCTCGTGAGCCAGCAGTCCATCACCCAGGGAGGCGTGTGGTTGGACGTGCCGGACTCACGATTGTGGTAGGCGCACTACCTCGAGACCGCTCATGCGCCCGAAGGCGGCGAGGGCATCCGCCCGGTCACCCAGCACCAGCGCGCTGTGGTGAGTCCCGCCGGCGCGCGAATAGGCCTCGAGGAACTCCGCGACCTTCCCCGCCGGCCGCACCCACGCACGCACGACGTCGCGCATCGCCGGGTCGAGGGACGCGTCCTCAGCGAGCACTTCGACGGGCGCCACAAGGAGCGAGAAGGTGTCGTCCGGCCCCGGCGCAAGGTTGACGAAGACCGCCGGCCCGGGCTGCACAGCGCACGTGAGGATGGCGGGGTCGAGCGAGCCGCCGCTGAAGAAGGGCTTCGCGAAGATGCGCGGCACGTCGCCGGCCACCGTCGGGCTGATCTCGCCCATGTGCGAGAGGAACAGAGCGTTGCCCGCCCAGTCTGCGCAGAAGATCTCCGTGAAGGTCGCGGCGCCGAAGGCGCGGGCCAGCGCGCCGACGAGGGATGCAGTCAGCACGTCGCCCTCCCCGGCATAGCCGATCCCGCGGCCCATTGCCTTGGATATCTCCAGGAAGGGCATGGTGTTGGCGGGGCGATCAGTCCGGTCGAAGGCCTGGAAGTTAACGCTGAAGCCCCCGTAGCCGCCCTCGTCCAGCAGACGGCGCAAGCCCAGACCGACCCGCACGGATCGCTCATGCGCCTCGACTGAGATGTCGCAGGCGTAGCGCTCACGATCGGCGGCGACCTCCCGCGCGACCTCCTCCTCGGAGACAGCCTGTATGGCCGCATCGAGCGCATCGAGGCCGGTCTCGCGGGCCTCTATCCCCAGGCGCCCGGCCAGCACGGTCTCCTCGACCGCGAAGTCCCCCATGCCGGCGAAAGCCTCGCCAACCCGCAGCACACGGCTCCCCCGCAGGTCAGCAGAGGCGCGGGCAGCTCGCACGAGATCGGCGGCCGCCGTCATCATCGCCGCATCGTCCACGTGCCCGGCTACGATCTCGAAGGGCCGCTGACGACGGCGCAGCATCGACGCGAAATCCATCACGCCATGCACGCCGTGGTTGTACATGATGCGCTCGGGCGAGACCCCGATCCCAAAGTCCGCATCCATCGTGGTATCCAGGAGGATGATCGGCAGACCGGTCGCGCAGGCGGCGTCGATCAACTCGAGCGAGGGCGAGTAGGCGAGGTGCACCGTCATCAGCGCATCCACCCCCGCCTGCTCACACCCACAGACAGCAGCGGCGAACTCCTCGGCCACGCGGCAGACCGGTGTTGTTTGCACGGCGATGCCACGCGACTCCAGCGCCGCCTCGATCCGCTCGACGAAACCGTCGAACCCCGCCCGGCACTCGGGCAGGAGGTCGTCATATAGCTTGAGGTAGCACGGCAGCAGGCCAACTCGCGGTTGTTTCGATGTCATAGTGAGCCTCACTCCTTTTTAAGCAGTGCCATCCCGTTATCGTGGAAGATGCCGTCACGCTCGGCGTCGCTGATGCCAACCATATCGGCTGCCCACCGGATGGCCAGGACGATCTCCCGCGCCATGTACCCCGCATGGTAGTTGTCGCCCTCGACGCGGAACGCGCTGGGCGGATAGCCCGGCAGTACGACATCGACCCAGTGATCCCATACCTGCACCCGCCGGCCCCGCATGGCCGCGATCGGGAAGTCCGTGCCGAAGACCAGCCGCCCCGGGCCGATCTCGTTGAGGGCGATCTGAAGCACGACCGGGTCCATCACCATCGCCGTGTCCATCCGCACGTTGTCCAGCCCGCGCAGACAGGCGATGGCCGCCTTCATCTCACCGGGCAGGTAGCATCGCCCACAATGTGCCAGCACGATCTTGGCCCGCGGGCACTCGGCGGACAGCCAGCGCACTCCG
Source organism: Armatimonadota bacterium (assembly GCA_003170595.1). Classification (GTDB taxonomy): domain Bacteria; phylum Armatimonadota; class Zipacnadia; order Zipacnadales; family FEN-943; genus FEN-943. The sequence goes on from PMZA01000123.1 coordinate 20,358, forward strand.
GCCTGCACCACGGGATCGGCCAGGCGCCCGCGCCGCGGGACGTGAAGCAGCATCACGAGGCCCCGCTCGTTGGCCAGCGCCCGCTCGGTCGGGCCGACCATGTCCTCCACGCGCATGTCGCCATAGTCGTCGCCGTACCAGTTCATGAACACCTTGAACCCGTGAAAACCGCCCGCGTCGAGCGCCTCCTCGTAACCCTCGCGGCTTACTCCGAGCGAAGGCCCGGCCAGCACGAGCGGCCACAGTCCTCGATTCCTCTTCGCTTCTTCCGCGACGTACTTCGTATCCTCAGCCCAGTCGACCGCCGGCGAGGGATAGCCAAAGCACACCGCCTGATAGTCGCGGTCCGGGAAGCACGCCCGCCCGTCGGCGAGGAGCTGCTCGGCCGAGTAGCGCTCGTCCGTCACCATGTACTTTGCACCCTCGCGATCGGTCTCCCAGGGGCGCTCCTTCCAGGTGTCCGACGACCAGGTGTGGGTGTGGAAATCCAGCACCGTCGCGGGCAGGATCGGCGCGACCTCCTGCAGGTAGTAGGCATGCTCCGTGTCCGTCATCGTCCCTGCCTCCCTCATGCTCCTTCCGTCCATACCGCTCGCGCGTCGTGCTCATCCCGGTAGAGACCGGCGCCGATGCCGGCGAGCATCGCGGCTCCGAGGGCGCCGGCGGATCGCCCGCCAACGCTGACTTCGAGGCCCAGGCGCTCCGCGACGATGCTCGTCCACAGCGGGCTCGCCGAGGGCCCGCCCACCATGACGGCCCGCTCGAAGCACATCCCGTGATCCCCGAGCGCCAGGAGTTTTTCGTGCAGCAGGCGGGCGGCTCCTTCCATGACCGCGCGGCTGATATCGGCGCGACTGGCCTCGATCTCGCGGGGCGGTTCGCGCAGATTGATCCCCAACCCTCCGGCGCCGGGACTAGCCGCTGCCGCCAACTCGTTGAAGATGCGGAGCCGGTCCCTCTCGCTGGGGGCGATGAGGTTGTCGATGTACCAGTCGATCGTCCGCCCGATGTAGGGCACCGACAACATGCCTCCCCAGGGACCGCCCTGCGCGGACAGGAATGGGTCGCACAGCATCTGCGCATCGAGGAGGGTTTGGCGGTCCATCGCGGGCGTGAAGCCGACCCAGGAAGTCCCACAAGACAGCATCATCTCGCCCGGCGCCAGCACCCCAACCGCCCGCGCCGCCGCCGGATGATCGAAGCACCCCGTGACGACGAGGGTGTCCGGGGACAGGCCGGTGTCGTGCGCCGCCGCCTCTGTGAGCGGCCCAACCGGCACACCCGAATCGACCAGTGGCGACAGCTTGCCGGGCGGGATGTCCAGCCGCTGCAGATACGGCTCATAGTAGGTGCCGGCGACCTGATCCTGGAGGTAGAACGTAGTGGCCGTTGAGTGATCCATCCGCCACTCGCCGGTCAGGCGCTGCAGGATCCAGTCGGTGTCCATCGCATAGTGGCCGGCGGCGCGGTACACGTCGGGCAGCCGTTCGCGCAGCCAGGCGAGATGGGCCAGCGGGAAGCAGTTGAGCCACGGCCAGCCGGCGACCCTGTAGACTTCATCGGCGTCGAGGTCCGCCAGCGATGCGAGCGGCTCCTGCTCAGCCCGGTGATCCATCCAGTTGAGGATAGGGGTGAGGGGCGTGCCGTGGGCCTCGGTCAGGAGCGTGTTGCCCGACGCCGCAGCCATCGCCAGCGCGGTCACGGGGCAAGGCGCGGCCCCCGCCAACGTCCGCAAGACCCCGCACACCCGCCGGTAGTGCTCCTCCGCGTCGACTTCCGCCCACCCCTCGTGCGGATGACGCAACGCGGTATCCACGCCGGCTTCCGCGCACACGCGTCCGCGCCCATCGACCAGCAGCCCCTTGATGGCGCTGGTGCCGAGGTCAAGGCCGATCAGATAGGGCGCGTTGTCACTCATCCCGCGTCCTCGATAGGCACGACGCTGTTGGTCCGGTGCGACTCCAGCGCCGCGGTGAAGAGCCGATGCGACAGGGCGGCCTCGTCCGGGGTGGCGCAGCCGGCAAAGCGGCTGATCGGCGTGCCGTGCTCCATCTCGTACAGGAACGCCGCCCACATCTGCAGGATCACATCGGAGAAGCCCGTCTCGAGAATCCGCCCGGTGATCGAGGGGTAGGCCATCTCGTGGCCCATGTCGATCACCTGCCAGACCTGCTCGCCGCCCCGATATTCGAGGACCTCCAGCGTGTTCGCCTGGCGGCTGCTCCATCGCGCCGAGGCACGCATGCCCAGGATCTCAAGGTACCACGTGTTCTTGTTTCCGGGGGCGATGCGCTCGGTCTTTATCGTGAGCGGGAAGGTATTTCCATCGTCGCCGTACGCGGTGCAGAGCAGCGTCGCGTTCTCCCACGTGTCACACGCGGCCATGCCACCCTTGCCGTCCGGGCGCTCCGTGACGAGGTCCGAGAGGATCGCGCGCACATCCCGGGGACGCCAGCCTGCGCGGAAGGGCACGTGGCAGACGTGCATGCCCAGGTCGCCCATCGACCCGTACTCGCCGTTGAACTGCCGCATCCGTTTCCAGTTGATCGGCTTCTGGGGGTCGAGATCGCTCGCATGCAGGAAGCCGGCGTTGACCTCGATGATCCGCCCGAAAGCCTCGGCCTCCAGCATGTGCCCGATGCGCTGAACGCCCGGGAAGAAGGGGAACTCCGAAGCGCAGCGCGCGAAGACTTCCGGGTGCTGGGCGAGGCAGGCCCCGATCGTCTGACTAGCCGGCAGGTCGATGCCGAAGGGCTTCTCGCCGAGGAGGTGTTTGCCCGCCGCGATCGCCGCGCAGTAGATCTCCGCATGGAGGTTGTGCGGCACGGCAACGTAGACCGCCTCGACCTCCGGGTTCGCAAGCACGTCGAGGTAATCCTGAGTCACCTGCGTCACCGACGGCACGTTGGCGGCGAACCAATCCGTCGACGAGGAGGTGCGGCTGCAGGCGGCCACGATCTCGGGACGGATGTCCATCTCCGGCAGATGGCACCAGCGAGCCGCCGCGCTGGCGAACTCCCGTCCCATCATCCCGCAGCCGATGACGCCAAAGCGTACGGTTCTCACGATGTGGCTTTGCCCCCGAAGACTGGTCCCGATTGACGGTCAGTATAGACCGCCGCTGTCACTTCACTTCCTCGATCCGCAACTCATCGAAGAGCACGGTGCCCGTGCCTTTCATCTGCGCCACGGTGTAGGCGCCGCCCTTCGGGTCGGGGTCGCCCACGATCGGGAAGCTCACCTGCTGCCACTCGCCCGTGCCCTTCGTGAAGGGCAGGCACTGGGCGTGGTAGGTGTCGGTGTGCCACTCGACGTAGATGCGGAACTCCGCCGACGCCGGCGCCTTGACCCAGGCGCTGAAGCGGTAGTGCTTCCCGGCCAGGATCGCCGTATGCTGCTGCACCACGAGCGGTGCCATGTCGCCACCCACGCCGGTGATCGCGAGGGAATGCTTGCCCGCATGGGCCTCGTCACTGAGTGCGACCGTCAGGGGCGTGCTGGCGTCCCAGGCGTCCGGCTCCATATCCCCGTCCGCGTCCACCTCGAAGCCGGGGTTGAGGATCAGGTTGCCCTCCTCGTGCAGCAGGGCCGGGTCGGCTGCGACGGCCGGATGCTTCCACTCGTCGGAGAAGTCCTTGCGCACGTCCGCGAAGGCCGCGTTGTCGCTGAGCACGGCCACATCGTAGCCGGTGAGGGTCAGCTTCACCGTCTGCTTCGCGGCCGGCAGGGAAGCGTTTTCGAAGAGCCGGCGGAGGGTTGGCGCCTTCAGCCCCGGCACCGTGATCGCCACCGGCATGCTGTCGGGTGTCTCATTGACGACGATGACGAAGTTGAACCCGCCGACGCGCTTGTGCATGAGACGGACGCCAGGCTTCGGCTGCACTAGGTGCGCTGCGGTCGCATCGCCGACCGTCTCGGCGCTCAGCACATCCTCCATCGCGGCGAGTTCGCTCACCAGGGATCGAAGGTCGGACCAAAACGGCGAGGGCTTCTGCGTGTAGGCCGTGCCCCAGTATAAGATGCCGTTCGCCCCGTGGACGATCGACTGGTAGGCCATGAACCGCGACTGGTGGAGAGTTGGCATGACGGCCCCGCTGGGCTGGCCCGGCGTCTTGGACAGTTCGGCCCAGCCGAAGCCCTGCAGCACCATGAAGATCGGCTTCTCGCCGTTGACCGCCGCGACGTTCTTGTCGCACTCGTCGCCGACCACCGCGATCGTCTTGTTGGGAAGATCGGACTGCTGCTGGGGCTCGGGCACGGGGTAGATGTCGGCGCCCGCGAAGTCGGTGGCGCGGTTCCAGTGCGAGAGTTCGGCGACGGTATTCCGTGGGGCGTGATTGGTCCAGATCGGCCGCTGCTGGTCGAGGGCGCGGAGGAAAGAGTAGCCGTCGTAGTAGCCGTCCGGGTTCTGGCTGCCCCACACGGGCTCGTCCATGCTCTCCCACAAGAGCAGGCCCGGGTTGTCACCGACGTCCTTCACGATGTCGGTCATCTGCGTGCGCTTGGCGTCGGCGTCTTTCGAAAAGTCGAGAAGGCCGCTCATCGATATCCACAGCTTCATGCCGTGCGCCTGCGCGCGGTCGAGGAGGGACTTCAGCGCCTGCCCCGATCCTCCGGGGCTGTGGCAGAGGTTGAACCCGGCGTCGGCTAGCCGCGCCAGGTAGGTCTCCGTCCCCGGCGCCTCATAGATGCCGATGGGGAAGAAGGGCTTGCCGTTCACGATGAGCATGTTGTCCGAGGGGCGGACGGTGACCATGCGCGTCTTGACCGCCGGGTCCATCAACTGGGCGAAGCGGAGCGACTGCGAGGCCAGCGTCTTGCCCTTGCGGTCGAGCACGGTCACATCGACAACGTACTGCCCCCGCGGGAGATTCGCGCCGGCGTAGAAAGCCGGGGTCACGTAGCCGACCTGCGCCTTGGGCGGGTCGATGATGCGCGTCTCGATGATCTTCGCGTCATCGAGCGCGTGCAGACGGGCCTCGATGCGATAGGACGGGAGGCGCTGCTTCTGGACGTTGAGCTGATACCGCACCGGGGCGTGATCGCGGTAGAAGGACCGGAAGATCGCGAACTCGGCCAGTGGCGCCACGGGCAGCGAACGGCCCGTCACTGCCACAAGCCGCGTGCCCTCCGCCACCGCCAGGGAGAGGAAGTGCGTGCCGCCCGCGGGCATGTCGTAGGTGACCGTGCCGTGGGCAATCTTGCCCGCCGCGATTTCCATCGACTGCGGCTGGCTGGCCACGGTCGTCCCATCCGGCCCCGTCACTTCGAGCGTCGCTGACAGCTTGTGCGCCGTCTCGGTCGGGTTGCGCAGGGAAAACTGCAGCGTGTTTTCGCCGATGATGCCCGCTCCCCAATCCTGCACGCCGAGGTCGACATAGAAGGGCGTCAGGTCGGCGGCGATGGCGACCCTCCCGAAGGCCGTCGGGACTGCGAACTTGTCGCCCGTCTGCGACCAGCAGGAAAGCTCGCCACTGCCGGGTCGCTCGCGGCAGACGTTCATCGCCCACTCGCGCCCCACGGACTTGCTCAGCCCGAAGTTTGCGAAGGGGATGGCGACCTCAGCAGTCCAGGCGTCGACCTCGCGCGCGGTCTTCACGGTCCAGCGCCCGTTCCAGGCGGGCGACATGCCGACCGCGTCGCCGGAGAAATCAGCCTGCGTCCCCAGGGGGTTGAAGGCAAGCTGGATCATGCTGAAGCCCGTGCAGGCGGGGTCGAAGAATAGCTCGATCACATCGTCCGCGAAGACGCGTCCGTCGCGCTCGCGCACCGTCGCCGATAGCTTGCCCATCTCCGAATCGAAGGCCCGGATCGCGACGTACAGGTTGTCGGCGTCATAGGCGACCCACGCCTGGGTCTGCTGCAAGGCCGGCGTGTTCTTGCCGAGGACGACGAAGTTCGTGATCTGCGGCGCGGATTGCCAGAGGGCGTCGTCGAGCTTGCCGTCGAGGACAGGAGGCATGTCAGCCCGCAGGGCGGTGACCGAGGGGACCGCGTGGGCGGTTGCCGCGAGAGTGAGGCAAAGCAGAGCGCATGTGATGTGACTCATGTGAGACCTCCAGGGATGCCCCGCAGGATTCGCCGCAGAGCAGTCGAACACCTTCGCGCGCCCCCCGTGGTGGGTCGCGGAGATGCCACGATGAGGAACTGGCGCGCGCGCTTCGTGATGGTACTACTCCTTTCGCTCACCATCTCAGCGGTCAGCCTTGCCGTCGCGCAGGACCAGGCCGCGCGCGCGGTGACCGACCTTGTGGATCGCGTCGAGGCCAAGGGTCAGGACCTGGCGAAGCGATTGGCCTCCTGCCGCGCCCATGGACAGGACACTGCGCTGCCCGACGCCGCTCTGGCGGTGGCCGACGTGTTCTGCCGGTACTCACGCGAGGACGCAGGGAATAAGGACCTGCGCGACGCGGCCCTGCGTTCCATGCAATACGTGGACAGGATGCTGGACGACGAACTCCGGCGGGCGGACGCGGCCCTGGCCGGCCGCGCTTCCTATCCGTCCATTCCTCAGTGGCGCACGGTCGGCGTCACGTCGCACGACGGCGGCTTCTGGGTTGGCGGTCAACCTGTCTTCCTCAGCGGCTTCAACTGGGACGCGACGATCACCGACGGCGACCCCGCCCTCGCGCGGCGCCTGGGGATCACCCTCGCCGACGGGATGCTGCGGGGCGGGCAGAACCAGGACGGCTCGTGGGATGAGGGCCAACTCCGCGGCGGTGACGGGCCCTACCTGGGGCGGATGGCGCAGGCCGGCTTCCCGGTGGACTGCCTGTTCGGGATATATGTCCCCGGCTGGTTGATGGACGCTACGCCGGGCATGAGAGAGCCCGGATACAGCCACTACGGCGATCTTGTCATCGACCACCCCAAGACCGCGCGCTTCCTACGGGATTGCCTCGACCACTTCATCCCGCCCTATGCGGCCTACCCAGCGCTCTTCGCGGTCGATCTCGACAACGAGCCCGCCTACCAGGCTGCTGCTGCCCAGACGATGGACAACTGGCGTGCCTGGCTACAGCGGAAGTACCACGACATCGACGGCCTCAACCACGCGTGGGGCACGAACCTGGCGTCCTTCGCCGACGTGAAGCGCTTCCCCAGCCAGGTCAGCCCGATGTCCAGCCCCTGGGATCGGGCCAACGTGGACTTCACCCAGCCCGGCGTCCGCGGCGCGCACTACGACTGGTGCGCCTTCAACAACGAGCGCGTTAGCGAATACTACCGCGAGGTCGTGGCGGCCATCCACTCCCATGCGCCCAAGGTTGCCACCCACGTCAAGATGATGCTTAGCCTGTTCTTCACGGGCAGCACGGAGTCGCGCGGGTGGAAGATGGGGCTGTCCTACCATACCTTCGGCGTCGACCCCGAGGCCCTGGCACGGATCTGCGACCTGCTCGGCGGGGACGTCGGCCTCTCCGATATCTCGACGGTCGAGCATCCCAACCGCTACTTCGGCAGCGTGCCCTATGCCCTCGACTGGCTCACGGCGGGACTGGCGGCGGACTTCCTCAAATCCCTCGCCCCGGAGAAGCCCTACTGCAACTCAGAGTTCCACGCTATCGAAGAGGTGGACCAGACCGACATCAAGCCCAGCGCGCAGGAGCATATCCGCACCGCCCTGTGGCTCGGGCATCTGCATGGCATGAGCGGCAACTTGCTCTGGTACTGGGGCCGCGACATGAAGGGCGGCATCACGGGCGCGGAATGGTTCAAGGGCTCCCTGCTGCAGCAGCCGTGGGCTCTGCAAGGCTACGCCGAGGAGTCACTCAACCTGAGGCGGTTCGTCCGCCCGGTGATGGCGTTCTCGCGAGAGCCGCGTCGCGTGCGCCTGTTCTACTCGGAGGCCTCTGCGATCCAGGATGTGACCTACCTGGACGCCCTACGCGATGCATATGAGGCCCTCAACTTCCTCGGCGTGCCCATAGGCTTCGTGACAGAGCGCCAGCTCGCCGAGGGCGGAGTGCCCACGGACACCCGCCTGGTGATCGTGCCAGCTGCGCGCTACGTGGAGGACAGCACAGTCGCGGCGCTCAGGGGTGCCGCCAAGCGCGGGGTGAAGATCGCGATCCTTGGCGACCAGAGCCTCACCGCCGTGCCAACTGGTGGGCCGCGCGTCGACGCGACTGTCGCGGGCTCCGAGCATCTCGCCCTCAGCGACCCGCAGACCTATCACCCACGCTTCGATGCCTGGATGCGCGCCGCGGGCATCCAGCGCGACCTCCTGGCTCTGGGCGCGGACGGCCGGCCCGCCTGGGGAATCGAGGTGCGCACCGCCTCTCAGGGAGGACAGCGCCTGGCCTACCTGGTCAACCTGATGCGGGAGCCGGTCCGGGTCTCCCTCCGATGGAGTGTCAAGGATGCGCGTCTGCAGGACTGGCGCACCAACAGCCGCGTGCCTGAGCAGGTGACGCTGAGACCGCGGCAGGTGATTTTCGGCGCCTACTGAGCCACAGGCGCTGGCGGTTAGTTGTAGCCGATGGCCCGCAGCGTGTCGGGGAAGTCGGCCGGCAGCGCCGCCGACGGCTGGTCGCTCCCGCGTGCGGCATAGTTGAGCATGTTCCGCACTAGCCGCTCAGCCACCGGATCCTCGCCCAGCTTCCCCCGGATATTGAGCGTGTTCAGCACGAACCGACCGGCGCCGAGGGTATGGACGGCGACCGTCAGCCCCGAGCTGTAGCCGCTCGAGGTGTTGATGGACCCCGCCACGACCTCCGCCGGGTCATCCTGCCCGGACCACGCCCGGGTGGGGAAGATCTCGCGGAAGAAGGTGTGGTCGAGGATGCCGCCCGCGGGCAGGCCGTCGAAGGTGGGGTGCCGCTTCGCCCAGTCGTCCTTGTGGTAGACCCACACGGGCATGTCGGCGAGGCTGCCCTTGCCCCTCAGCGGGACCCAGCCCACCGGGTTGTCTCCGCGGCGGAACACCTCGGGGCAGAGGAACACGGCGGTCGAGCCGCGCGCGATATGCTGGGCAAGATCCTGCCATGCCGCGAGGTCCTGTGGCGCTTTGCTGCCGACCAGGATCACCTCGCGGGAGGACTGCTGGCCCGCGGCGAAGGGACGGGTCCTGATCCCGTTGCGCGCGAGCCACGCCCCAAGCTCCGGGTCATCGCCCCAGAGCACGACTTCGGCGCCCACCTTCGGCATCTCCGCCTCGTCCGCCACGTAGAACTCCACATCCCCTCCCGCGGCCGCCCCGCCACGCTCGAAGGCCGCGAGGAAGCGGTACCTCCCCGACGGTCCGTCCACGGGCAGGTCGAGGGAGAACATCGGGATCGCGAAGGGTGGCTCCGGTTTGCTGTGCGGGTCAGGGATTGTAACGTTGACGGTCTTGTCGTAGAGGCGCGTGCCATCAGGCCGCACGACCTGGAACCGCACGGGATATGCCCCCGGCGACAGAACGTCCTCGTTAGCGAGGACGGCCTCCAGCTTCACGCTCCGCCCGCGGTAGGCCTGCACCGGCTCGACGAACAGGCACCAGCGCAGGGGGTACCAGGCGTCGAAGAGAGCGTCCGTCACGCCGGGCTTCAGGTCGCGGAAGGTTGACGCGGTCGCGCCCTCGCCGGTCAGGCCCTGGTCGTGGGTGCCGGTCATGCTGAAGCCCACGAGGTTGGGGTTGGCGCGGATGGCGTTGGTGCCGAGGAGCCTGAGCGCCGCGTGCCACTTCAGGCACTGGTTGAAGTAGTCCTCGGGGCTCGCGAAGGTGTCCTCCATGTGCCACCGCTTCCAGTCGGCCAGGAACTGGTCGAGGAAATGCCGGTACGCCACGGCGTCCTCGCAGCCCGTCTTCCCGAGCTGCTCATAGTGGCGGGCGAGGCGGGTCAGGTCGATCGCGCTTCCGATCCCGTACTCCGAGAGCCAGAGGTGATGCTGGCCGCCGCCCACGGTGCGAAGGGTGTTGATGACGGTGGCGCCGTGGGGCAGCGCCTGGTAGGGGTGCTGATCGGAGAGTACATCCTCCCACTCCCGCGAGCCCGGGTTCGAGAGCCGGCCGATCACCTTGCGCGTCTCGGCCTCGCCGACCGGGTAGAGGCTGAAGGGGGAGAGGTCCGGGGTCTTGCCGGGCTTGAGCCAGCCATANNGTCATGCACGTCGCGGAACACCGTCAACTCGCCGCCGCGGTCGGCCGAATAGCCGTACGTCCAGACGCCGTTGGGGTTGCGGTCGGTGCCGAAGTCCCGCATCACGTCGTAGGTCGTCCCGCCGGGGCCTTTGATCACCAAGTCCAGCCCAGTCGTATCACCATAGGGCCAGTCATCGCCCACGCCGACGACGCAGTCCAGCGTGTCGCCCTTCTTCACGGTGAGGGACGCGGCGAAAGGCTCCCGCTCGCCCTTGCCCTTCAGGTTGATGAAGCTCTCGAAGATGGCCCGGCCGTTGTGAAAGACGTGGATGTCCGTGCGCGCCTTGCCCTGGGTGACGATGTTCGCGAAGGTGGCCGCGATCGAGTACTCGCCGGCGCCCGGGGCGGTCCACCGGACGACGCTGTACTCCTTCGAGATGCCCGGGTGCAGCGCGAAAGTATGGGGCGGCCAGGTCGTGCCATCCAAGTAGCGGGCGGTGTCGCGTTCGTTGCGGGTGACGTTGGGCACCATGCCGTCCTCGGGGCGCCACTGGGGCGGACCAGGCGCCTCGCTGCCGCCGGCGTAGCCGTCGAAGCCGCCGCTGTTGAGCATCACAACGCGCCCGGGGTCGAGGTCGCGCACGAGCGACAGGTCCCTCACCGCGCGGAAGAAGACGGTGTTGCCCGACGTCTCGTTGAGCATCCCCCACATCACGATGCT
>PMZA01000224.1:0-138 GCA_003170595.1 Armatimonadota bacterium
GAACATCATCGTCCCGGGCAACTGCGGGATCAAGATGACCGCGACCTCGCCGGCCACGAGCATGAGCTTCGAGTACCCGATCTCGTGGGAGGCCCAGCTTGTCATCATCGAGGGTAAGGGCCGCGGCTTCTATATCTG
>PMZA01000224.1:182-6171 GCA_003170595.1 Armatimonadota bacterium
TACGAGGGCGACTGGCGCGTGCCTGCGAAGCGCTATCGCGAGTGGGCCGAGAAGAACCTGCGCCCGATCCGCGTCGAAAATCAGCAGCCCTCGTGGGTCAAGGACATCCGCTGCGTCGTCATCATGGGCTCGAGCATCGCGGAGTTGGAGGCGATGACCCCGCGGCTCGATCCGAAGCAGACGCTCCTCTACGTCGTCGACTGGCGCACCCCCGGCTACGATCGCATGTACCCGACCTACGATCAGGTCATCGCCGAGTTCGGGCCCTTCGTGAAGCGCGCCCACGAGCTTGGCTACCGGGTCATGCCCCACGCCAACTACTTCGGCGTCGACCCGCTCAATCCGCTGTACGAGAAGTTCGCGAAGTACCAGATCCGCGATGCCTGGGGCAGCCACGATCTGCAGTGGTGGCTGTGGACCGATGCCGATCCGATCATCAAGTTCGCCTACATCAACCCAGCCGCCCGCGAGTGGCGCCAGCTTCTCATCGACCGCATGCGCAAGGTCGTCGACACCTACCACATCGACGCCGTCCACCTCGACCAGACGCTGTGCATCTACAACGATAACAATGGCCTCTACGACGGCATGTCGATGATCCAGGGCAACGTCGCCCTCGGCCGCGAATTGCATGCCGCGCTGCCCAACCTGGCGATCAGCGGCGAGGGCCTCGACGAGGTGACGTATCGCTACGAGGCCTTCTGCCAGCGCCACTCCTTCGGGGTGGACTTCGTCCACGGCACGTGGAACAAGCCGAGCCTGCGGATGGCGCACCCGATCAGCTCCTACCTCCTCCGGCCGTACACGATCATGTACGGCTACCTGGGCTACACCTCGCCGGATAACCCGCAGCTTTACGCCGCATGGAACGAGAACTACCAGCACTGGGGCGTCATCCCGACGATCAGGCCCAACATAGCCCAGGCCCAGAAGCCGACCGAGTTCTGGCGACAGCTTTTCGATGAGATCAAGCTCTGGCAGCAGCAGCGCGTCGGTCCGGACATGGACGGCGCGTGGCCCGAGGACGTCTACTTCCCGTACAAGACCGCCAGCGGCGATCGCGTGGTCAGGACCTCCGACGAGCGGATCCTGTGGGGCGGTCGTGAGATCAGCCGCACCGTCACCGACGCGACGGAGGTCAAACTCCCGGGGACGATCGAGGGCTGGCCCTGCTACGACCGCGACCACATCTTCGGGCTGGAGCCGGCGGCCTGGTATCCCTACTTCCCCGACGCGCGTGACATGGCGGCGTTCCACGTGGAGCACATCCCGGACGGCTTCCGCCCGACACGCGTGAGCATGCTCGGCGACATGGCGATGCTGCGGACCGTCGAGACCGACAACATCGTCGCAGACCTCGCGGCCACCATGTCCACGGCGACGACCGGCTCGGCGCCCTTCGAGGGCAAGCCCGTCGAGATGCGGGGCGCGCTGAACAGCGATGATGGTTCGATGTTCACGCCCATGGGCGACGCCATCTTCGCCCATCCGCCCTGGAAGGCTCAACGCACGAATCCACAGACCGGCGTCGTCGAGGCCAACGGGACCGGCATCTCCTTCGCGCGCTGGAAGATATGGCTTCCCGCGCAGGGTAAGCTGCGCTTCGTCACCGAAGTCGCGATGGATGCAGGCGCGATCGGCGTCGACAAGACCGATGGGGTGCTCTACGGCGTAACCGTTCAGAAGGGCGCGAAGCGGGCGCATGCTGAGGTCTTCAATGCGACGGCCGAGCGCAAGCCCCTTGAGCTGGACCTGGCGCCCTTCGCACCGGGCGAGGTCACGCTGGAGCTTACCGTCGACCCCGGGCCTGCGAAGAGCGCTACCTTCGACTGGGCGCGCTGGTATCGGCCGCGGGTGGAGAAGTCGCTGTCGCTGGATGGCGAGATGGCGGTCGTCGGGCCGCCGGATAAGCGGTGGACGATGGCCCTGTCCGGGACAGAGGCCGCTGCGCCGGCGCTCGTGGGCAACAAGTGGATGGTCAAGGCGACCTTCCCCGGGACGGTGATCCTCCTCCAGTCGCTGCCTGCTGACGTTCAGTTGCCGGTCGACCTGGCGGCGATGAAGCCTCTGGTGAGCATCGTCGACTACGGCGGCCGCGTCCTCACCTCGGCCCAGTACGCTGGCGCGGGACCTGGCGATGGGACCGTCGCCGGCCTGACGCGCAAGGGCCTCTCGACCCATCCGCCGAATGAGGGTCAGACCATCGCCGCTTACCCGATGGTCCTGCCCGCGCAGGCGGCGGAGTTCCACTGCTTCGTCGGCCTCCAGGATGGCTCCAAGTCGAAGGGTGTCCTCTTCATCGTCGAGGCCAATGGGACGGAGATCGGGCGGCAGTTCATGCTGACCGGCGCGTGGAAGGGGTTCTCGGCTGACCTGTCCCCCTGGGCGGGAAAGCCGGTGGTCCTGTCGCTGATAACCGACTCGGCGGGAACCTTCGAGTTCGACTGGTCGCGCTGGGGCGAGCCCGTGGTGCGGGCGAAGTAGCCCTTCAAAGGCCCACCACGCATCCACCCCCGCACCCTAAAGGGTGCGACTACTCCCGCGACGCGATGCCTTTCCAGGCCTCGATGAGCTATCGAATTGTAGAAGGGTAACGCCGGGTGATGACAAAGGCCCGTTGGACAGTAGTCGCAGGCTTCAGCTAAGCGGACCGAAGGTCCGCACGGCTGTGGCCGGGTGGTGGGCCTTTGTCTTCGGCCCGTCTTGGGCGGTTGTGCTTATCGCCGGCTCCTTGTACAATATCGAGCCACACCAGCCGATAGGCTGGTGCACCATTTCTTACCAGTGCCGTTAGGCACCGTGCCTTGAGGCACAGACAGGCCTTCCTGCTTCGTAGAGAAGCCTTCAGGCCAGAGGAAGGAGACAAAGCGAATGGCACAGCAAGTTAGGCTTTACGAATTCATGTACATACTTGACCCCGGTCTGTCTCCCGAAGAAGTCGAGGAAGTCATGACCAGCCTCAAGGATGCCCTCGAGGAGGCCGGCGGAGAGTTCCATGCTGACTACGAGTGGGCACGCCGTCGGCTCGCCTATCGCATCAAGGGCTTCGGCGAGGGCATTTTCCGCATCATGTACTTCGACGCCGTCGGCATAGTTGGCGACCAGCTCCTCAAGGACGCCGCCATGGACACGCGCATCATCCGCGCCATGGTCTTCGTGGCGAACCCCAAGACCATCTTCCGCCCCCGCGAGCCCATGCCGGAAGAGCCCGCGGCCGATGCGGCCGCAGTTGAGGAGGGCGCCGTCGAAGAGACTGTGGCCGAAGAGGGCGCCGTTGAGGCAGCCCCCGAAGTCGCTCCCGAAGCTGCCGAAGAGGCCGCCCCTGAGGTCGCGGAAGAGGCTCCGGCCGTTGAGGAAGCCGTCGTCGAGACCGAAGCGCCCGCTGTTGAGGCCGAGGAAGTCGAAGCTCCGGCCGTCGAGGCTGCTCCTGAGGTCGAGGCCGAAGTCGAGCCCGAGACGCCTGCTGAGCCGGAATAAGCTCGCCGCCGAATAGGCCGCGATTTTTCCGGTACCACACCTAGTTTGGAGGTGGGCCTGTGAACGTCTGCACACTGGTCGGCAGGATCGGGACCGATCCCGACATGCGCTACACGCCGCAGGGAACCCCTGTGGTGCAGTTCCGTCTTGGCGTCCGGCGACCGGTCCGCAGCGGTGCGGGTGGCGGCGGGGACACGGCCGAGCGTCAGGATACCGACTGGATCACCATCGTCGCCTTCGGCAAGACGGCTGAATTCGTCTCCCAGTATCTCGACAAGGGCGCCCAGATTGGCGTAGTCGGCAAGATCCGCGCCCGTCAGTGGGAGACCAAGGAAGGCCAGAAGCGCGACGCCGTCGAAGTCGTGGCGGACAACATCGAGTTCATGGAGACCCGCGCGGAAGCCGAGGCTCGCAGAGCCGGCGGCGGCGGCCGCGGTCCCAGTGGTGGCGGCGGAGGTCGCGGAGGTGGCATGGGAGACAACATGCCGCCGCCCGAGGAACTCGAACTGCCCCCGGACGAAGAGATTTTCGGCGACCTCTAGCCCCTCTTCCCGGCCTATCGGTTGTTGAAGGGGAGTATCCGCCATGGCTGCCGACAAGAGAATCGCCCTCGGCCTCGACGTCGGTGGAACGTCGTTCACGGTCGGCGCCTTTGACGCCGATGGCGCGCAGGCTTGCGACAAGCTCGCGAACTTCCCCACCCCCGTTACCAGTCGCTCAGAGGACGTTTTGAGTGCACTGGAGGGTGCTCTGAGGTCCCAGGTAGAGGGTTGCGAGGCGCAAATCAGCGGGGTCGGAGTGGGTATTCCGGGCGTTGTCGACCCCCTGACCGGCCATGTGTTCGTCTGTCCGAATTTGCCCGCCCTCGATAACACTCCGACCGGCAGTATCCTCTCCGAAAGGCTCGGCCTGCCCGTTTTCATGAATAACGACGCCTACTGCGCGACCCTGGCCGAGCTTCGGTGGGGCGCCGGACGAGATGTCGAAAACCTGGTACTGCTGACCCTCGGCACCGGCATCGGCGGCGGTGTCGCCCTCAACAATAAGGTGAACCGCGGGCCGCGTCAGATCCTCGGCGAGATAGGCCATCTCGTCCTCGAGCCGAAGGGCCCGCGCTGCGGGTGCGGCAACCACGGATGCTTCGAAGCCCTCGCCGGGCGTGACGGCATCGTCAACCGCACGCTCCGCAAGATACAGGAAGGCAAGCCCACCTCCCTCCTCGCGCGCCTCGGCGATGACTGGAAGGCCGTGTGGGAAGATATACCGAAGATCGTTGCCGATGAGGCTGGCAAGGGCGACTCGGTGGCCGAAGACATAATGGCCGAGACGGGCTTCTGGATCGGCGTGGGAATCTGCAGCGCCATCGTCCTCTGCGATCCCGACCTCGTGATCATCGGCGGCGGCATATCTGCGGCCGGAGACGTTCTCTTCGACCCCATCCGCCGCACCGTCGAGGCCCGCAGCCGCATCAGCCGCGGCAAATTCGATGTGGCGAACATCGTCCGAGCCGAGCTTGGTCGCGACGCCGGCGTGTGTGGCGCGGCCGCGCTGGTGTGGGAACGGCTGGCGCAAGGGTAGACTTAGGAGCGCTTACGGACCGCCTCGCGGCGGCCTTTCATACATGACGTCCCTGGCAAGAGCGCTTGGCGAGCTACTGAAGGACAACGGTAACCTGCAGAGGCTGGATAAAGCTGCGGGTGGCGGCGGACTACTGCTAGTTCGCGGGGTTGGGGCAGGCAGATCGTTCCTCGTATCATGGCTTGGAGCCGCCCGTGAAAACCGCACCGTGCTGGTCATGACGTATGGCGCCGAGCGCGGCCGGGCGCTGGTGGATGACGCGCGCGACCTGCTGGCGGGCGAGGACATCGAGGTCGCTTACTACCCCGAAGTGGCAAGCGCTCTCTACGACGGCGTGCTGCCGGGCGTGGATGAGGCGGCCCAGCGGCTGCGGGTGCTGGATAGGCTGGCGGCGGGCAAACCGGCGCTGGTGGTCGCCCCGATCCAGGCCGTGCTGCATCTGACGGCGCCGAAGGATGTCTGGGCGGCGGCGCGGACCGACCTCAAGCGCGGCGGGCACATCGACCGCGACAAGCTTGTACACGTCCTGGCGGCCCTCGGGTATCAGCGGTCGCCGCTGGTCGAGGCGCCGGGCCAGTTCTCCGCGAGGGGCGGCATCGTCGACCTCTTCCCACCGACTCTCCCCCATCCGGTGCGGGTGGAGTTCTTCGGCGATGAGATCGAGTCGATCCGGCGGTTCGAGATTTCCAGCCAACGGAGTCTGGAATCGCTCTCCGCGGTCGACGTGACGATTGTCGGGCCGGGCGTTGCCGACCAGGCCCACCTGGCCGACTATCTGCCGCCGCAAAGCTGGTTCTTGCTGCTGGAGCCGATGGAGTTGGAGCAGCAGGGGCGGCAATACTTGGATCGGCTGGACCAACCGGCAAAAACGTTGGGGCGGCAGTTGTACTGCCACCCCAGGGTCGGCAGTACAACTGCCGCCCCAACGAACCTG
>PMZA01000480.1:0-13368 GCA_003170595.1 Armatimonadota bacterium
CCGCAGTGGCGCACCTACTCCGACCCGGTCCCGCCCGTCGACCCGCCCCCCGGCGCGGCCCAGGCCGATGCGCCCCTCGCCCGCGTCTTCGGCCTCCCGCAGTTTGAGACGCTTACCGCGCTCCCCGACAACAGGCTTCTGGTCAAGGGCGAGCCCGAGGACATCGACCGCCTCGCCGAGGCCATCCGCTTCCTCGACAAGCCCGTCCCGCAGGTGAACATCGACTGCCGCGTCGAGGACACGCCCGCCCACATCATCCGCTCCTGGGGCCTCGACTTCCAGACCTTCGCACCACAGCTCGACGTCGCCTCCGAGGCCAACGCCCCGGGCGCGGGCCCGCTGATCAAGTGGGCGCTCCCCACCGCCCAGGGCCTCCTCGGCCGCGACGAGCAGGTAAGCCGCGCGGTCACGATCTCGGGCCTGAGCATCACCACCTCCTCGGGCCTCGCGGCGGAGGTGGGCTTCGGCCAGGTCATCCCCTTCTTCACCTCGTCGGTCACCTACGACGCCTTCGGCAATCGCCACGTCGACTACTCGGTCGACACGATCTTCACGGGCCTCCAGCTCTGGGTCCTGCCGGTGGTCTTGCCGAACGACATGGTGCGGATGACTGTCCGCCCGGTCTTCAGCTTCGCAGCGGGCACGGTCCAGGGCCCCAACGGCGAGCAGGTTCCTGTGACGCGTAACGAGACGGTGGCGACGACGGTGACGGTGCCCGACGGCGAGCCGATGGTGATCGGGGGCATGGGCAATCTGCGCGATGAGGCGAACAATCGCTTCGGCGGGCTGCTGCAGGGCCAGCAGGTGCTCGACCACACCAACCCCCTCCTGATCGTCACGCCCCACATCCTCCACGAAGCCGGTCCCGAGTAGCCCATCTGCCACCGTTGCCTCCTGACCTTCCCACGAGGTAGACTCCGCCTCAGGAGCGATCCGCGATGACCCGCACATACACCGTCGTTCTAGAGAAGGAGTCGGTAGGCGGCTACAGCGTCTACGTGCCGGCAATCCCCGGCTGTTACACTGACGGGGACTCCATCGCTGAGGCACTGGCGATGGCACGCGAGGCAATCGAGTTGATGCTGGAGTGTGCCCTTGATCATGGCGAGCCGATTCCGCCGGACAAACGCGTCTTCAAGCTCGACGTTCGAAGCACTGCTGCGGCGCTGGTCCGTCGCGTTCAGGTGACGGTGCCGGAGGCGGCAAAGGTTGCCTAAGGCGCATGTGGTTTCTGGGCGCGACCTTGTCAAAGCTCTCTTGGCAGTAGGTTGGGTCGTTGACAGGTGGCGCGGCTCTCACCAGATCCTCTGGAATTCCGAGACGTGCAAGTCCGTATCTGTCCCCATCCACGGCAACCGTCCGCTGCCACCCGGCACCCGTGACCGCATCATGGAACTCGCCGGCCTCACCGACGACGACCTCCGCCGTCTGCTCGGCCGCAGGTGATCCCGACGGACGCGCAGGCTGCGCCAACCGCTCGGATTGCTCAGCCACCTCCACCCGAGGTAGACTCCTCTATAGGAGCAACCGGTATGACCCGCGCCTACACTGTGGTGCTACTCAAGGATGACGACGGCGGCTACGGCGTCTACGTCCCGGCAATCCCCGGCTGCTACAGCCAGGGCGATAACCTTGCCCACGCCCTCGCCATGGCCAAAGAGGCCATCGAGCTTCATCTCGAGGTCACGGTCGAGGACGGCGAGCCCGTGCCACGCGACAAACATGATTTTCGTCTCCGCATGAACGGCGCCAAGTCAGCGGCTATACGCCGGGTGCAGGTAACGGTGCCGGAGGCGGCAACGGTTGCCTCGTAAGCCTGTCGTGACCGGCCGCCAGATGGTAGGCGTGCTGCTGAGGCTTGGCTTTGAGGTGCGCAGGCAGCGGGGGAGCCACGTTAGGCTTAAGCACCCAGACACGCGCGTGGATATCACCGTGCCCGTGCATGCTAACCACCCGCTCTCGCACGACGTATTGGCTTCGATCATGGCTGACGCCGGCCTAACCGACGACGACCTCCGCCGGCTCCTCGGCCGCCGGTAGCCCCAGAGGATTCTGCCTTCCCGCGCCCAACCTCCCCCTTTACGTCTTCCCGTCCGGAGCTGACTGCCCATGCAAGCACGCCGCATCACATCCTTCGCCCTTCTATTCCTCGCAACCGCCTGCCTCGCCGCACCACAACTCACCCTCGTCGGCGACCACTACATCCTTCGCGGCACGCCCCTCGATCTTTCCTGGAACTCCTCCACCGGCGCCCTCGTCTCAGCCCGCGACTCCGCCACCAACCTCGCCCTCCTCCGCGGTCCATCCCTCCCCTTCGATCTCCACACCTCCGCCGGCTCAGCCTTCTCGACCTCACCCGCCCGCGCGGCCGACCTTGGCGGCCTGATCCTCGACGGCGCCTGGGATTTCCACATCGAGGGCGGCGCCCCACGCAAGCTCAACGTCCCCGGCGCGTGGGAAGATCAGGGCGTCACCGACGTCACGCCCAACGACCCCAACCCCGCCTGGAAGCCTTACAACGGCAACGCCTTCTACTCGCGCACCTTCGACCTCCCCGACGCCCTCCGCGGCAAGGACCTCGTCCTGCTGATGGGCCCCGTCGACGACTTCGACTGGACCTCCCTCAACGGTCATCAGGTAGGCCACACCGGCGAGGAGACCCCCGCCTGGTACTCGGTCCAGCGCCGCTACGTCCTCCCCGCGGCTGATCTCAAGCCCACCGGCAACCTCCTCGAGGTCAAGGTCTACGACCGCGGCGGCGAGGGCGGCATCATCGGCTCCGTCCTTCTCATGACCGCCGAACAGGAGAAGCAGTGGCGCACGATGCCGCTCCACCTCACCTCGGCCACCCTCGGCTCCGCGCCCGACGCCGCCATCGTCACCCTCCACTACGAGGTCAAGGGCTGGACTGTCGCCGAGGAGTGGAGAGTCTCACTAGTGAGACTCTTCGCCTCACGCCGCGTCGACATGACCGTCGCCGACGCCTCGGCCGGCACGCCGACCTTCGACAACGTCCGCCTCAACCTCGGCAGCCTCGACCCCGCCCTCTCGCCCGGCCACATCTCAGCCGCCTACACCTGGCCGCCCCTCGACCGCACCGTCGCCGATTTCGCCCGCAACGGCAGCCTCAGCCTCGACTGCTACGGCCAGGCCCCGGGTATGACCGTGGTCCTCGCCTCACCCGCCCGCTGCTTCACCGTCGGCCAGTACTGGGAGCGCGACGGCCATCGCTTCGAGGCTCACGGCAACGGCAACACCACCGACCTCTGGGCCTCCTACGATGTCCTCGGCCGCCTCAAGCCAGGCCTCCACATCTCCGCCGGCGGCCAATTCCTCACCCTCGTCCCAGGCGATTCCTCCGCCGGCCTTCGCGCTCTCGGCGAGACCTGGGAGCGCCTCGGCTTCAAGCGTCCGCCGATGCCGGACTGGGCCAAACAGATCGCCCTCTACTCCGCCTACCCTTGCGGCACCATGGGCGGCGGCCTCGCCGATCTCCGCAGCCCCGGCGACAAGCCTTCCTCGATGCACAACTTCCAGACCCTCCAGCTCCCCACGCTGAAGAAGCTGGGCATCAACGCCATCTGGTTCCTCCCTCTCTGGCCCATGCTCTACGGCGTCTCCGACTATTACACGATCGACCCATCCAACGGCACGGTCGACGACCTGAAGGCCTTCACCGCCGACGCCCATTCAGCGGGCATCCGCGTCCTCTGCGACCTCATCCCTCACGGCCCCCACGAGTCCGGCGGCTTCCTGAAGGTTCACCCAGAGCAGGTCTCCCGCCACGAGGACGGCTCCATCCTGTACTGGTGGGGCTGCCTCTCCTGCGACTACGCCAACCCCGGCTGGCAGCAGTACATGGGCGACGTCTCGGTCTACTGGGCCAAGACCGCCGACATCGACGGCTGGCGCGTCGACTGCGCCGGCGGCGGTCCGCAGAACTGGCGCCCCTACGACGACAACCTCCCCTCCGCCTCCGGCGTATGGGGCGGCCTCGGCGTGATGCGCAAGTCGCGCGAGTCCCTCGAGGCCTTCAAGCCAGGCTGCGTCTTCCTCGCCGAGTCGACCGAGCCGATGATGCTGTCCCAGTCGCAGTTTATCTACGACTGGTCCCTCGAGACCCTCTTCTGGCAGAGCCTCGACGGCCCGATGACCACCTGGGTCCACAACATCCGCGGCTGGCTCGAGAACCAGCGTCTCGCCCTTCCGCCCGGCGCCGCCCACGGGTTGATGCGCTTCACGGAGAACCACGATCAGCTTCGCGGCTCCCTCCAGCTTGGTCCCGACGTCGCCCACTCGATCTGGGCCCTCTGCACCCTCGCCGAGGGCTTCCCGCTCATCTATCAGGAGCAGGAAGTCGGCCACGAGGACGTCTGGGCCGACCTCCTCCACACCCGCGCGGAGGTCCCCGACCTCCACCTCGGTGAGGCCCATTACCTCGCCGTCCGGTGCGATCGCCCCGAGGTCCTGCCCTTCGTGCGCACGACCGCTGAGGGCGCGAGCCTCGTCGCCATCAACTTCTCCGGCGCGACCCAGCATTGCCATCTCGCCTGGCCCGGCGCACCGGCCAACCTCGCCTTCGCGAAAGAACTTCCCACCGGCCGCACCCTCTCCGTCCGCCGCTCCTCCGACCTCGCCGTCGAGATGGACGTCCCCGCCTGGGGATGGCGCGTCGCAGTCCTCCGCCCCAAAGCCGCCGACCTCGCCGCCTTCAAGCCCGTCAACGGCATGGACCCAATCGCGGTCTCACCTTCCGCGCCGAAGACCTCCGCCCCCTCGGTTGTCGTCACGGTTTCCGGCAAGGCCGTCACCCTCCCGGGTGCGGGCTTGCTGGAGGGCGCGTCCGGCGTCCCCGCCCGTGCCACCGTCACCGTCGGCGACCTCAAGCTCGACTGGCAGGACGGCCTTCTCGCCTCACTCTCCATCGCGGGCAAGCCCCTTCTCGCCGGGATGATGGTGCAGGAGGGCGATGCCCGCGTCTTCATGAAAGGCGCGGTCTCCCTCGCCGCCACCTCCGATGGCCACGCCATCCCGCCCGCCGCCGGGCAGACCGCCGCCGTCTTCAAGCCCGGCCCCTGGTCCGTCAAGATTGATGGCGGCACGACCACCCTCGCCTACCAGTCCACCGGCGACGAGGTCTCCTTCGCCTCCGAGTACAAGATCAGCCCCGACGGCGCGATCTCGATGAAGCTCACCCTCACCCCGCGCGAGGACAGTGAGCCGGTCCTCGGCCGCCTCTACACTGCCTTCCTCGCCCCACGCGGCTCAGGCGCGATCGGCGCCGAGCGTTGGCGCGCCTGCACGGTCGAGGGCGACCTCGGCGGCCCCTTCGTCATCCGCCACCCGACCGCCCATGAGTTCACCGCCCGCTTCTGGCATCCCATCCAGCGCCTCTGGGAGCACTCGGTCCTCCCGCTCAGCCTCGACCGCCCGGCTCTCGGCTGGCAGTCGGGAGGCCATTGGCTCTGGTTCGACTTCCCCACCTATCCCGGCGACGGAGCCCTCGACGACGCCTACCTCCGCGAGTATGGCCCCGACGAATCTCCCGGCCTCGCCGCCACTTTCGCCTGGATGGAGGGTCGCCACGGTCGCGCTCTTTCGAGTGAACGACCGTTCACTCTCGCCCTCAACCTCCTCCCCGACCGCGAGCCAGCCCGCGTCGCCCCGACGCTTCCCGTCCGATTCCACACCGAGGGCGCCAACTGGATCGCCGAGAACGACCACTACCGCGTCGCGATCCGTCGCGCCAAGGGCGGCCAGATCACCTCCCTCACCCTCCCCGGCTCCGACAAATCCGTCACCGGCGACACGGCCTCCACCTATACCGACTTCGGCCTCCTCGGCAAGACCGGCGACTCGATGGGCGCCACGTCCAACCTCGTCGGCACCTCCGCCAACGACCTCGAGCCCGACTGCTGGCTCGACCCCGCCCCCGACGAACTCCGCCTCCACTTCCGCAGCTACCTCCGCGAGACGTCCTGGGGTGGCATCGTCTCCCCCCGCATCGAGTTTGAGACCATCTGGCACCTCTCCGCCTCGCCGCTCATCCACGTCGAGCACCGCGTCCGCCCCATGGTAGGCAACGGACCGCCGACCTCCGCCTTCCTCGCCCAGGTGATCCCGCTCCCCGCCGTCTCATCCTGGACTGCGATCGCGGCAGATAAGACCTACACCGGCGGACCGGCCCATGATCCCCCCGCCCGCGTCCTTGAGAGCGCGCATATCGGCAAGCCCATCTCGTCCTTCGCCCTCACGACCGCGGGGGGCAAGCTCCATGTCGACAACCTCAAGCCCTGGGGCGAGGCGCCGCAGGACGTCTTCCTCCTCCGCTCCGGCGACAGCCCGTCCTACTCGCTCTTCTTCGCGATGCTCTCCGGCGCGCCCGTCCCTCTCGACGCCCGCTGGCGCGGTTTTTCCTACGACCTTTCGGTGACCCGGTGATGCAATCATGAGACGCCCAGCCCTGACCCTAACCCTTGCCCTGCTCCTCACCTCGGCGGCCCACGCCCAGGACGTCACCTTCGAGAACGACACCTATTCCGTCGTCCTCACGAAAGCCAACGGCGGCCTCATCCAGTCCCTCCGCGCCAAGCCTTCCGGCGACGAACTCGCCGCGGGCATGATCGTCTACACCGACTACGGCGTCTTCGACACGCGTGGGCAGGTCTCCACGGGCGCCGCCTCCGCCGACGTCTTCGACGTTCATCGCGACGCCGCTGGCCTCAAGGTCCACACCGAGGGCAGGCTTCTCGGCACGCCAGCTGACGGCAAGCCGCCCCTCCGCTACCGCGCCGACTTCGTCTTCGACCAGTCGCCCACGATCCACGTCACCGCCGCGATCCAGCCCGGCGAGGACAAGTCCCAGGTCGGCGGCTTCATGGCCTTCGCGTGGCCGATCCCGACGATGGCCTCCTACCGCGTGCGCACGATCGAGGGCCTCCTCCGCCATCTCTACCGCGATGGGGAAGAGGCGGCCGGCCGCTCCTACAGCCACTGGCCGCCCCTCGATCCCGTCCGCCCGCTCCTCAGTTTCACAACGAAGAGCGGCGCGACCGAGTCGATCACGAACCTGCACTGGTCGGGTGTCCCCGAGTTCACTGGGCCGGCGGTTCACGGGCGCATGCTCTTCCTTTGCTTTCTGGACAACGACACGCGCGACCTAAAGGCTGGCCAGTGGTCCGAGATCACCTTCGACCTGCAGGTATCCGCGGCCGGGCGCTGAAGGCTTCACTCGCGGCGCCTCGCGTCGCAGGCGAGGCGTCTGCGACGCGAGAGAGCGACCGCCTTGTGGTCGCGAAGCGCACCGTAGGTGCGCAGTGGGGTCAGGGGCCTGCGGCCCCTGCGGGGTGTGGGGCAGCGCCCCACGGTGTTCAGTTCCTGGGGGTACGGTCGATGTCGTCATCCCTGGCTGACCATTGCCTTGCCGGCGCCCTTACCGGCGAATTCGTCGTCGACGCCCACTGCCACTTCGGCCCGTGGAACGCCTTCCACGTCCGCCGCGGTGGTTGGGCCCGGGCCATGGTCGACGCCATGGACCTCTGCGGCATTTCCCTCTCCGTGATCGCGCCCCATGCTGCCATCGGCCCCGACGAGCGTCTCGGCAACGATCAGGCTTACGCCGCCGCCGCCGAGTTCCCCAATCGCCTCCTCCCCTACGTCACGATCAACCCGCACCGCCCCTGCGCCGCCATCGAAGCCGAGATCGCTCGCTGGGATCGCGTGGGCATCCGCGGCTTCAAGATCCATCCCGCCCTACACGAGTACCCGGCTTGCGGCGAGGGTTACCGCCCGATGTTTGAGTTCGCCGACGAGCGCGGCCTGCCGATCCTTTCGCATTCCTGGGCGGGCGACGCTCTCGCCGGCCCGCCTATCCTAGCCGACCTCGCCACCCGCTATCCCGGCGCGCAGTTCCTCATCGGCCACGCCGCCAGTTCCTGGGCCATGATCGACGCCTCCTGCGACGAGGCCGCTCGCCATCCCAACATCTTCCTCGACGTCACCACCTCGGCCCTCCTCTACGACGCCCTCGAGCAGGTGGTCGCCCGCGCCGGCGCCGACCGCATCCTCTTCGGCAGCGACAACCCCTTCCTCGATCCGCGCCCGCCCCTCGGCCGAGTGCTGATGGCGCGCATCTCCGACGACGACAAGCGCCTCATCCTCGGCCTCAACGCCCGTCGCATCTTCAAGCTCTGACCCACGCGGAGGACATGCCCGATGATCGCGCCCGCCTCTTCCGATATCACCGGCCTCACCCGCCTTCGCGCCTGGCTGATCGAGCGCCTGGGCGGCCTGCGCGACCGCGCCCCCATCGAGCATCAGCTCATCTCCACCTGGCATCGCGGCGACCACACGGTCCACTATCTCCGCTTCACCTACGGCTACGACTGGATCCCGGCCTACCTCCTCTTGCCCACCGATGCCCCCAACCCTCTCCCCACCGTCATCGCCCTCCACCAGCACAATGGCCAGTGGCAACTCGGCAAGCGCGAGCCCGCCGGCTTCGCGGGCGACCTCTTGCAGAACTACGGCGAGCGCCTCGTCGAGGCCGGCTTCGCGGTGCTCATCCCCGACGGCATGTGCTTCGAGGAGCGCGCCAGCGCGACCATGGACGGCCCGACCTATGAGCGCTACGTCGCGATGTATGAGTTCCTCCATGGCCGCAGCCTCACCGCGCTTATGGTCTCCGACGTCATGGCCTCGGTCGACCTCCTCTCGGCCTTCCCGCAAGTCGACACCTCGCGCGTCGGCCTGATCGGCCACTCGATGGGCGGCACACTCACGCTCTGGTCAGCGGCCCTCGATGCGCGGATCAAGGCCGCCTTCGTCAATTGCGGCCTCGCGAGCCTCGCGACGATCGTCCGCGACGAGGTCATCCACTGCTTCATGAACTACGTCGTCGGCCAGCTACCCGCGTGCGATCACCCGCAGCTTGCGGCGATGGTCGCCCCGCGCGCGCTGATGATCTCGGCGGGCTGCCGCGACATCATCTTCCCGTGCGACGGTATCCACGACACCCACGACTTCGCCCTGGGCACCTATGACGCCTTGGCTGTTCCGGAGAAGCTCTCCCTTCATCTCGAGGACTGCGGCCACGCCTTCACGCCGACCATGCACGCCGCCGCCCTCGCCTTCTTCAATCGCTGGCTAACCTAACTCTGGTCGTGTGTTCCTTGCTTTCGCACTTTTCCGTCATCCTGAGGAGGCGACCCTTACGTCGCCGACGAAGGACCTGTGGTGGCGCTTTGCCGCGGTGGTGAACGTACGCCTTCGGAGGCCCTGCAATGTCTCGCTTGCCCATCTTCACGCTCGCACTTCTCGCAGCTCTGCCCTCGCACGCGACGACCTTCTTCGTCGACGGCTCGTCCAAGTCCGCCGCCGACACCAACCCCGGCACGTCCGACCAGCCCTGGAAGACTCTCGCCCGCGCCGGCTCAGCCGCCGAACTCGCCCCCGGCGACATGGTCCTCGTCCGCTCGGGCGTCTACCGCGAGCACTTCGAGATCAAGGTCTCCGGCACGCCCGAGAAGCCGATCACCTTCGCCGTCGCCCCCCAGGCCCGCGTGGTCATCAAGTGCTCGGAGATTGTCCGTGGTGCGTGGACTCGTCTCAAGGGCGCCCCCGGCGTACGCGAGCCTTTCCCCAACGCCTTCATCGACGTTTGGAAGATCCCCCTCGGCGACGCCTACTTCACCGACTCCGACTTCAAGGGCGCCTACGACGACAAGTCGCACCGCTGGATCTCGCAGGTCATCCTCGACGACTCTCAGCCCCTCCAGCTCATCGGCCCCGACCCGATCTACGTCAACAAGGACTACCCGCTCCTGCCCTACGTCGGCCGCAGCCTGAGCGACATGACCGACCGCTCCTTCTTCTTCGACCCGACCGATCAGATGCTCTACGTCAAGCTCGGCGGCGACCCCGGCTGGTCCAACATCGAGGTCGGCGTCCGCGGTTGGGGCCTCACCGCCTCGAAGATCCACGACGTCGTCCTTCGCGGCTTCGAGGTGCGCGGCAACCGTCAGCCCGGCGGCCAGTGGCCCATGTGCAGCGTCGGCGAGTCCAAGCGCGTGCTGGTCGACTCCTGCCGGTTCTACTACGCCGACTTCTGCGGCTTCGGCCTCTTCAAGTGCAAGAACTGCACGGTCCGCAACTGCGACCTCTCGTGCAATGGCGACACCGGCTTCGGCATGAGCAACTGCGAGGACTGCGTCGTCGACGGCTGCTCGCTCCTCTTCAACAACTACCGCCACTTCAGCGCCGGCTGGCATTGCGGCGGGATGAAGTGCATCCCGGCCAACAAGCGCTGCACGATCGAGAACTGCGAGGCCGCCTACACTGCCGTCGGCCCGGGCATCTGGTTCGACGCCGATAACGAGGACATCCGCATCCTCAACAATGTCTGCCATCACAACCAGGACGGCATCTTCTTCGAGATCAACGGCCGCGCCACAGCCGACTCGCGCGGCGGCCTCATCGCCGGCAACTTCGTCTACGCCAACCAGGGCCGCGGCATCTACGACTCAGGCTCCCGCCGCACGTGGATCGTCAACAACACCGTCGCCCTCAACGGTTCGGGCATCACCTGCATGCCGCGCGAGGATCCCTTCAAGCTCGAGGAGGTCGAGGTGCGCAACAATCTCCTCATCAGCAATTACACGACCGCGGCGACCATCACCCGCGGCTGCGACCTCACTCTTTTCATGGACGCGCCGGGCCAGGAGTACTCGCCCGAGGGCCGCCGCAACATGACGGTGCATTCCGATTACAACATCTACGCGGACAATTCCTGGGTGCCGACGATGCGTCACTCGTGGAACCCGGACAACACGATCGAGCAGTGGCGGCAGCGCTTCGGCGAGGACCTGCACTCGGTCTTGATGCCGGTCGACTTCGAGCAACGCGGCACAGGTTTCCGCGTGTTGACGACGAAGGGGCTCGACATCGCGGGGCCGTTGCCGGCTTCTCTGAACTGGAAGCCGACCAACCCAACCCGCATCGGATCATCGCGCACATCCTGGCCCTAGCTTTTGCTTGCTGTAGGGCGCGGGTTTACCCCGCGCCGCGCTTGGCCTTTCGCTTCATGCTTCACGCTGTCATCCTGAGCGCGTTCGCTGCGCGAAGGATCTCATTATGGCTTTACGTCGCTGGCTCAGTGTGGCGCTCGCGGCGCACTGCATCGCAGGTGACTGCGCAACGTCGCGAGGAAGCGGCTCGTAGAGCCGCGTGGGGTCAGGGGCCCGCGGCCCCCAAGCGGTCGCGAAGCGAACGCAGGGGCGTGGGGCGGCGCCCCACGGTCTTCTCCTTTCGGAGGTGTTTGCTTTGAAGAGCCTTCGCATGCTTGGCAATTCCCGTGTTGAGATCATCGACGTCGACGTCCCGCGCCCGGAGCCCGGCCAGGTCCTTATCAAG
This sequence comes from Armatimonadota bacterium, assembly GCA_003170595.1. Lineage (GTDB taxonomy): Bacteria > Armatimonadota > Zipacnadia > Zipacnadales > FEN-943 > FEN-943. Next base: position 11,410 of record PMZA01000480.1, read on the forward strand.
GTCCGCGCCTCGGCCCTCTGCGGCAGTGAGATGGGCGGTTTCCGCGCGCCCGATGCCCAGCCCGCCAACGGCGGCCACGAGGTTGTCGGCGAGGTAGCCGACGCCTGCGGCCACCCCTGCCTTCGCGAGGGCGACCGCGTCGCTATCCACGCCCCGGTCTCGTGCGGGCACTGCTACTGGTGCACTCGCGGCTACGAGCTTTTCTGCGAGCACATGTCCGGCGGCACGCCCGGCCACGCCGAGTACGTCGCCCATCCGGCGCACCACTGCCTCGTCGTCCCCGAGGACCTCACCTGGGATCAGGCGATCATGGTCGGCGGCGACACGGTCGGCGTCGCGTACCATTCCTCGACGAAGGCTGGCGTTCGCGCTGGCGACGTCGCTGCGGTCCTCGGCGTCGGCCCGGTCGGTCTGGGCTGCGCGCTGCTCCTCAGCTTTTGGGGCTTGCGTGTGGCCGCGGTCGACATGTCTCAGTACCGGCTCGACCTCGCCCGCAGTCTCGGCGCGGAGAGGACGATCAACCCCTCATCGGAGGACGCCCTCGCGGCCTTGCGCTCGCTCAACGACGGCCACGGCCCGGACTACATCTTCGACTGCGCGGGCTCCCCGGCGACGCTCGACATGGCCCTGCAGTCGGCGCGCAAGGGCGGCACGGTGATGGTCATCGGCGAGCGCGGCGAGAGCCCGGTCTACCCGTCGCGCGACATCATCCACTCGGAGCTGCGGATCCTCGGCTCGTGGTATTTCCTGCGCTCGGACTTCCCGCACATGGTGGATCAGACGCGGCGCGGGCTCGGGCCGGAGAGGCTTGTTACGCATCACTACCCGCTCGAGCGCGCGCAGGAAGCCTTCGACCTGATGGCCGCGGGCGAGTGCGGCAAGATCGTCTTCACTGAGAGTTGACCCTTGGTCAACTCTCCGAGCTGATCCTACGGGTAAGCCCAAAGCTAGGGCTGCTTTGCCTTGGCCTGTGGAGGGGCCTGTATAGAGCGTGCGTCAAGGCCCTGCCATGGCGAAAGGCTAGTCCGTGCTCTTAGTCCATCGGTTCGCCTACCCTTGCAGCGATCGGAAGCGAATTTGCCGTGAGGCCTGTATGGGTGCTCAGGTTCGGCACAGATTAACGTCGCAGGTTGGGGGCTCCCAGTCCGAATCTCGGCCTTGCCGTCGGGTCAAGCTCCTCCTGAGGAGTTCCCCCTAGAACCTTCACGGTCTTTACCTTCGATCGTTTTTCAAAGTTCGGCTTTTCAGGCCAGGCTTTCACGCCGCCTTAGGGGGCGGCAGGGCGTAGTCCTCCTCATGGGTGAGCAGGCGATGGGCGAGGACGAGGATTTTCCTCGCCACGGCGCCGACCACGCACTCGTTGCACACGATCGGCTTGCCCACCCGCTGCCCCAGCGCCTTCAACCCCTCGATCGCCGCCTCATACCCCGCCTCATCGCCCGCGTAGATATGCAGCGTCAGCACATCCAGCGCCGCCGCGGTCAAACCCGTCTGCTGGGGGCTGGGCGCGGTCTTCAACAAGATGGCGGCCAACTCCGACGACCCGTCGCCCGACGAGCCTTCGTGCTACCCGATCGCCTTCTGCGACATCCGTGTCCGCCACGAGCAGATGGGTGGCCCGAACCAGAAGGTCCCCTGGTAGCCTCCGCGCCGTGCTGCTTCCTCTAGCCCGGTCTATTCATGAAGGTGGTGGGTGGGGGTTGGATAGGTGAAGGAAGGGACGCTCGGAGGGTCGGGTGTCGGCCTGAAGGCCCCAGAAGTGGTCGAGGGGGCACGACGAGGGCGGTTTTCATGCCTCGGCGTGGCTTGTGGAGGGCGTCGGGCCACGGCGAGGCGTAGCCAGGCGCAGCCTCGACGAGAAGCGAGGCTCACGGCAGCGCATCAGGGCCGCGTTGAGGCAAGCCCGTTCGTCAGCCCGGTCCGGCACGCACTCTCGTCGCCAGCAGGTTCCACAACTCC
>PMZA01000480.1:13452-14594 GCA_003170595.1 Armatimonadota bacterium
TAGAAGTCGTAGAGCTCCTCGGCGGAGAGGTCGTCGCGGGAGGTGACGACGAAGCGAGGATTGTCGCCTTTGACGGACACCTCGGCTTTCACCACGACGCGGCGTTCGTGGCCCCAGCTATCGGCGGCGTAGCTGAGGTCCTGGCAGTGGCGCACCTTGTCCTGGGTCGCGTTGAACTCCTCGCGGGCGGCTTGCAGGAAGGGCTCAGCCAGCCGCTCCAGCCGTGGGTTGCGGGCCAGGCCGATGACGTAGTCCACCCGCGGCTTGCCTCCCTGCTCGTCGCTTTCCAGGTCGCCCTCGCACCACTCGTAGATGCCGGGCAGGGCCTCGCCGCTGTCGCCGCGCACCACGATCCGCACCTCGGGCCAGGCCGCCCGCAGCCGCGCCACGATCCGCTCGAGGAAGCCTACCGACCCGTGGCCGGCGTGGACCTTACCCGGTCGCAGCACCGCCGCCAGCAACTGGTGCGGCTCGCCGTCGGCCTGGGCGAACACCAGCATCGGCAGGTAGCAGTACGTGCCGTAGTAGCCGTGGAAGAAAGTCAGCTGCTGTTGGCCGTGGGTTGGGTCGACGGTGGCGTCCAGGTCGAGGATGATCTCTTGCGGCGGCTGGCGATGGCTCTCGAGGAACAGGTCGAGGAAGACTTCGGCCAGGCGGTACAGCTCGCCCGGCGAGACCGAGTTCTCGAACCTCGAGAGCGTGGGCTGGGAGGCCAGGTCGTGGCCGGTATCCGGGTTGCGCCCGCAGGCGACTTTCAGCACCGGGTCGGCGGCGAGGGTGTCGGCGTCGTTGCAGTCCTCGTAGCCACAGGCTATCTGATAGACGCGCTGGCGCAGGAGATCGAGGAGGGACTGGCGGACCTTGGACGGCTGGCGGCGATCCCGCAGGCACGATGCGAGACGCTTGGTCAGACCCGAGCAGCGGTCCACCTCGGCCAGCCAGAGGAGGCCGCCGTCGGAGCTGATCTGCCCGCCATCGAAGCGTCCCACGACCTGCTTGCGACCAAGGAAACCGAAGTTGAGAGGAGAACACTGTGTCATCGTCGGAGAGCTCCCGTGGACGTGGATTTTGTCTTGGCAGACAACACATTCCACGTCTCTCCGGCGATCCTTTCATTCCTGCTCATGCATAATCCGGGCTAG
>PMZA01000296.1:0-14508 GCA_003170595.1 Armatimonadota bacterium
TTCATGCATTATCCGGGCTAGCCCAGTAGGCTCTTGGCCACCTCGACCGCATGGTCGGCGGTGATGCCGAACTTCTCCATGCAGACCGCGCCCGGCGCGCTTGCGCCGAAGCCAGTGAGCCCGACCACGCCGCCGTCGAGTCCGACGTAGTGCTCCCAGCCGATCTTCACGCCCGCCTCGATGGCCACCCGCGCCCTCACCGCCGCCGGCAGCACGCTCTCCCGGTACTCGGCGGGCTGGCGGTCGAAAAGCTCCCAGCTTGGCATCGACACCACGCGCACCGCCTTTCCCTCTCCCGCCAGTTTCCGCCCGGCCTCAAGCGCCACCGATAGCTCCGATCCCGTGCCGATGAAGATGACCTCCGGCACGCCGTCGCCGCTCTCCCACAAGACGTACGCGCCCTTCAGCAGCCCCTCCGCAGGCGCCAGTTTCGTCCGATCGAGCACCGGCACATTCTGCCGCGTGCACACGAGCGCCACCGGTCCCGACGGACTGGCCACCGCCGCCCGCCACGCCTGCGCGGTCTCAGTCGCATCGCCTGGCCGGATGACCGTCAGGTTCGGCATCGCCCGCAGCGCCATGAGATGCTCGATGGGCTGATGCGTCGGCCCATCCTCGCCGAGGCCGATGCTGTCGTGCGTGAAGACGTAGACGACGTGCGCGCCCGTGAGCGCCGCCAGGCGGATCGATCCGCGCATGTAGTCGCAGAAGGTCATGAACGTCGCGCCGTAGGGGATGAAGCCGCCGTGGAGGGCCATGCCCGTGCAGATCCCGCCCATGGCATGCTCGCGCACGCCGAATTCGAGGTTGCGGTAACGCTCCTCGGGGCCAAAGTCGCCCTCGCCCTCCACGAGTGTCTTGGTGCTGGGCGAGAGATCGGCCGACCCGCCCATCAACGCCGGGACGCGCTTGGCGATCAGGTTGAGGGCAACCTGCGACGCACTCCGCGTGGCCATGGGTTTCGTATCGGTCGGGAAGAGATCGCCCAGCCCGTCGTCCCAGCCCTCGGGAAGCTCGCCTCTCAGCCGCGCACGAAACTGCGCCGCGAGGTCCGGGTGTTCGGCGGCGTAGGCCTCCATCTGCGCCTGCCACTGGCGCTCGGCCTCGGCCCCACGATCGACCGCCTGCCTGAGGTGCGCAAGCGCCTCCTCCGGTATGAGGAACGTCGGCTCCAGCGGCCAGCCCAGCGTCTCCTTGGCGATGCGGGCATTCTCCTCGCCCAGGGGTTCGCCGTGGACCTGGAACGTCCCCGCCTTGGGGCTGCCGTAGCCGATGATGGTCTTCACCGAGATGAGCGTCGGCCGCGAGGTCTCGGCGATGGCCTCGGTCAGCGCCGCGTCGATCGCGAGGAGGTCGTTGCCGTCGATGGGCCCGAGCGTCTGCCACCCATACGCGAGGAATCTCTCCGGCACGTCCTCGCTGAAGGCCAGCGCGGTCGGCCCGGAAAGCTGCACGCTATTGTCGTCGTAGAGAACCTTCAGTCCGCCCAGCCGCAGGTGCCCCGCCAGGCTTGCGGCCTCGGCGCAGATGCCTTCCTGCAGGTCGCCATCCGACGCGAGGACGAAGGTGTGGTGGCCGACGATGTCATGCCCCGGGCGGTTGAACTCGGTGGCGAGTCGGGCCTCAGCGATGGCCATGCCCACGGCGTTGGCGAAGCCCTGCCCGAGCGGGCCGGTCGTGGCTTCGATGCCTGGCGCCGCCCCATGTTCAGGATGCCCCGGCGTCATCGATCCCCACTGCCGGAAGGCCTTGATCTCCTCGAGCGGCAGGTCGTAGCCAGTTAGATGCAGCAGCGCATACAGCAGCATCGACGCATGCCCGGCCGACAAAACGAACCGGTCGCGGTCGGGCCAGTCGGGGTCGTGCGGACAGTGCTTGAGGAAGCGGTCCCAGAGCACGTAGGCCATCGGAGCCGCGCCCATGGGAGCGCCGGGATGCCCCGACTTCGCCTTCTCCACCGCATCGACCGCCAGGAAGCGAATCGTATTGATGCAAAGCTCGTCCAACGCACCGGACTCGAAGCCACCGCTTGCCACAGGAATCCCTCCACATCGAATCTCGCCGGCAGGTAAACAACGCCCTTGCGTTGAAAACTATACCACGCTGGGCGGAATCGTAAGAAGCTTCGGACAAGCGGCCTTCAGCTAAGCGGCTTCTAGCTAAGCGGCTTTCAGCCGCCAGGGGGAGGGAGCGCCATGGAGTACAGGAGTCTTGGACGCACGGGAGTGCAGGTGAGCGAGCTTTGCCTCGGCTGCATGATGTTCGGGATGGGGGCTGACGAGACAGCCTCGGCGGACATGGTCGATCACGCGATCGATGCGGGCATCAACTTCGTGGACACGGCCAACGTCTACAGCCGCGGCGTCAGTGAGGACTTCCTCGGCAAGGCTCTCAAGCGCAACGGCAAGCGCGACAAGATCGTCCTCGCCACGAAGGTCCACGCGGCCATGGCCGACGACGATCCCAACATGCGCGGCAATCATCGCCGCCACATCATCGAGCAATGCGACGCCTCGCTGCGCCGCCTCCAGACCGACTGGATCGACCTCTACCAGATCCACCGGCCGATGTCGGGCATCCCCATCGACGAGACCCTCCGCGCCCTCGACGACCTCGTCCGCGCGGGGAAGGTGCGGTACCTCGGCACCAGCACCTACGGCGCGTGGCAACTGGTCGAGTCGCTGTGGGTGTCGAAGGAATATGGCCTCAACCGCTTCGTGTGCGAGCAGCCGCCGTACCACCTCCTCGACCGCCGCATCGAGCGCGAGCTGATCCCCTTCGCGCAGAGCTACGGCTTCGCGCTTATCCCGTGGTCGCCCATCGCCGGCGGCTTCCTCACCGGCAAGTACGAGCGCGGCAAGGCGGCGCCCGAGGGCGTGCGCTATAGCGGCGACTCCGACTGGTCGAAGCGCCACTTCACCGACGCGGCCTTCGATGTGGTCGATGTCGTGAAGGCGATAGCGACGGAGAAGGGCTGCACGCCGGCCCAGCTTGCGCTGCGGTGGTGCACGGTCAAGCCGGGCGTCACGAGCCCGATCATCGGGCCGCGGAGCATGGAGCAGCTTGAGGACAACATCGGGTCTGTGGAGTGCGTCTTGAGCGATGAGGACATGACGCGCCTCGACGAGGTGGCGCCACCCGGCGGCGTGATCGTGTCGTACTATGACGCCGACTTCGGGCCGAGCAAATACCGGTGGTAGGAACAAGAACCAAAGGCCCACCACGCACCCACAGCCGCAGGCTGAAGCCTGCGACTACCGCTGCGACGCCATGCCTTGCTACGCTTCGATGTGCTCACGAATTGTAGAAGGGTGACGTCGGGTTATAGCAGAGGACCGAAGAACAGTAGTCGCAGCCTTTAGGCTGCGGCTGTGGCCCGGCGGTGGGCCTTTGCTTTTGTGCTGTCATCCTTGCGATGCACAGCATCGCCGGAGGCAACGCTTTCCGTTGCCGACGAAGGATCTCCTTTGGGCTTGTCGGACCGCGCTGCGGCCGTCAGCCAGCATCGACAAAAGGAGATCCTTCGTCGGCAACGCTCCGCGTCGCCTCCTCAGGATGACAACTAAAGGAGGCCGTCCCAGCGAACTGATAGCAGCCTATTTACTGCATGGCCATAAGGGTGCGACTACTCCCGCGACGCGAGACGTCTTTGCTTCTGGGCTGCCTCACCGGATTGTAGAAGATCAAAGCCTCGACAGCCGCGGGGGATCGTAGAACCGTAGTCGCAGGCTTCAGCCTGCGGCTGTGGCCATGTGGTGGGCCTTTCTTCCGTGCACAGGCGGCAGGGGTTTACAGCCTTCCCACGTCTTGGATATACTAAGCGCGCAGTGGGCGGTTAGTTCAGTGGTAGAACGCCACGTTGACACCGTGGAGGTCGGTGGTCCAATTCCACCATCGCCCACCATACTTTTCTTGCTTGGACTTCGCCGCGTCCGCTCCAGGCGCGGCGTTTTCCACATGCGGTGAGGGGTGCCTGGCGCCCCTGAGAACGAACCCGATCGACGGAGGTGACAGTGATGGCCCTGGACTTTGTTCTCCCAGACGGCAGTGTCAAGAGTGTGGAGTCAGGCACCACTGCGCTCCAGGTTGCGGCGCTGATCGGCAAGCGCCTGGCCAAGGACGCCCTGGCCGCCTCCCTCGACGGCCAGGTCATCGATCTCGATCGTCCCCTCGACCACGGCGGCGAGTTCCGTGTCTTCACCTTCAGCAATCCGGAGGGGAAGGAAGTCCTCTGGCACTCGACGGCGCACGTCCTGGCCGCCGCGGTCGTCAGCCTCTTCCCCGGCACGAAGCCGACCATCGGCCCCGCCATCGACGAGGGCTTCTACTACGACTTCGACACCATCGCCGCCTTCAACGACGACGAGCTTCGGCAGATCGAGGCCAAGATGGCTGAGATCATCGCCGCCGACGTGCCCTTCGTGCGCGAGGAGGTCTCCCGCGACGAGGCGCGCCGTCTCTTCGAGGCCCAGGGCAACGAGTTCAAGGTCGAACTCATCGACGAGATCGAGGACGAGACGGTCAGCCTCTATCGCACGGGCGACTTCGTCGACCTCTGCCGCGGGCCGCACATCCCCAGCACGGGGCGCATCAAGGCGTACCGCCTGCTGAGCGTGGCCGGCGCGTATTGGCGCGGCGATGAGCACAACCTGATGCTCAAGCGCATCTACGGCATCGCCTTCCCCACCGAGGCGGAGGTTGAGGCCTACCTCGCCGAGCTTGAGCAGGCGCGCCTGAACGATCATCGCCGCCTGGGCCGCGAACTCGACCTCTTCAACTTCTACGAGGAAGCCGGCGCGGGGCTGGTCTACTACCACCCCAACGGCGCCATGCTGCGGCAGATCATCTGCGACTTCTCCATCCGCGAGCACCTCAAGCGCGGGTACAAGCTGGTCACCACGCCGCATCTTGTGAAGGCCTCCATCTGGGAGACGTCGGGGCATATCCAGAAGGGCTACCCGATGTACTTCACCGAGATCGAGGGCCAGCGCTACGGCATCAAGCCGATGAACTGCCCGGGCCACATCCTCATCTACAAGTCGGCCGCCCGCTCCTATCGCGAGCTGCCGATACGGTACTTCGAGCTGGGCACGGTCTACCGCCACGAGCGCTCTGGCGTGCTCCACGGATTGCTGAGGGTGCGCGGTTTCACCCAGGACGATGCGCACATCTTCTGCACGATGGAGCAACTCACCGACGAGATCATCGGGGTGCTCAAGTTCGCGAAGTTCATGCTCGGGACCTTCGGGTTCCACGAGTACAACCTCTACCTGAGCACGCGGCCCGAGCAATCGCTGGGCGAGGCCGACGTCTGGGCCGTCGCCGAGAAGGCTCTGGCCGACGCGATGGAGAAGGTCGGCATGCCGTACACGGTCGATCCCGGCGAGGGCGCCTTCTATGGCCCGAAGATCGACGTCAAGCTCGTGGGCCCGCCCGGTCCCCTATCGCAGGGACCGACGATCCAGTGCGACCTGAACTTGCCCGAGCGGTTCGACCTGAGCTACATCGGCCCGGACGGCAAGCATCATCGCCCGGCGATGATCCACCGCGTAGTGCTCGCGGGCATCGAGCGGTTCCTCGGCGCCTACATCGAGCACGTCGGCGGCAACTTCCCGGTCTGGAACGCGCCGGTGCAGGCGGTCATCCTGCCCATCGCGGACCGGCACCTGGAGTATGCGCACCACGTCCTCGACCAGCTTCGCGGGCTCGAGTTCCGCGTCGAAGTGGACGACAGCTCGGCCACGCTCAATCTGAAGATCCGCAACGCGGAGATGCAGAAGCTGCCGTACATGCTGATCGTCGGCGATCGCGAGGCGGAAGCCGGGCAGGTCGCGGTGCGCAGCCGGGACGAGGGCGATCTTGGGCCCATGCCGTTGGAGGCCTTCCTGACGCGACTGGCTGGCGAGAACAAGCCGCCGATCCCGCCGGAATAGGGCTGAAATAGGTAACATGGGAAAGTGTCACGCTAGCGTGACACTTTCCTTGGTTACATATCGGCTAGGTGCGGTGCAGTTCCCTCTGCCTCAGAAGCCACAGGAAGAACGGGCTGCCGAGCGCGGCAGTCACTATTCCCACGGGTATCTCGCCCGACACGTTCGCCACCACGTCCGCCCACGCCAGCACGATCATCCCCACCACCGCCGCCGTCGGTATGAGGACGCGATGCCGTGCGCCGAAGAGCAGCCGGCAGATGTGAGGCACGACGAGGCCGACGAAGCCGATGATCCCCGTCACCGACACCGCCGCCGCCGCTAGCAACGCCGCCAGCACGATGAACCCTATGCGCACGCGGCGCACCGGGAGGCCCAGGTAGGCCGCCTGCTCATCCCCCAGCGAAAGCACGTCGAGGTAGCGTGCGAACACCACGGCCAGCACCGTCGCCACGGCCACGTACGGCGTGATGATCGCGACCTCGGTCCACCCGCGGTTGGCGAGGCTGCCGAGCATCCAGAAGACGACGAGGTCCATGTCACCGCGCTGGGCGCGGATCATGATGAGCGACGCGATGGCCGAGCATAGCGATCCGATGGCGATGCCCGTGAGGAGGAGCGTCGGCACCGGCGTCGTCCCGCCCCTCCGCGCGAGGGTGTAGACGACCATCACCGCGGCCAGCGCGCCGATGAACGCCGACGCTGGCAGCGAGACCCACGGGCCGATCCGCGAGAGGCCGGTCACGATGGCGATGGTGGCGCCCAGGTACGCCCCGGCCGATACGCCGATGATGCTCGACTCGGCGAGCGGGTTCTGGAAGAAGCCCTGCATGACCGCACCGGCCACCGACAGTGCTGCGCCCACAACGAAGGCGAGGAATACTCGGGGAAGGCGCGCATCCCACACGATCCGCGCCGCGGTGTCCGCCGAGGACGGGTTGAGCAGCGCATGCCAGACCTGATCCGGCTTGAGCCCCGACGGCCCGAGCAGCAGCGCCGCCGCGAGCGCCACAGCCAGTCCGAGCGCGAGCACCAGAAGGCGGCGACTAGGCGACATCGGGCGCTTTCACCTTCACGAGGGTCACGCGCGGCCGTCCCTGCGCGTCCTCTTCGACGAGGATCGGCGTCTCGAAAAGCGCCTCCAGCACCGGCGCCGCAAGCACCTCGGCCGCCGGGCCATCGGCGAAGATCCGCCCGGCCTTCAGCGCCACGACGCGATGGCAATAGGCCGCCGCGAGGTTGAGGTCGTGTAGGATCGCCACCAGCGTCAGGCCGCGCGAGTTCTCGTCCTCCAGCACACTCAGCGTGTGGATCGTGTGCGCCGGGTCAAGGAAAGTCGTCGGTTCATCCAGGATGAGCAGCTTCGGCTCCTGCGCGAGCGCGCGCGCCAGCGCCGCCCGCTGGAACTCGCCGCCCGACAATTCCGTCACCGGACGAGTCGCAAGCTCAGTCAGCGCGACGATGGTGAGCGCGCGATCGACGGCCTTCGCATCTTCCGCCCCGAGCGGCGCCCACGGCGCGACGTAGGGCGTCCGTCCCATGTCCACGAACTCGCGCACGGTGAAGGCGAAGGGTGGCGCCGACATCTGCGGGACGACGGCCAGCATTCTCGCGAGCTTCCGCCGCGACCATTCGTCGACCCGCCGACCGCCGAGGAGGACCTCGCCCGACGTCTGCGGGAAGGCCCCGGCCATGACGCGCACGAGCGTCGTCTTGCCCGAGCCGTTGGGGCCGATGATGCCGACGAACTCGCCTTCCTCGATGGCGAGCGACAGGCCGCTCAGCACCGGGTGGCCGGCGTAGTAACCCGCGGTCACGTCGCGCAGTTCAAGGACCGGCATGGCTGAGGTACTGGCTCCTGATCTTTACAAGCTCGTCGAGCCCGAGCGCCAACCGCGGGCCGGGGATGGTCACGTAGTCGTCCGTCACCGGGAATAGGTCGCCCGCCTGGACGGCTTTCAGATCGCTCCACGGCGATCGTGCCTTGAGGCGCGCGGCAAGGTCCGGGTCCATCCCGCGACTGATCTGGCCGTGCTCCTGGACGAGGAAGATGACGTCCGGGTTGGCGGCGATAAGCCTCTCGGACGACCATTGCGCCCACGGCTTCGACCCCGCGGCGGCGTTGGTGAAGCCCGCCCGGTGAAGGAGATCGTCCACGAAGCTCCCGTCGCCCGCGACGAAGAGCGGGTCGACCTCGATGACGACGAGGGCCTTCGGCTTGACCTCCGGCCGGGCGAGTTCCTTCTCGGTCTTGGCGATCTGAGCCCGCAGCGCGTCGAGCTTGGGCTTCGCCTCGGCCTCGCGCCCGAGGATCTTCGCGATCTGGTCGGAGAGAGCCAGCACGTCGTCCAGGTTGCGCGGATCGCTGCCGAAGACCTGTACGCCCTGGCTCTTCAGGCGGTCGATGAGCCCGCGGTCGAGGCCCCTCGCGACAAGGACGAGGTCCGGCTTGGCCGCGACGACCTTCTCCAGCGACGGGTTGATGATGCCGCCCATCTTCGGCTTCGAGAGGATCTCCGGCGGGTACTTGTCGAACTCGGTGACGCCGACAAGCTGGTCGATGCCGCCGACGAAGCACACGATCTCGGTGAGGTTCGGCGAGAGGCTGACAACCCTCTTCGCCGGGCCGGACAACTCGATGGTGGCGCCGAGGACATCCTTCAGGCGCATGGGCCAGCCAGGCCCGGCGGATTTCGTCGCGGCAGGCGCACTCTCCACCGGTGGGGCGGTTCTGCACCCGTCGAATAGGACAGCCGTGGCGGCTGCAAGCACGCAGCACGCCACGGCCAGATAGGACCTCGCGATGCCTCCCCTATTGGAGGTCATAGAGGCTGTCATCCGCCGACAGGTCGGCAAGCGTGACGTCGCTCGCGCTGATGTTGTACTTGGCCGTCAGCGCCTTAGCGTGGCCATCGCAGAAGGCGACGTTGGCCGTGCCGTTGTGGCGAAAGTGGACCGTGGGGCCGACGTAGAGCGGATCACGGGGCGACTCGATCAGGTTGTTCCCCGTGTCACCGGGCGGAGCGATCATGGTGTTCCAGATGGCGCTGTCGGCGAGCAGCATCGTCTCCGCGGGCTTCTGCACAGCGGCAAGAGCCGAGGAAGCCCTCCCGAAGTAGCCCGGCCACCATAAGCCGCCGATGTAGCTTACGTTGTAGCCATAGCCGGTATAGGGCCGGCCCTCGCCGTTCAGTCCCACCGCCGAGGGGCACGCCTCAATCTGGCTGTTCTTCGTGTAGGGCCCAAGGAGGCCAAGCTCAGTCGCGCCGGTGTTCCAGTTCAGGTGGAAGTCCCAGGCGTACTCGTTGGAGTAAGACGAATCCGTGAAGTAGTCCCCGATCGGCCAGGTCTCGTCATAGTCCTGCGTGTACATCAGCATGGCGAGGGAAAGCTGCTTGAGGTTGCTCAGACACGACGTCTGCCGCGCCTTCTCACGAGCTTTGGCGAAAACGGGGAAAAGGATCGCTGCGAGGATGGCGATGATCGCGATCACCACCAACAGCTCAATGAGGGTAAAGCCGTGCCTCGTCAAGCCGTGTTGCCGTGAAACGTTCTTCTGCATTGCTGACCCGCTCCTTGTCATCTGGCGACACCACGCGCCGAGTGTTCTTTCAGGAGGGGTCAAGCGGGTCCACTTAGCCAAAAGGGGTATGGCTAAACAAAGCCGCTCATCCCCCACCCTCGAGAGGATGACGCAAGATTTGCGGTTCGGTCTCCTGGCTTCCGGATCGTCCTACTCCCCGCGCCTTCCCGAGACTGGTCTGTCTCAGTGGCAAGCCTGCGGGTTTCGTCCCCGGTCACAGTTGCGGGGCAGTGGCGGTTTTTCACCGCGCTTCCCGGCGCCCTCGGGTGAGGACGCTTAGCCGCAAACCTGGGCCTTCGGTTGTATCGCGAGTGTATCCCTGCGGAAGGTCGCGGTCAAGAGCCGTTCTTTCGGCGCCGGGTTGACGCCCCGGACTCGCCTGCCTAAGATACCGCCCGTCCCATGAATACCTACCCGGTTGACTTTCACGTCCACACAACGCACTACTCCTACTGCGGCCACCAGACGATCGACGAGGTCATCGCCGTCGCCCTCGAGCGCCGCCTCCACGCCGTCTGCCTCACCGAGCACCACTTCCGCTGGTTCGAGGAAGACCTCCACGACGCGCTGGTGCGCAACGGCGCCTATGGCCGCCTCGTTCTCCTCCCCGGCGAGGAGATCGCCGCCTATGCCGACGACGGCACGAAGCAGGGCGACTACCTCGTCTTCGGCGTGGACCACAGCCTCGGCCGCCACGATGTGCGACGCCTCATCACCGAGGTGCACGACCTCGGCGGTATCGTCATCGCCGCCCATCCGATGCGCACGGGGTATGGCTCGGATGAGATCATCGAGCATCTCGATCTCGACGGCGTCGAGGTCTACAACAAGAACCACGACCCCGCCCAGCAGCTTCAGGCGTGGGAGTCCACGCAACGGTCGGGGGTGCTGCCTCTCGGGGCCAGCGACGCCCATCGCGTCCAGCACGTGGGCATGCATGTGACCTATTTCCCCGAGCCCATCGCGACGGTGGGCGACCTCGTGGACTGCATCCGCAATCGCCTCACTCGGATCGATCCCGTCCCCGGCGCTTAGGCAGGAAAGGCGGGCCCTCGCGCCGAAGAAAGGGGCATGGGCATACCATCGGCAGTGATGGTCGCGGCATGTCTGTGCTGCGCGGTTGTCGCATCCGGCTCCGAGCGTGGCACCGCTGAACTAGCCACCGCTGATACGCGGGTCAGGGTCGCGGCGGAAGGATCCGGCCTCTCCCTCACCCAGCTTGGTCCCGCCTCATCGCGGGCGAACTGGCTCGCCTCCTCGCCGACCGACGAGCGACCGATACCCCTCGTTTCGACCTGCCATGTAGATGGCCGCGACGTCGCCCTGATGTGGCGCTTCAAGAGCGTCGCCGTCAGCGATGGCCCGCCGAAACGTGCGGTCTTCACTTTCACCTGCGAGGATCCGGCGATGGAGCTTCGTAGCGAGTGGACGGCGTGGCCAGGCCCAGGGCCCGTCGAGCACCGCACCACTATCACCAACCGCTCGCGGTCGAAAATCCTCCTGCCGTTCCAGACGACGCTGCTGTTCGAGGTGCGACGGCCCACGGACCACGCGCTCGAGCACTGGTGGGTTGAGAAGGGCGCCGCGACGCCTGGGCCTGTGGGGACGCATACGTCTCCCATCGGGCCGGAGTATTCGGCCAATCTCCTCTCGCTGCCCTATGCCGACGACCAGCGGCGGGATCCGATTCCCTGGTCCGCAATCCAGGACACGACCAGCCACGAGGGCATCTACCTCGGCGTGGAGTCATCGGCGCGGGTCCATATCTCGCTGACCGGGACCGTCGTCGAGGCTGGCTACGCCGCCGCTGATACTGCTCGGACGAGGCTTGCTCCGGGCGAGGTTTTCGAGGCGGCGCCGGTCTTCGTCGGCTGGTACAAGGGCGGCGTGGACGACGGCGCCAACCGCCTGCGGCGATGGGTCGAGGCGCACATCCGCCCGCCCGTCAAAGAGTCGCGGTACCCCGTGCTCGTCAACAACTCGTGGGGCAGCGGCATGGCCGTCGATGAGCGCCTCGCCCGCGCGATGATCGACGACGCAGCCGCCCTGGGGATCGAGATGTACCACATCGACGCCGGCTGGTTCCGCGGGGTGGGCGACTGGCATCCCTCGCCGGACAAGTTCCCGAACGGCCTCGGCCCGATCGTCGACTACGTGCACTCGAAGGGGATGCTCTTCGGGCTATGGGTGGGGTGGACGCAGGGCGGGAGCAAGCATGCGCCGGAGGGCGATCACACCGCCCTCAGCGTCTTCGATCCCACGATGCGCGACTGGTTCACCGGAGATCTCCCCGACGACTGGCATCCGTCCGACTTCACCGGGGCCACCGTCTGCCTGGGCGCGTCGCCGGCCGCGGATTGGTGCCTCGCCGATCTCAGGCGCATCGTCAGCGAGTACCGGATCGACATGCTCGAGCACGATCAGCCCATGATCGTCGATCACTGCGGGAGGACGGACCACCTGCACACGGCGGACACCACCGACGTCTCCTATCGCGCCGCGCAGGGCTACTGCCGCGTCTACGACACGCTGCGTTCCGAGCACCCGGCGCTGCTCTTCGAGGAATGCGTGAATGGCGGGCACATGGTCGACTACGGGGTCCTGCGGCGGACGCACTACGTGAGCATCACCGACACCTACGATCCCCTCTCGAACCGCCGCGCCTTCTACGACAGCTCCTACGCCCTGCCGCCGTCGATGTGCGAATGCTACGTGTCGGACCAGCGCGGCAGGACCCCGGCGAACTTCCTCTACATGCTGCGAAGCGGGATGATGGGCTGGTGCACCATCATGTGCGATACGACGCGCTGGACGCCGGAGCAGCACGTCGCAGCGAAGCGCGAGTTCGCCCTGTACAAGCAGCGCCTACGTCCGCTCATCGCGAAGGGCGACTTGTATCATGTCTCGGACCGGCCGGATGGGGTGCGGTGGGATGGGATGCAGTACTTCGATCCGGCGACCGGGCGGGGCGTGCTCTACGCCTTCCGAGGGAGCACGTCCGAGGGCAGCCACACGTTCCAGTTCAAGGGCCTCGATGCGGCTGCAAAGTACCGGATCACCTTCGAGGATGGGTCGTCAGCGCAGGCGACTGTCCTTGGCAAGGACCTGATGGACCGCGGCCTTGAAGTGACCCTCGGCGAGACCGAGAGTTCGGAGATCGTGCTCATCGACAAGGCCTGACAACGAAGGCCCACCACCTTGCCACAGCCGCACCTTGAAAGGTGCGACTACGTAGGCGACGCGATCCGCAGAAGGGCAGAGCATCAAGCATCGATGGGCATCGAAGAACAGTAGTCGCAGGCTTCAGCCTGCGGCTGTGGGCGCGCGGTGGGCCTTTCCGTCTATTCCTGCGTCAGCCGGCTGCGCAGGAGGTCGTTGATCTTCTGCGGATTGGCCTTGCCCTGCGTCGCGCGCATGATGTAGCCGACCATCGCGCCCAGCGCCTTCTCCGCTCCGCCGCGGAAGTCCTCGACAGCCTTCGGGTTCGCGGCGATCGCCTCATCCACGATCCGCTCAAGCTCGCCGGTGTCGCTGATCTGCGCGAGGCCGTCCTGCTCGACGATCTCCCTCGGCGTCCGCCTATCTTCACACGACCGCGCGAAGACGTCCTTCGCGATCGTCGAGGATATGAGCCCCTCGTTGACCAGAGCGATCAGCTCCGCCACATACCCGGGCGGCAGGGGGAAGTCGGCGATGCCCACGCCGGGCGACCCTTCGGGTCCGCCGCGGCGTTCCTTCAGGTGGCGCAGGACCTCGCCCATGACCCAGTTGCTCGACGCCTTCGGGTCGCCGCTGACGTGCGCGACGGCCTCGAAGTATTCGGCCACCGTCTGCTCCTCGGTCAGCACCGTCGCGTCATAGAGCGGTAGCGCGTACTCCTCCATGAACCGGTGGCGACGCTCAGCCGGAAGCTCGGGCAGCTCCTTGCGCACCCGCTCGACCCATTCCCGCGAGGGCGCCAGCGGCACCAGGTCTGGGTCGGGGAAGTACATGTAGTCGTCGGCAGTTTCCTTCCGCCGCATGGTCGCGGTGACGCCGTGGTTCTCATCCCAGCGCCGCGTCTCTTGCCACATCTGCTCGCCGGTTTCGATGGCATCGCGCTGGCGGTCGAGTTCGAACTCGACCGCCTCGAAGACCGAGCGGATCGAGTTGAGGTTCTTGATCTCGACCTTCGGCGTACGCTGGCCGGTCTCGTCGTTGATGAGGTTGACCGTCGGCTCGCACCGCATCTGCCCCTTCTCCATGTCCGCGTCCGACACGGCGAGGTAGCGCAGCACCTGCCGCAGCGTGGTCAGGTAGACGCGGACTTCCTCGGCGGTGGTGAAGTCCGGCTCGGTCACGACCTCCATCAGCGGCACGCCGCAGCGATTGTAGTCCACCACCGAGCGGCCATCTGGCAGGTGAATGTTCTTGCCGGTATCCTCTTCGAGATGGGCCCGCCGCACGCGGATGTGGACCGTCGTGCCATCGACGTCGAGGTCCATGTAGCCGCCATGGGTGAGCGGCTCATCGTATTGGCTGATCTGATAGTTCTTCGGCAGGTCGGGGTAGAAGTAATTCTTCCGCGCGAAGCGGCAGCGCTCGGCGACCTGGCAGTTGAGGGCCAGCCCCGTCTTGATGACGTACTCGATCGCCTGGCGGTTGGGCATGGGCAGCGACCCCGGAAGGCCGAGGCATACCGGGCAGCAGCGGCTGTTCGGCTCGCCCCCGAAATCCGATGAGCACGAGCAGAACATCTTGCTGTCCGTCCTAAGTTGAGCGTGGACCTCGAGGCCCACGCAGGGCCGCCAACTCATGCCGAATCCCTCCATGTACGTCGTGAAGCGGGGCCATTATACTGCACGCGGGAGCTTGCCGCCTCGGGGCAAAGCAAAGGCCCACCACCGGGCCACAGCCGCAGGCTGAAGCCTGCGACTACGGTTCAACGATGCCTTTCGATCATCGAGGCTTTGCCCTTCTGCGGATCGTGTCGGAACCGTAGTCGCACCCTTCAGG
>PMZA01000296.1:14515-14642 GCA_003170595.1 Armatimonadota bacterium
ACCGAGTACCTGTGGTTCAACACCACCCGCCGCCGCGAGTACATCAACATCACCCGCCAGGTCGAGAAGGCCGTCGCTGATAGCGGCATCGCCGAGGGCATGGCCCTCGTCTCGGCCATGCACATCA
>PMZA01000236.1:0-1694 GCA_003170595.1 Armatimonadota bacterium
GCGGAGGAGCCGGTGGTGACGCTGCCGACGCTGAGCGGGGCGAGGGTCACCGACGACCTGGCCGGGACGTGGATCTTCTATCCGCAGCGGGGGGCGGCGTTCACGAAGGGGGCGTTCGCGGCGAGTGCGATATATGGGGGCATGTTCCCGCTGCAGGTGATGGGGATCTATGCGCCGGGCGGGGGCGGCCTGTATGTGCGGACGGAGTACACCGAGGTCGTGGACCGCAACTATGACATCGCGAAGACGAAGGATGGCGTGAACCTGAGCGTGCAGTATCCGTGGTGGCGCGGGGAGAAGCTGAACGCGGTGATCGGGACCAACGCGGGCGACTGGCATGACCAGCTTGCCGCGTATGGGCGATGGAGGCAGACGGCCCTCCACCCGGCGGCGCCGAGGAAGGACTGGTTCCGGCGCATCTTCAACTTCCGCCAGCAGTTCATGAACTTCCCAGTGCCCCATGACAGTGGGATGTTCGACCCGAAGACCAAGACCTTCCACTTCGATCAGGCGGTTGAGGCGGATAGGAAAGCCTTCGGGGGGATCGACTACTTGCACATCTTCGACTGGGGATGGGACCCGACGCATGGACGGTGCGGGGACTATACGCCGTGGGACTATCTCGGAGGGGTCGACAACTTCCGCCAGGCGGTCGGGGGCGTGCAGAAGAGTGGCGTGCCGGTGGGGCTATACATCGAGGGGTACCTCGTGTCGCCGCCTTCGAGCATCTTCGCGAAGGCGCAGGCGTGGCAGGTGCTGCAGCCGGACGGCAAGCCGATCACTCCCTTCGCGCCGGATGTGAGCATGTGCCCGTGGGTGACCGAATGGCAGGACTGGCTGAGCGGGAGGTACGGTCAGGCCAAGCATGACACCGGGGCGGACGGGTACTACATCGACGAGTACGGCTTCGCGGGGTCGGCCTGCTACGCGACGACGCATGGGCATAAGGCGCCGATCTATACCGCGGGCGGGGAGTTGGAGATGGTGCGGAAGGTGCGGGCTGCGCTGGGGCCCGACCGGGCGATCTATACCGAAGAGACCCCGTGCGACATCACCCAGCAGTGGCAGGACGGGAGTTTCACGTACGCGATCTCGAACGCGGATGATGCGCTGTCGCCGTCGCACGTGAACCTCAACCGCTTCGCGGCGCCCGACTTCAAGACCATCGAGATCATCACGTGCGACAGCCCGCTGGGCGATAACATCGAGGCGTGCCGGCGGATCCTCTTCAACGGCGAGGCGATATGGCTCGAGGGCATCGCGGCGGATTGGTTCGCGCCGCGGACGCTCGAATACATCCGGCACATGCACGAGGTCATGCGGGCCGAGGCCGACTGCTTCACCGGGCCGAAACCCGAGGCGCTGGTGGCGACGAAGTGGCAGGGGCTTTACGCCAACCGGTTCGCGCGGGCGGATGGGAAGCGGTGCGTGTGGACCGTGTACTGGACGGGGGCGAGGACGATGCACGGGGCGTGGCTGGCGGTGCCGCACGTGGACGGGGCGAAGTATCGGGAAGCGTGGGACGGAAGGGCGCTGACGGTCGAGCGGGCTGGGGCGAACGATGTGATCGGCGGGAGCATCGAGCCGCATGAGGTGTTGGTAGTGGTGCAAGAGAAACCGTAAAGCAAGGACAACACCCTGGGGCTCTGCCCTGCGACCGCAAGCGGTCGCTTAACCCCGCAGGGGCCCTGGCC
>PMZA01000236.1:1703-11248 GCA_003170595.1 Armatimonadota bacterium
CGCAGCGCTGGAAAATGCGCGAAAACCACGCGCGTTTTCCAGCGCGGGTGCCTGCGGGACGCAGAGCCACGAGCGTAAGGTGAAGGGAGAGAAGGTCTCAAGCAAAGGCAGGGATCAAAGAGATGAGAAGGATCGTGCTAGTGGCGGCTGTGGTCGCCATCGTCATCACCACCGCGGAGGCGGCCAACGTGACCCTCTTCGACTTCGACAAAGGCTTCGACTTCACCAAGGTCACCGGGAGTGATGCCAGGGTCAGCGAAGCCAAGCATGCCGCCGGGTCCGCCCTCCGCATCAACACCGGTCATGCCGAGCCGTGGCCCGGCATCGACCTTGCGCCCCCGGCCGGACAGACGTGGGACCTGTCCGCCTGCGCCGAGGTCGCCCTCGATGTGACCAACACCAGCGCGTCGGAATTCACCGTCTACTGCCGCGTCGATAACCCCGGCGCCGATGGCGTCAACAACTGCATCACCGGCAGCGCGTCCGTGAAGGCCGGTGAGACGCAGACCCTCACCGTCCATCTCAAGCATCGCTCCGCGACGGGGATCAAGCTCTTCGGCATGCGCGGCTATCCGGCGGGCACCGATACCGGCGAGGGGGCGATCGATACCGCCCACGTGACCGGGCTCGTGATCTTCGTCGCTAACCCGCAGAAGGACTACGAATTCGAGATCGATAACGTGCGCGGACAGGGGACGGCTGAGGCGCCCATCTCGCCCGAGGTCGCAAAGCGCTTCTTCCCGCTCATCGACACCTTCGGGCAGTACATCCACCGCGACTGGCCGGGGAAGGTCCACTCGATGGCGGAGCTGCGCGGGAGGGTGGCTGAGGAGGACGCCGACCTCAGCGCCCATCCGGGGGCGACGGATTGGGATAAGTGGGGCGGGTATGCGAAGGGGCCGCAACTGAAGGCTACGGGATACTTCCGCGTCGAAAAGTATGAGGGGAAATGGTGGCTCGTCGATCCCGACGGGCGGCTTTTCTTCTCCAACGGCATCGACTGCGTGAACGCGCAGGACAGCACGCCGGTCAGCGAGCGTGAGACGTGGTTCCAGGACTACCCCGGCGATCAGGCGGAGATGAAGGAATTCGCCGACGAGGTCGACTGGGTGCACCTGGGCTACTTCGCCGGGAAGAAGATCAAGATCTTCAGCTTCGCCGGGGCGAACAGGAAGCGGAAGTTCGGCGAAGAGTGGCGGAAGGCGAGCGCGGAGTTGGCCAATCGGCGGCTGCGAAGCTGGGGACTCAACACCATCGCCAACTGGTCCGACTCGGGCACGTACATGCTGCGGCGGACGCCGTACACCGCGTGCGTGGGGTTTGACTCGAAGCTCCTCGAGGGGAGCGAGGGGTACTGGGGCAAGTTCCGCGATCCCTTCGACCCGAGCTTCCGCGAAGGCTTGCGGAAGGCCATGGCCGCGCAGGTCGGGAGCAGCGCGAAGGATCCGTGGTGCCTCGGATACTTCCTGGACAACGAAAGCTCGTGGGGCGATGAGGTGTCGCTGGCGGTGGCGGCGCTGCAATCGCCGGCGGATCAGGCCGCGAAGCGGGCCTTCGTCGATGACCTGAAGGCTAAGTACAAGACCATCGAGGCACTCAACGCTGAGTGGGGGACGAAGCATGCGTCGTGGGAGGCGCTGCTGCAATACCGTGGCGCGCCGGATAAGGCGAAGGCATGGGAAGACCTGACCGCCTTCTATACCCGCCTCGCCGAGGCATACTTCAAGGGCTGCCGCGACGCGGTGAAGGAAGTGGCGCCGGATAACCTGTACCTGGGCTGCCGGTTCGCGTGGGTCAATAACAGGGCGGCGAAGGCGGGGGCGAAGTACTGCGACGTGGTGAGCTACAACCTCTACCAGCCGTCGGTGGCGGGCTTCACCAGCGCGGCTGGGGACGTGCCAATCATCATCGGCGAGTTCCACTTCGGGGCGCTCGACCGCGGGATGTTCCACACGGGACTCGTGCCGGAACCTAATCAGGAGGCGCGGGCGAAGGCGTACGCGGACTACGTGCGCGGGGCGCTGCGGAACCCGGTGATCGTCGGTTGCGGGTGGTTCCAGTATCAGGATGAGCCGACGACCGGGCGGTTCTTCGATGAGGAGAACTATCAGATCGGGTTCGTGGACGTGTGCGACACGCCGTACAAGGAGACGATCGCCGCGGCGAGGGAAGTGGGGTATGGGATGTATGAGACGAGGCTAGGGAAGTAAGGGGGGCAAGCGCGGCACCTTCCGAGTTCACGGCCCCTCACACCGCGCCTGAAGGTGCACTATAGGGCTTTCCGCGGGTCCGCGATCCCAACCCGCATGCTTCGCGCGTCGCCACTCGGCACCGGCCCGCGCGGTCGCGGCCTTGAAGTCGTACTCCGATAGGCGCAGCATAGTGGCGCGCGTAGCGTGGCTCGACCGCGGTTCCCTTGGAGGCCCATCCATGGATCTGATCACGAGCTCATTCCTCAAGCAGTTTGTCGAGCAGAATGGTCTGCAGGAACTCCCGGAGGACCTGGCATTTGAGCACTTCTGCGGCTTCCTTGCCACCTCGCGGCACCATACCGCCTCGTTCGTCTCCGAGGAGATAGCTGTCGGCGAAAAGGGAGGGGACTGCGGCATCGACGCCATCGCCATGATTATCAACGGGCGTCTTGTCACGGAACCTGAGGAGGTCGAAGCGCTCGCGGACTCCAACGGCTATCTGGACGCCACGCTCGTCTTCACTCAGGCGGAGCGGTCCTCGGGCTTCGAGACGTCCAAGGTCGGGCAGTTCGCCTTCGGGGTAAGCGACTTCCTTTCGGGTACCCCGAAGCTCGTTCAGAACGAGAGAGTTAGGCAGTACTCAGCTGTCTGGCAGGAACTGCTGCGGCGATGCGACCGGTTCAGGAAGGGCAACCCGGCGTGCTTCCTGTACTACGCGACGACCGGTAAGTGGGTGGGGGACAACGATCTGGTGGCCCGGGGCCTCGGCGCAGAAGCGGACCTCAGAGACCTTAACGTGTTGCGGGAGCCCCGGTTCATCTACCTGGATAGGGACGAACTACAGCGGTACTACCGGGAAACGAGGAACCCGGTGGCGGCCGATATCACGTTCGCCAACCGAGTAACGCTGCCCGACCTCCCCGGCGTTGGGGAAGCATTCCTAGGGTTCCTCCCGGCCCCCGAGTTCCTTAAGCTCATCCCGGGCGACGGCGATGAGGTGGACGATTCCGTCTTCATCGACAACGTGCGTCACTGGCAGGACTGGAATGCGGTCAACCGAGGGATACTGGAGACTCTGGAGAGCGCCGAGGAAAGAGTGCATTTCCCGTTGCTGAATAACGGAGTCACGATAGTGGCCAAGCGGCTAACCTCTACCGGCAACAGGATGCACATCGAGGAGTACCAGATCGTCAATGGATGCCAGACGAGCTTCGTGCTACATGAGGCCCGCCAACACCTCGATGAGTCTGTCCTGGTGCCGGTTCGCCTGATCGTTACGGGCAACGCCGAACTCTCTGCATCGATAGTCAAGGCGACCAACCGCCAGACGCCGGTTAGCGAGGAGCAGTTCTTGGCCCTACTAGACTTCCAGCGGAAGCTTGAGGACTTCTTCCCCGCCCACGAGGGGAAGCAGAGGTTGTACTACGAGCGGCGGAGCCGGCAGTACGCGGGTGATGACGCTGTAGAGAAGACGCGCATCATCACGCGTCGCGACCTTATACGTGCATTTGCGTCGATGTTCCTAGAGCGTCCTCACCGGACGACCCGTAACTTCGCCGGGCTGCTGTCGACAGTAGGGAAGGAGATCTTCAGTGCCGAACACCTGCCGGATCCGTACTATGCGGCCGCCTACGCTCACTACCGGCTCGAGTTCCTGTTCCGCAGCCACGCCCTGCCCTCGGAGTTGAAGAAGGCCCGCTACCACCTTCTTCTTGGATTCCGGTTGCTTGTGTCTCCTGCCAAGACACCTCCGCTGAACTCGAAGGAAGCGCGTGCGCTCTGCGTACAACTCATGGACAGCCTTCTCGACGACGACAGATGCAAGACGCTGTTCCTTCAGGCAGCAGAGATCGTCAGGGAAGTAGCCGAGGGCGATATGGACCGGGACCACATACGCACCGAGCCCTTCACGGATGGCCTTATCGCCAAGCTCCGGCCGAAGACGCCCAAACCGGAGTCTGCCGCCGCGCCGGGTAGTGCATGAGCGGCACGGGGCAGCCCCGCGCCACACAAGCAGAAAGCCCCGGCCTAAGCGAAGAGCTTGTTGAGCTGGGCGAGGGCGGTGTTGGTCCAGAGGTCCGCGGTGCCGGGGGGCGCCTTCGAGACCGTCGCCAACCGCGTCTCGTAGCTCCCCTCCTGCAACGCCCGGTCCGTCGGGATGTACCCCAGCCAGTCGTTCGCAAGCTCGATCACCATCGTCCGCGGCGCGGGTGACTGCGCGCGGATCGCCAGCCCGATCTCCACGAAGATCTCTCCCGGTAGCCCCACGATCCCCACGTCGCCGATCCGCAGCGCCTTGATCATCGCCGGGCGCTCGATGGGCTCGTCCTTGAGCCGCATCAGCTCGTTCGCGTAGACCCACTCGCCGTTGTCGGGGTCGGGCGGGCCGGCGAGCATCTTCTCGGCGTCGCGCAACTGCTCGAGGGACGGGCGACGGCACATGAACGGCACCTCCGCCGTCGCCGCGCCGAGGGTGGCCTCGGACTTCCATTCGGTGATCTGCTGCCAGCGGCGATAGGCCTCCGAGGCGACGGTGCGGCCGACGCGGTCGATCTGGAAGTAGGGCGTCGGGCGCGGCGGGTCGGCCTGATCGGGGTCGATCCAGAAGATGTCGCCGCAGCAGCCGTTGGCCTGCAGGGGCTGGAAGGGCTGGCCCATCATCCGCACCAGCTCGCGGCGGGCGACGCCGCAATAGTCGGCCGTGATGTCCTCGCTGCGCGACGTGCCGACGTAATGCAGCGGGAAGTTCACCAGGGCCGAGACCGCGCGGCTGAGGTCCGGCGTCATGAAGGCCGCGAGGAGCAGCTCGGGATCGGTCGGGCCGGCCGGGCGGACGCGCTCGGGGCTGAGAGGCGTCGGGTGCATGACCACCGAGCCGTCGCGCATGTGCCAGCGGCGGTTGAAGCTGATCTCCGGGCACTGGCCGGAGGTGTGGGCCATGACCGCCGGCTCGGCACGCATGGCGGCGAGGGCGATGGCGTCGGCGGCCTTCTCGCAGGCCCAGGCGCAGTAGGCGTCCTCGCGGGTGGTGTTGAAGAGCGTCGCCGTCGAGGGGCCGTTGTGGGTGTGGATGCAGGAGACGAGGATGTTCTCGGCGGGGATGCCCGTGAGGGACGAGGCGCGGGCTTTGATGTCGTCCATGTCGCGGCGGTACATCATTATGATGTCGAGGACGAGGACGGCGACGGAGGTCGTGCCGTCAGTGGCGACGAGGGCGGTGGCTTCGAGGCGGTCGTGGATGTCGCGGGCGATGCGCTTGTTGAAATAGCCGAGGACCTCGGTGCCGAGGATGGGGGTGATGTCAACGCTGGCGGAACCGATGGTGAGCATGAGAAGACCTCCCGTGATGGGTTGCTGCCAACCCGGCGTGGGGCTACGGGCTCTTAAGGCAGCGGAAGCCGAAGGGATAGACGCGGCAGGAGGGCTCGAAGTAGTCGCGTCCGGAAGCGCGGAACGCCCCGGGGCTGTCGCCGCTGAACAAGCACGACGCCCCCCGGACGGCCCGGCACGGCCCGGGGTGCCAGTAGATCCCGGGGGCCGCATTGATCTCGACCTGACCGCCGCGAACGGGGCCCAGCGGGTCCGCATCCGGCGAGCGCCCATAGTACCCCCGGTCGAACCAGTCC
Source organism: Armatimonadota bacterium (assembly GCA_003170595.1). GTDB lineage: Bacteria > Armatimonadota > Zipacnadia > Zipacnadales > FEN-943 > FEN-943. The sequence goes on from PMZA01000236.1 coordinate 7,522, forward strand.
GCGCACCACTGGCAGGCGTCGCCCGCCATGTCCATCGCCCCGCACCAACTGGCGCCTGCAGGGAATGTGCCGACCGCCAGGGTGCCGGCGCCCCCCGGGCCCGCGGTGTCGGAGTTGGCACACTTCTTCGGGTCCCAGACATTGCCCCACGGATATATACGATCGCCCGGCCCCCTCGCCGCATACTCCCACTGCGCCTCCGTCGGCAGGGCCAGACCGTAGTGCTTGCAGTACGCTTCCGCCTCCTGCCACGTCACGCAGACCACGGGGTGGTCGTCGTCCTGATCGCTCTCGGCCGCGAACTTCACGCCCGCTTCCTGGCAGTACCGCCGGTACTGGGCGTTTGTCACAGTGCACTTGCCAAGCCAGAAGCCCCTCGTGATGCGAACGTGATGGACGGGCTTCTCGTCCTCCTCGCCGTCGTTCGAGCCCATGTCGAACTCGCCCGCCGGGACCCAGACCATCTTTCCGCCGTCGGGACCGGTGATCTCGTCGCCCGCTTTGGTGCCCTGCTTCTCCCAAGGCTTATCGCCCTGAGCAAGGCAGGCGGCCGACAGTGTCACGGCGGCCAGGGCTAGGAAGCATCGAAGTCTCATGAGCGTGACCTCCCTGATGGGTGTGGCACGATGCATCGGGGACGGTTTCGCGCGGGGGAAGGCGGAACCTCCATCGGGGAAAGCGAAGGCAAGGGCACGTGCCACGCAGCCCCTTCTCCCCGCCACCACAGGTCCTTCGCGGGAGGGCGGGCAGTCCGACGATAGGTTAGTGCGCTCAGGATGACGTGCAAAGTCAGAAAGGCAAAGACGAAAAGCAGGGCCGGATTCGTGCGCTGGCTCCGCCAGCGCCACTGATTCGGCCCCTCCGACAGGCCAAGCAAAGGCCGGCGGGGAGTAAATCCCCGCCCTACAGCAAGGCGCAAAGGCAAAGGCCAGAACCGGGTCAGAGGTCGAGGTCGAGGCCGGGGGAGATGAGGCCGCCGTCGATGGTGAGGGGATCGGGCGCGGCGTCGACCATCACGTGGCGGCCGTCGAGGTGGAGGCGGCCCTGCGCGAACCACTGGATCGCCTGCGGGTAGATCAGGTGCTCGAAGCGCAGGATCCGGTGGGCCAGCGCCTCGCCGTCGTCGCCCTGCAAGACCGGCACAGCCGCCTGGATCACGATCGGCCCGCGGTCGAATTCCTCATCGGCGAAGTGCACCGTGCAGCCCGAGACGCGCACGCCATACTCCTGCGCCGTCCACTGTACGTTCACGCCCGGGAACGACGGCAGCAGCGCCGGGTGGATGTTCATCACCGCGCCCGGGAACGCCGCCATCACGGCCGGTCCAGTCATCCGCATGTACCCCGCGAGGCATACGAGGCCGACCCCATGCTCGCGGAGGGCCGCAGCCTGGGCCTCGTCGCCGACGGCGTAGTCGGGCGTGCCGTTCTTGCCGACGCGTACGTGCAGCGCCGGAATGCCATGAAAGGCTGCGCGCTCGAGGGCGAAGGCGTCGGACTTGTTGGAGATGACAAGGGCGACCTCGGCGTCGATCTTCCCGGTGAGGGACGCATCGATGATCGCCTGGAGGTTGGTGCCGCTGCCGGAAACCAGTACACCGAGGCGGAGCTTGTCGGACATCGGGAAAACCCCCCAAAGCGGGAAATCAGAGCGCATCAATGATAGCACGGGCTGGCGCCCCCACGCAGGCAAAGGCACCACAGCGCCACCACCTCCGCGGTCTGAAAGACCGCGACTACAAAGGCCAAGAGCAAGGCGCGGGTTGTCGGCGGGTAGGCTGGGGAGATAAGGTTGGGGGGATATGGGACAGGAACGGATACTCGTCATCGCCGGGCCGACGGCCGTCGGGAAGACCGAACTGGCCGTGCGCATCGCCGGTCAGGTGCCCGCGGAGATCGTCTCCGCCGACTCCATGGCCGTGTACCAGGGCCTCGACATCGGCACCGCCAAGCCCTCCCACGAACAGCGCGCGCGGGCGCGATTCCATCTGATCGACTATGTCCCGCCCGAAGAACCGTACAGCCTCGCGCGATTCCAGGCTGACGCGAAGGCGGCTATCGAGGGGATCGTTGGGCGTGGGCATCTGCCGATCCTGTGCGGCGGGACGGGGCTATACGTGCGGGCGCTCGTGCAGGGCTTCGAACTGCCTGAGGAAGGCGGTGAGACCCGGCGGAGGGAGATCGAGCGGCGGCTGGAGGAAGCGGGGTTGGAGGCGCTGGCTGAGGAGCTTGTGGGGATCGATCCTGATGCGGCGGCGACGGTGGACCTGCGCAACCCCAGGCGGGTCGTGCGTGCGCTGGAGATAGTGAGCGCAACCGGCGAGGGGCTGGCGGAGGCGCGTGGGAGGGCTGAGGAGGCGCCGTACCGGGCAGCGTGCTTCGTCGTCACCTGCGGGCGCGAGGTCATGTACCGGCGCATCGATCGGCGCGTCGATGAGATGATCGCGGCGGGATGGGTGGAGGAGGTGAGGGGGCTGCTGGGGCGGCTGGGGCCGGATAGTACCGCGATGCAGGCGATCGGGTACAGGCATTTGGTGGCGTATCTGGGCGGCCCCTCGGGAGTTCGCTGCGCGAACTCAGGGTCAGGGCCGCACGGCGAGGGCGGGATCGAGGAGACCGTCGCCGCCATCAAGCGCGACACGCGACGGTTCGCGAAGAGGCAGATGACGTGGTGGAGGAAGGAGGAGGGGTGCAGTTGGTTGGGCTGGGAGACGGCGCAGGACTTCGCGGCGGTGGAGGAAGTGCTGGTCAGGGAAGCGGGGGAGATCGCGGAGTGAAAAGGCCACGACAGCACGAGTGTGCGCAGGCGGAGGGTATGCGTCGGCGGAGAGTCGTGCGGGGAGCCTTCGGGCGACGCTTCGCGTCGCTTGGCAGAAAGCGCCTTCCTCAGGATGACAGCCAGGTGCCAAAGACAAGGAATGCCACCGCGACGCAGGGCGGTTACGATGCCACCACAGATATTATGGGTCGGACATTACTCCGCCGGCGGGTGTGCCGGCATGCAAAAGGAGTGTCCGACCCATGGGAAAGCGGTGCTACCTTGGTTGCGATGTGCATGAAAAGTCTACGACGGTTTGCCTGGTCTGGGAAGAGGGTGGCGACGTCAAGCGCAGGGATCTCGGTGAGGTGAGCACGACCTCGGAGGCTTTGCAGGAAGCGGTACGGCAGTGGGCTGAGCAAGCACGGCAACCGGCACCTGAGGTGCGCCTTCATGACGCTGGCGAACCAGATGAGTTTCGTGCGTGCCGACGAGGAGGAGCTGGCGGGGTTGTTCTGGCGGGAAGTGCACAAGCGGCGCCAGATGAGGGGTGCGCACCTGAAGGCTCAGGCGATTGTGGCCAGCAGGCTATGCGATATCGTGTATGCGATGCTTCGCGACGGGCGCGGCTACGAGCCGCGGCCGGCGGAGCCGAAGGTATGCCGGGCGGCCTAGCCGTTGCGGCGACGGGAGAGCGGGGGGATACGTGGCGAGGCAAGAAGCGAGAAGGATCTTGCCGGGGCTGTGGAAGGTGGCGGCCGGCGGCGCAACCACAGATTGCAGGCCTCGCCCGAGCGAAGAATAGCTTGCCGGCCGAAGGTAGGCGCGGCGCATACGAGGGTGCCCACCGCCCTCCCAGGCAGTACCAACTGAAGAAGGGGACGAGGCGGGCAGAATAGCTTGACTGCCCGCCCCACCCAAAACTGCCCAGCGGGGACCTCACCGGGACTGGTTGACAGTCCGACCCATA
>PMZA01000273.1 GCA_003170595.1 Armatimonadota bacterium
CCTCTGTTGCGGGCTTGGTCTTGGGCTTGCGGATCGCTATCCCCGATATGCCCACAGCCTTCATCCATTCCTCTTCCGTCGAGATGACCGCCGACTTAGCGGTGAAGTCGTCGCCGTCTTTTGTCTTCACCTTCACCGGCCCCGCCAGCGTCAGCGTGTGCTCCTCGCCGTCGTACTCGCCACTCGTCGCCTCGGCGGTGCGGTCGGTCTGCTCGGCGGTGATAGGGCCGGTGATCCACGCGTACTTGGAGCCGTCCGTGTACCGGTACTTCACGTGCGGACAATGGATCGTCGTGACTTTCTCGCGCGCCTCGGCGATGGTATGTGGCCGGCCGTTGTCGTCCGCAGCCTTCGCCGCCTCCGTGGCAGCAGGCTTCTCGGCGGGCTTGACGGGGGCCTTGGCGCCGGGCTTGGTGGTCTCAGCCGGGGCGGCTTCCTCGCCCTTCTTTTTCTTCTGCGTGACGATGACGACGTGGCCGTCGATGACTGCGATCTCGTCGGTGAAGTCGATGTGCATCGTGTCGCCGGTGACGGTGGACTCGGGGTCCTTCATGATGAGATGGCCGCGGCAGTCGGCGCTGTCGGTGTCGTCGTGGTACTCGGCGTAGTCGCAGGTGAGGACGACGTCCTTGTGGCGCATGCGGATGTTGCCCTCGAGGATGTACATCTTGCGCGTGCCGTCGTAGTTGAGCTTATCGGCACTCTCGACGACGACGCGGTCCTTGTCCTGGTCGTCGGCGGAAGCAGTGGTGGCCTTGGTGGTGGCGGCTTTGGCGGCGGACGGTTTCTCGGCGGGGACTGCGGCGGGGACAGGCTTTGCCGGCGCGGAGAAGGCGATCGCGCAGGTGAGGAACGCCGCGAGGATGGAGAGCCTAGTGGCCGAGGGTCTGGATTTGTTGTCTGGCTTCTTTGGCATGGAGCACCGCTCGCACACGAGATAGCTGGAAGCTGTCCGTGGTGACATTATAGGTCAGTTGCTGGCCGATGATGAGATTGCTGCCCACCGTAAGCCGGACCTCACCGGGTACGACGACCGTATCCTGCTCGACCATGTAGTCGGCCTCTGGGCCGGACATCAGGGCGCTGCGGAAGCGGGCCGTCACCGGGCCGAAGCAGTGGAGCTTGGCGTCCTTGTCATCCCACTGCACGCGCGGGGAGTTGACGATGGCGCCACGTTCGGCGACGGCCTGGACCGGGCCCTCGACGGTGAAGTCGCGGGAGCTGGCCGCGCCCTTGATCGAGGCGGCGGTGACGCGGATCACAGGGCGGCCGTCCTTGGCGAAGATGAGCGCTTCGTCGAGAGGACCCGCCGCGATGGCCTGGCCTCCGGCGCGGACCTCAAGCTGGCGGAGCTTGGCCTGCCAGGCTGTCTTGTCGCCGCGAGTGTAGGAGAGAACCGGGCGGGCGATGGTGACGCCGGGCGGTTCCTGAGGCTCGGGGGGCGCCTGGACGATGGCGGTCTCGGGCGGGCGGGCGACGTAAACGCCGAGCATGGCCGCGCAGAGAATCACCGCGGCCGCGGCGGAATACCTAAGCAGGTCGCCGACTGTGATAGTAACCGTATTGCCCCCCGTGGCTCGCAGGCGAGCCCTTAGGAGTTCGCCCCCGCGAACTCCACACTACGGCGCGGTGAGAGTGAAGTCGATGCCCGTGACCACGCGCCCGCCGCCAGGGACCGTGAGAGCGCGGACGAGATGGACCGGCGTGTAGTCCACGCGGATCTCGTAGTCGCCCGGCGGTACGAGTAGATAATACACGCCATCGGCCGCTGTCGTGTAGGAGGCCATCACGATGCCCGCGCGCAGGTTGTAGGCGGAGACGGTGACGCCCGAGTTGTCGGCGCGATTGTGGACGGTGATGGTGCCCGTGAGATTGTGCGGCGGCGCCGGCGGGTTGGGCGAGGCGACGGTCATCTGGATGCGGATCGTGCCCATGGCCGGGAGGAGGTTGAGGGTCGCGTGATAGTCGTCGTAGCCGGAGGCGCTGACCACGAGGTCCGACGGGCCGACGGGCAGGTTGGTGAAGGCGAAGGCGCCGTTGACATCGGTAGTGGTGGCGCTGCCCGCAAGGGTGACGGAGGCGCTGGCGATGGGCAACTGGGTGGCCAGATCGACGACGACTCCGCGGATGTTGATCTTGGCCGCGCCGGCGACGAGGGCGGCGTCCTCCGGGGCGTTATAGCCGCCGTTATCCGCGTAGATCGAGACGTCGGCGGTGTACTGGAGATAGTTGATGGCTTGGACGGTCATGTGGCAGAGGCCGACGGGGATCCCGCCGATGGTGTAGTTGCCCGAGGAGTCCGTGAAGCCCTCGACGGTGATGGGGCTACCGGTGCCGTCCTGGGTGAACTGGATGGACGCGGAGGTGACGGAGCTGCCCGTGATCTCATCGGTGATCTGGCCGGAGACGGTGCCCGTATCGTCGAGGCTGACCTTGACCATCGGGCAGTCGACGTAGGTTGCGGTCGAGACGTTCATCGAGAGGACCTGGGAGAAGGTCTGATAGCCGACGGCGGTGACGGAGATGGGCTGCTGGGGAGGGGTGAGGGTGCCGAAGGGAACGTTCTTGAGGAGGACCCAGGGTGAGAGGGCGACGTAGGCGGCGCGGACGCCGCCGCAGATGACGGCGGCGTTGACCGGGAGGGGATCGGTGGTGCCGGTAGGGCCGACGGTGACGACGACGGTGCCCGCCGTGGTTGAGGCGGTCGTAGACGCGGGGAGGCCGCCGCAGCCGGAAAGAAAGGACAGGGCGATGAGCGCCGCTAGCACAGTGGCGTAAAGCCAGGCGCGGCGGGGGATAAACCCCCGCCCTACAGCAACCACAGAGCGCGTTAGGAACGTTAGCATGGCGTGATCATCTGCGCGTGATGGGAAGGTAGAACTGAGCGAAAACTAGGCCCTTCGCGGCGACGCAAGAGCGTCGCACGCTCAGGATGACAGGCCAGTTGACGGCGGGTGGTCATCATCACTGAGTGCTCCTGCGGTGGCCGTGGGCGCGGGTTGTCGTGGTCGAGGACGAGGATGAGGAGCCCGGGGCCGGGGGTGGTTGGGATGAGGTCGCAGTGGAGGCGGCTGAGGCGCCGGAGCCAGTGGTGGTGGTTGTGGTGGAAGTCGTCGTCTTGACGGCGGCGGCAGCCGCTGCCTTCGCCTTGGCGGCCGTGCCGACGTTGGCCGGGAAGATCAGGCGCACCTCGCCGTTCACCAGCGAGCGCAGCCAGTAGCCGTAGTAAGCCTGGATCGTGGTGGCCAGCACGTAGCCAGTGCCGGCTGTGTAGCCGTAGACCGAGCCCTGGACGAGATGGGCTGTGACTGCGTCGGCCCAGGCCATCGAGGGGTCGGTGCCGTTCTGGACGCGCAGGTCGGTGAGGTTGACGTCGAAGAGCCGCGGCGAGCCTATCATGTTCCACCCGTAGGATAGCGGGACGGAGAAGTCGAGGGTGGGATCGGGCAGGATGCCCTTGGCCGTCACGGGCACGTTGGAGAAAAACTTCGCCCAGTAGCCCTTGCCCGGGGAGAAGCCGTCGATGTCGGGCCAGATCCGGTACTGGCCGGCGCCGTTGAGCCGCGGATCCCAGCGCGCGAGGAGGAGGGTGTCGGAGGCCACGCCCAGGAGGTCGGTGGCGGAGGGCGAGAGGGGATAGATGGGCAGCGCGATGATGGCCGTGCCCGCGGGGTAGGTGACCGTGACGGCCTGCTGGGTGCCCGCGCGAACGAGGATCTCGTAGGAGTCCCAGCCGACGTTGACCGTGCGCGCGAACTTGTCGCCGGAAGGGGAAGTGTAGGTGAAGGTGATCTGGCCGGGGTTGAGGGTGCCGGACTCGATGGCCGTGCCCCAAACGCCGCGCGCGACGGTCTGACCGGTGACGCTGGCTGCGCCGCCGAGGTCGACGGTGCCGTCGACGGAGTCGATCACGCCGCCGTAGATGTTGTTGCTACTCGTATCGAAGCCGCGCTCGCCGAAGGGGTAGGTGTAATAGCTGCGGAGCCCGTTGAGGTCGATCTGGACGGTCACGCGCTGGTTGCCGCCGACGTTGTAGAAGGTGGGGATGAGGAAGCCCTCGCCCGCGCCGTCGCCCGAGGATGGGACGGAGATGACGTTGCCCTCTTCCGCATAGAGCGAAACGGAGAAATCGTAGGACCAGTAGATCGTGAGGGCCTGGCCGCCCTGGGGAGATTCGCTGCCGGCGCCGTCAGTGAGATAGTTCTCGACGATGAGGGCGCAGGATTCGGGAAGGGGGATGTTCCAGGTGAACATTTTGGGCCCGACGTGGATCGAGGTGTCGAGAACGTACTGGCCCTCGTACCAATCGTAGAAGCTCTGGCCCTCACACATGGGGAGGACCGTGGCCGCGACGTCCTTGAGGCCGAGGGTGTCGCCGGCCAGGGAGGGCGTGTACTGGCGATAGTACTCAGCGTTGAAGTTGGCGAAGAAGTTGGGGTCCTCGATGTAGCACTTCAGCCACGCCGCGCGGGCCATGGCGATCCGCCAGACGAGCATGCCCGAGTAGGTGCCCGAGGGGTCGTAGAAGGACGGATTGCCCAGGGCGGGCTGGTTCTCGGCCTCATAGACCGAGAGGGCGTAGAAGGGGCCGGGATCGTACGGAAGGAAGCCGGGGGCCACACCGGGGGTGGCCTGGATGGCAGTGGCGGCGGCGCCGGCCATGCCCTCCTCCCAGGCGTCGAAGTAGATGAAGGCGTCGTCATGGAAGGCGTGGAGGAGGAGCTTCATGAGGACGAAGGTGTCCTCGGGAAGATTGCCGGTGGGGGCCGCCATGTGGACTTCGTTGGTCGTGACGTCGTAGTAGCCGCCCTGGATGTCGGTGACGGTAGTGTCGAGGATGACGGTCACGTCGATGTTGAAGGCGGGCGGGCCGTAGATTTTCACCGCCACTGGCATGGCCACGCGGAGGTAGTCCTGGAATTCGCCAACGGTGGTGTCGTCGAAGCCCTGGAAGGTGATGTTGAGAGCGTTGGTGGGATCGCCGATGGCGGCGGTGGCCACGCCGGCGGTCGAGACGGCGGCGGCATGGGCGACGAGGTCGGGGAGGACGATCTGGTCCGAGGGCGTCGTGTGGACCATGATTCGGGGGAAGCTGGCGTGGAGGGGATTGTGGTGATG
>PMZA01000326.1 GCA_003170595.1 Armatimonadota bacterium
TGCTTCTCGGTCGGCCTTCTGTCGCACCGCCTTGTTCTGAACCCCGATTTGCTGCCATCATGCCTCGGCGCAGTCAGACCTAGGCGTGAGACGGCCTCAAGCATCTAGGCCGGCAGACGAGCCCTCTTGGCCATGCTTCATGCCCCCTTTGGGATCGGCCCTGGTCGGGTCTATAATGACCCTCAACCCGGAACTGTTCTGGGAGGAAAGGTCACGCCCCAAGCCAGCGGCTGCTCTGAAGGAGCCGGAAGGTCCAGACCCGAAGAAGCCGTCCCCGGAACTTGACCCCCGGCCCGCCGCACCCTCGGAAGATCTTGATAAGGCTCCCCAAACCTCGAAGGATGGGGTGCTGGTGGCGGACGTTGATGGGGCGCCGTAGCAACGGGCTAAGAGGGAGGAGAAGGCATGGCATTCGACTACCATCCACGCGGGATGTCCCTGTGGGATCCGTGGTTTGTGGTGCAGGGAGAGACCGTGCACCTGTTCCACCAGCAAGGCCTCACCGGAGGCTCGGATCGTGACCCGGCCGAGGCCGACGCCATAGGCCATGCGGTGTCGCGGGACCTGATCCGCTGGGAGGAGCGGCCATCAGTGCTTTGGCCTGACCCGGCCTATCCGCTCGAGGACTTGTGGGCATGGACGGGATGCGCCTGTGAGCACGAGGGGCGCTTCTACATGTACTACACGATGCGGGCCGGCTCTGAGGGAGGGCAGGTGGAGCGGCTGGGTGTGGCGCTCAGCGACGACTGCGAGTGGTGGACGCGGTACGAAGGCAACCCGCTGATCGAGCCCGACGGGCGCTGGTACATCAACCGTGACAACGCGCCGCGGCCGGGACGGATTGACTGCAGGGACCTGAGCGTGGTGTGGGATGAGGCGAGCGCGAGGTGGTACGGGTTCTTCGCCACGAGGGCGCCGGGGGAGGAGATGCCGGAGACGTCGGTCATCGGTGCGGCGCGGTCGCGCGACCTCCTGCACTGGGAGCAACTCCCGCCGGCCTTCGCGCCGGGGACCTACGGGACTGTGGAGGTGCCGGAGGTATTCGTGCTCGACGGGCGGTGGTACCTGACGTGCCTGACGGGCAATACACACGGCAACCGGCCGCCGATGTCGGACCCGAACTTCCTCAGCGGCACGATGTACGCGGTCGCGGAGAGGCCGGAGGGGCCATACTGGGAAATCGAGGGCGACAACGTGCTGTACGGCGGCGGGCCGCCGTGCCCGCACTCGTGCCGGAGCGTGCTCTTCGAGGGCGAGCGCTACGTCCTTTCGACCCAGGACATCGGGGGGAGGAATACGCTGTCGCCGCCGATGACGGCGAGGTCTCTGCCGGACGGGCGGCTGCGGCTGGCGTACAGCCCGAGGACGCAGGTGTGGCGGGCCGGGGCGATCCTTGAGGCGACGGCGCCGCCGCCGGTGGGCGACCTGATACCACCGCTGGGCCACTGGAGCCCGCTGCTGTCGGGGGCATGGCGACGTGGCGATGCGGGATATACTGGCGAGTCGCGCACGGGATGGCAGGTCGCGGACCTCGGGGTCGGCGCGGAGAACGTCGAGATCGAGGCGACGGTGACGCTAGAGTCGGGCGTGGCGGCGGGGATCGTGCTGCGACCGCTGGGGACGCCGGATCACCACGCCGGCGACCTCGTGGTGGGGCTCGACGCGGCCGAGCAGACTGCTTTCGCGGCGACGCTGCCGAGCTTCACGGAGAACCACAAGCGGCGGTTTCCGGTGCGGGTCGGACAGGCGTACCGGCTGCGGATATGCGTGCGGTTCCCGCGGGTGGAGATGTATGTGGATGACCTGCTGGCGCTGCAAGCGGCGGTTGGTGCGAGGGAGTTCACGAAGCCGACGTTGGGGTTGTTCGTGGACCGCGGCGTGGCAAGCGTCGGCAATCTGACGGCGTACCAGCTTAGGCCTTAGAAGGCGAAAGACGAGGGCCGGATTCGAGAGGAGCCCGCTCCGCGTGCCCTCTCGTATGCGGCCCCTCCGACAAACACGCAGGCGTTAGTTTTCAGGAGGAGACCTTCATGCAGAGTGATAGCCAGAACGACGACTGGTCGGACGTGCTACTGGCCGAGGGCGAGGAGCCCGTGGTCACCTACCGCAGCGGGCTCAGCGTCTACGAAGAGTCCCTGACGAAGGGCCGGTTCGTCGGCCGAGGATGGAACGCCGCCGGGTTCATCAACTTCTACGACGGGCGCCTCGACCCCAACCAGCACGCGATGCCCCAGGCCTTCGGGCTCGAGATGGACGGGCAATCGCTCATCTGGGACTGGGAGTGGCAAGGGCTGGAGGAGGTCGCGGAGGAGGGCCTTCGCCATGTCGTGATCGGGCTGCGGCATGCGGTGCGGCCTGTGTCCGTCAAGGTTCATACGAAGCTCGACGGGACGGCGATCCTGACCCGCTGGCTCGAGGTGACCAACACCGGGGCCCAGCCGGCGGCTCTGTCGGCCGTGGCGTCGTGGAGCGGGGTGCTGCAGAAGACGAACCGGTGGCGGTCGCATCTTGGGGACGGCGGTGGGGCGCTGTACTCCATCGGCTACTTCGCCAACTCGCACTGGGGCAACGAGGGCGACTTCCAGTGGTTCGACCTCCCGGAGGCCGGCTACCGCGTGGATGGGCGATATCGCAGGGACCGCCACCGGCACCCGATGGTGGTCGTCCGCAACAATGCGACCGGCGAGCACTTCATCTGGCAGCTAGCGGGGACGGGTGGATACAGCTTCGAGTTCGACCTGGATGCGGATGCGGGCACCATGGACCAGGCGGCGCGGCTGTGGTTCCGCGCGGGACCTGACGCGCCGGCGCCGCTGAGGATCCTCGCGCCGGGCGAGACGGTGACGACACCGGAGGTGCACCTGGGCGCGGTGTTCGGCGACTTCGATGCGACCATCCAGAGCATGCACGACCACCTGCGCAAGAGCGTCTTCATACCCCAGCCGCGAGGGCGCGGAGGATGGGTGGAATCGGGGATCGGGCCAGAGATCGAGATCACGGCCGAGGATGTTGTGCACGCCATCGATGTCGCCGCGGAGTTCGGGGCGGAGGTCTTCTTCGTCGATGCGAGCTGGTATGCCCGGCCCCACGGCAACTGGTGGAGCACGGTGGGCGACTGGGACGTGAACCTGGAGCGCTTCCCCGAGGGTCTGACGCCCTTCCGCGAGCGGGCGCACGCGAAGGGGATGCTGTGGGGGGCTGTGGATGGATGCCGAGCGTCTGGGCGAGGAGAGCAAGGTCCTCGCCGCGCATCCGGATTGGCTGGCCGCCGGGTACGATGGGCAGAGGAATCTCGGCGGCCTGCTGGACCTGACGAACCCCGAGGCGGCCGGGTGGATGGAAGAGCAGATCGCCCGCGTCATCGAGGAGAACGGGCTGGAGTTCTTCCGGCTCGACCACAACACGCACCCGGGCGCGGGCCTGCAGACGCGGCGGGAGGGCTACGTGGAGAACGGGTACTTCCGCTATTACGAGGCGCTGTATGCGATCTACGACCGGCTGCGGGCGCGCTCCCGGACGTCATCTTTGAGAACTGCGCGGGCGGAGGAGGCCGGACGGACCTCGGCATGGTGCGGCGCTTCAGTCATACGTGGGTGACGGACTGGCAGATCGCGCCGCGGTCTTTCGCCATCACCAACGGGATGAGCATGGCCCTGCCGCCGGAGTATGTCGACCGGCTCCTCGGCGGGCAGGCCGGGCATACGGCGGCGGAGCTAGACTTCCAGTGGCGGCTGCTGCTGTTCGTGCGGCCGACGATCGGCTTCCCCAAGCCGCGGGGCGCCGAGTGGAACCCGGTGATGCTGGCGCGGATGAAGCGGTTCGTCAGCCTCTACAAGGAGTTCGTGCGGCCCTTCATGAACACGGGCCGGATCTACCACCACACGCCCTGCGTGACCAACCCTGAGCCCCGCGGGTGGGGAGTGCTGGAGCTGGCGTCCCGGGATCGGACGCGGGCCGTGTGCGGCCTGTTCCAGCTAGCGTCGCCGACGGAGCCCGAGTACCTGCTCCGGTTGCGCGGGCTGGACCGCTCGCGAAGGTACAAGGTGACCTTCGACAATACTGGGCAGACGTGCGAGGTCGAGGGGCTGGTGCTGATGAACCAGGGATTGGCGATACGACTGGAGGGCGCGCTGACCTCAGAGCTGCTGGTGATCGAGGCCGAGTGAGCGGATGGGCGGAAGCCAGGGGATGGAGGAGAGGAGCGGACCGGGATTGCCCTGCGAGGGGAGATGAATACAGAGACCCCTTGGGAGGGTCGAGGCGTCGTAGCCTTGAGCTGCGGGAAAGGTGCATGTGGCTCCGAGGGCGAACCTGCATGTCAGATGGGCGGCCGTTCAGCATGGGAAGGAACGACGCTCAGTTGATATGGGCAATCCCGACATAGACCAGTTGGCGGCAAGCGGCGCTCGGATCCTGCTGCGCAGGCTGGCTCCTTCTGTGCCCGGCGATGTCTATTCGAGTTGGCACAACACCACACCAGGAGGCTGAACATGCCCTTCACGCTGCCGATTGGAGCATCAGCACCGGACTTCTACCTTCCCTCGACGGATGGGAACTGCTACACACTGGCTGACTTCGCGGAGGCCAGTGCCCTCGTCGTCTTCTTCACCTGCAACCACTGCCCCTATGTCACGGGATCTAACGAAGTCACACGGCGGACCGCGGAGAAGTTCATGGGCCAGGGCGTCAGATTCGTGGGCATCAACTCGAACACGATCCTGGTGGCCGCAGGTGACTCGTTCAGGCAGATGATAGCGCTCATGGAGCGGGAACGCTTCCCCTGGGTCTACCTGCGTGACGAAAGCCAAGCCGCGGCCGTCGCGTACGGGGCGCTGCGCACCCCTCACTTCTACGTGTTCGACGGCGAGCGCAAGCTCGTCTACACAGGGTGCGGCGTTGATAGCCCGATGGAC
>PMZA01000238.1 GCA_003170595.1 Armatimonadota bacterium
GATATGTAGCGGTTGTCGCGGCTGAAGGACGGCCACACCTGCTCGGCGGTCCAACTGGGGAGCAACTGGGTCGGCGCGGCCGGGTTCTGGCGGTCGTAGAGGTAGAGGGCCGCCATGGTCCCTCCCGCGGCACGGCGGGACATGAAGCAGATGTAGCGCCCATCGGTGCTGATCGTCGGGTACCCGTCGAAGTACTGGGAGTTGAGATTGGGGAGGGCCACCGCGGCCGGTGAGGCGGCGCTGCGATCGTAAAAGTAGACGTCGTAGTTGTTCGTTCCCGGCGCCGCACGGTTGGACTGGAAGACGATGTAGGTCCCGCCCAGGCTGATGCACGGGTTTATGTCCTCACCCTTGGTCGCGTTGAGGCCCGGCGGTTCATAGGCCGGGTGCGACTTGGAGGCGGCGTCATACAGATAGATGTGGTGAACCCCCGTCCTGTTGGAGTCGAAGGCGAGCAAGCTTCCGTCGCCGGAGAGGGACGGATGCTCCTCGGACTGCTGTGTGTTGACGCCCGGCAGGTTCACCAGGGAGCCGCCGTTAAGGTTGCGGTCGTAGAAATAGACGTGGGTTGAGGGCCCGCCGCGGTCGGACTCGAAGGCGATGAACCGCCCATCCGAGCTGATCGAGGGGCTCACGTCCTGGGCACTAGTCGAGTTGAGGCCCGGCGGTGTCACCAGCGTGCTGTTGCTCATGTCGTAGAGGTAGACATCGTACGAGCCCGCGCNNTGGCGATGTAGCGCGCCGCGGGCAGTGGGCGCGGACGCCTCCCCCCTTGCGCCCATACCTGCGCGCCCACGACAACCAGAAGCGTAAGGATGATCAACGCCCTGCGGGAGCCTGCTACCTGCGCCTTGTCACGTGATATCGAGGTCATTACGGTCGTCCCTCCCAAGAATTGGTATTGGAACCGGTAGCATCCGAGGTCGCCCCAACATCCCACAGATTTCCCCAGCCGCGTAAGTATCCGGGATCGCCCAGGTTTGATGAGCCTACTTTCTTCATGGGCTGAACAGCCGCCCACCTGACTTGCAGGTCCGCCAGAAGCACTGCCGTCACCTTCTCAGCCTCGGCTGCGCGTCGGCCCTGACCCTGTCGCCTAAGACCCCTTAGGGATCATCGCCAACTTGCCCCCCAACTCCCTGAGCGCCGCGACGAGATTCCCAGAGATCTGGTCCATGCTCCCCAGCATGTCATCGTCGACAGGGACGAGCGCTGCCAGCCTGCACTGGTCGATCTCATAGTCGGTGAAACCGAGCGCCTTCGCTATCCCGACCTCGTCAGCGGGCAGCCCGTTCGTCCTCACCTCCTTCTGGTCAGCCTTGACCGCCTCGGCCGTGATGGTCGGAAACTGGTAGCCCTCATCGCGCAGAACCTTGACCAACGCCTCGAGCTTGTCCGCGCAAGTGAGCATCGCCAGGCCGCTCTCGCGCTCCCCTTTGGCGGTGTTGCACGCCTGCCGGTAGGCCGCGTCCTGGTCGCCGGCCCTGAGCGCGCCGCCGTAGCGATCCATCGAGACCCCGATCGGCCGCATCTTCTCCGCGAGGTCCGTGGCCGCGTTCACGAAGTCCGTGAAGGCCGCAAGCCGCGCCTGGCTCATCTTCGCGCCCGCCTTTCCCGGCTTGAAGATCATCTTCTGGGCCGTCGCGATCTCCTGGTAATCGTCTCGCGGCGGCTCACCAGCCCCCATCTCCCGGCCGATCTCGGACGCGAGGTGCATGTCGATGCTGATCAGCTTCCCGACCCCCGCGAGCGGTATGGCATAGGGCGCCGGGGTCGCGAGTTCAGTCACGCTAGGCAGCTCGCCGGCTTCCACCCATCCGGCCACCTCGACCGCGTTCTCCCATCTCCCCTGCATCTTGTCGAAGGCTTCCTGCGCTTGCTCACCCTTCGCCAGGGAGTCGCAGCCGTTGCCCTCCTCCGGCTGGTCTTCGGACGGGCGGTACTTCTCCGGCAGGGGGGACATGGGCGACGCGTCGCTCAGCGAACCCGACTGGGCCAGCCGCTGCTTGCCTGTGTTAGCAGGCGAGGCCGAATCGTGGTCCCAGGGCTTCATCCATCGGTACTTCCCGGGAAGTGGTGTGACCGGCGAGGCATTGTCTCCATTGAGCACCACATCGACGATCCTCCAGCCCTCCCCGTCGGAGAACCGGGTGCCGAGGTCGCTGACCTGACGCTCCTGTCCCAACTGCACGGCCTGCGACATCCACATCCGGTAGACGACGCCTAGCTGCGCCAGATCCCACTTGGCCTCGTCGCTGTCGGCCGCCACCGCTTCCCGCAGCCCTTCGGCATAGCTCGCCAGGTCCATCAGGTTGCCGAGGTCAGCCGGCCTCGGCGCTACCCGCTTGGGGTGCAGCTTCGCCATCTGGCCGTTGAGCGAGGCGAGGTCTTTCCACTGCTGGACGGCCCAGTTGTAGCGGTCCTGCGCGCCGTCAAAGCGCTCGCCGGCCTGGCCCGCGCCACCCTTCCCGCCCGGCGCCCCGACCATGACCCAGCCGCGGTTCGCCACCTCGACGGTCTTCATCCGCGCTGGCTGCTGGGCGTCGGGCCCCGTGATCTTGATCGACGCGAAGGCGTAACCCTTCGTAGCCCCGTCGCCCGCGTAAGTCAGCGCTCCCGCCGTGTCGTCGTACGTCGTCTCCACGCGTACTCCCTGCGGGTCCTCGATCGCCGTGATCCGCCCCTTCTCATCGGCCTCGACCGCAAACCGCTCGGGGTAATACCATTGCCTCCTCGTCCTCTGATACGATGAGGGAAAGAATCTGACGAAGAAGCCATCCGGGTGATACGACCACCGGCCTTCGGGCACGTCCCGGCTGCCCTGAGGCGGCGCGCAATCGCCCTGCAGCACGGCGACCTTCTCGAGCTGGTCGTAGGGGACCTGGGCCGCGCCGGTTAACATCCCGCGGATCGTGTCCTCCGCATGGAGCACCTGCTGCGCGGCCGGTGGCAGGCTACCCATCACCTTGTCCAGGACCTCAGGCGGTATCTTGCCGAGGGCCCCGCCGTTGCACTTGTCGATCTCGTCCTTGGTCATCAGGGTCTGCGCGGCCTGCTGAAGGTTCGGCGGGCAGTCGGAGACCTTCGTCCGTGCCAGCAGCGCCCAGATCAGCGCCTGGACGTCCTGCTGCGGAATCTCGGGGTGGTCCGCCGCGTTATCGAGGATGTCGCTCAGCGTTGGCGCCAGCGGCCCCTTCAGCGGCGCGTATAGATACCCGTCGCCCTGGGTCGGCCCATACGTCCCGGCATGGAGGCAGAAGCTCTCGAAGGTGCCTTCCCACAGGCCCGGCAGCATGTTGATCATGCCCTTCGGCCCGCGCGGCACAAGCCCCACCAGCGCCCCCTGCTCGGGGTTGTACGAATCGAGGAAGGGCACCTCGGTCAGCGCGTCGGCGATGCTCGTCGTGATGGGATCGTTGTTGGGGTTCATGAGGCGATCAAGCCCCGGTATCTTCACGGGGATCCCGATATCGCCCACGCCAGGCAGACTAGACCCCGCCCACGCCGAGGTGCCAACCGTCACCGCCACCACAGCAAGCAACACAGCCCATGCCGAACGTGAGGTGCGAGGCATCGACATTACCTCCACGCACGTCTGGTAACCGTTACAGCCTATCGCGCTAACCACAGCCGCAACGCCACTAAATCCTTCGCCTTCGCGCGCACTTCACCTCTTTGCCCTTCGAATTCGCTTTCGCCGCCGCTTCGTTAGCGGTGACGATATTCGCTCACACCACCTTCGGGTTCAAAGGCGGCGGCATCTCCCAAGGCACGAGACCCTCCTTGACCTTGCCCCGCGAAAACAGCTCCAGCTTGATTGCCAGTATAGACCAGGCTCGGGGCAGGTCTAGACTGGCCTCCGGCCTGAACCTGTTCTTGGGGGCAGGGTCAGGCCCACCACATACCCACAGCCGCAGACTGAAGCTGGCGACTACCCTTCTGCGCCATGCCCGCATCGTCAGGGCGCGGTGGTTCGGTTGCCTGTAGAGCCGGGCAGGAGGTGGCTGGAGCTCCAAGGGCGAACCCGCGCGTCGCAGGGGTGCGCGAGCGGCGGCCGCTTTGCCTCGATGGGCATCTCTCGAAAGGCTTCCGGGGGGAGGCAGAACGAGGATGAGGAGGATGACTGCCGTGCACAGATCGACCATCCGCAGGGCGGTGCTCGGCCTCGCGATCGGGGCCATGACGGCGGCGGTGGCCCAGGCGTCCCCCGGTTATGAGCTGCGCTACTACCCCAGCCAATCATAGTCAACTGTAAGAACTGGCGATAACTGGTCAACACCGGCGAACCGCCCCGCCTGAAGGCCTCCGGCCAGTAGGGCAGCCGGATTCGCCTCCAGGCGGACCTCGTCTCCGTTCACCTCGATCCTCTCTAGCAGAAACGCAAGATACCGCTTCGCTACGCCGTTGCCGTTCAGCAGGAAGACCTGCTGCAGGTTCCTCTGAATGCTCAGCAGGCTCTCCTCTTTGAGCAGATAGGGCGGCAGTGGCCGCGGTCCGCAGGCCCGCTCCATCTCCTCGACGAGTTCCTGCTCTTGTGCCCTCAGCTCCCGCAGCCTATCTCCTACCAGGGTCATGTCCACTGCACCGCACTCGAGGGCTTCGTGGTGCCGCTTGATGCGCAAGCGCACATCCTGGAGCGAGGCTTCAAGGTCGGCGAGCTTGCCGCTGTTGGCCTTGCGAAGCCGAGATATCTCTCGGCTGAGCTGCCGCACCATCTGGCGTATCCGTGGGAGGGCGAACAGCTTGGTGGAGAGGTGTTCCAGCACCTGCCGCTCCAGATCCGGTTGCGACACACGATTCCCGGCACATGACGACTTGCCCTTACGAATGAAGGAGGAGCAGTTGTAGTAGTGGTAGGCCCCTCCCTTGGCCGTCTCCCTCGTCATGCGAGAGCCGCACCTGCCGCAGTAGAGCAGTCCGGTGAGGAGCGCTGGCGACGAGGTCACCGAAGGCGGTCGCTTGACTGATGGGCGGCCCTGTTGCCGAAGCTTGGCCGCCCTCTCGAAGAGCTCAAGATCAACCACTGGGGGCACCGGGATCAGCACCCACTCGCTCTGCGGCTTGGGCCTTTTGGTCTTGCCGTCCACCTGGTTGTAGTGGTGTTCGCCAATGTAGGTTCGGTCGGCCAGACGCTGCCCAATCTTCACCTTCGACCACCTTCCACCGCTGCGAGTCCTGTATCCGCTCCGGTTGAGGGGGTCGGTCAGGTTCTTGATGCCAAGACGCTCGCCCTCCAGCCCATTGACATAGAGGTCGAACATCAGCCGCACCATCTCGGCCTCGGTCGGGTTAACGACGAGCCGGCGTCGGGTGACGCCATTCTCGTCCACGGTTGCCTCGACCGCATAGCCGAACGGCGGGGTGGAGCCATTGAACCCACCCCGCCGTGCGTTCTCCTTCATGCCTCTCAAGGTGTGGAAGCCGTTGATCTCGGACTCGTACTGGTCCTGCAACTCGAAGATGCCCTCGATGAACCCACCCATCGGGTCATCGGAGGTCTCCTGGGTGATGCTGACCACACGGACTCCAGCCCGCTTCAGCGTCTTCTTGTAGACCCTCGATCCCACTGCGTCACGGAAAAACCGGGACGTCGTCAGGACGAGGACCGCCTCGACGCCGTTGCTCCGGTCGATGGCGAAATCGATCATCTCCCGGAATCCGGGCCGGTTGTCATCGGTTGCGGACAGACCGGCATCCCGAAACTCCTGGACTATCTCGTGCCCGTTCCGCTGGCAGTACTCCCGAAGCTGCCGGAGCTGGTCGGGGATGGAGAGATCATGTTCAGCTTGCCTTTGCGTGCTTACGCGTCCGTAGAGCAGGACTCTCACGAAGGCTCACCTCCTCCTCGGACAACCCCGTCTCCTCGGTGTGGACCACTCGGAAGGCGGGCGACAATAGAGCAGCGATCGGCAACAGGATGAACATCTCCTCTCGGGAGACCTGGTCGCCCAGGTCGGGCAGGTTGTCGGTGATGTGGAGTTTCACCGCGACCACCCCGGCTTCCTCCAACCTCTGGGCGACTTTGCCGGCCTGGTAGATCTCGCCGACTTGGAGTCGCGGCCGGAGCCGCACTTGGGCCTGGGGCCTCCGCTGCTGGCGCGTGGGGAGACGGTAGCCATGATCATCTCCCCTCCCCGGCAGCGTCGTCCGTAGTCGGATGGTCGGCGGCGGTCTGAGACCGCAGGCGCTCGATGGATGGCCGAAGGGCCAGGGCGATCTGCTTTGCGAGCGGCGGCGGAACCGCATTTGCCACCGCCTGCATGGTGGTGGTGATCGGACCGGAAAGGTCGAAGTCATCCGGGAAGCCCTGCAGCCGTGCCATCTCGCGCACGGACAGCGTCCGCGGACGCGAGTGGTGTACGAAGCTCGAGCCGTTATGAGCCAGAATCGTGAGTGCTGGGCGGTCGGTCCACAGGCGCTGCCACGAGGAGTTGTACGAGTCGTACAGGCGCTGACCCGGCTCCAGGACTCGCAGGCGCTCGACCATCTCCGCCGCACGCTCCGGCGGGACATGTCCGAAGGCCTCATCACGCTCACGGTCCTCGAGGTCGCCGATGGCCTCCGCCACCGTCACGAACTGCTTCTCCGGCAGCATGGGGAGAGGATAGGGATTGTCGAGCCCTTGCCTGCTGGCGACGATGATGAGGCGCGTCCGCAGTTGGGGCACCCCGTACTCAGCGGCCTCGAGCTTCACCACGCTCGCCCCCGGGTAGCCCGTCCTCTCCAGGGAGGCCACGATCTCACGAAGGAACGCCCCGCCCTGAAGGCTGGCGAGCTGAGGCACGTTCTCCATGACCACGAAGTGCGGACGCAACAGCGCCGCCGCCCGGATGAACTGACGGAAGAGCTGATTGCGAGGGTCGCCGGGCTTCCTCTTCCCGGCCGAGGAGAACCCCTGGCAGGGAGGAGAGCCGAAAAGGACATCCACCGTCGCCCCACCGAGGGCATTCAGGATCTCGTCGTCGGAGAGTGACTCTATTGGCGAGACCAGCAGCTTGGTCTCGGGGAAGTTGGCCCGGTAGATGGCCGCCGCTTTGGGGTCGCTGTCGATGGCCAGGAGCGTGCGGTAGCCCGCCATCTCGAAGCCCTTGGAGAACCCGCCGATGCCAGAGAACAGGTCAGCGGCCGTCAGGGGCTCGCCGACCGCTACGTCGGTGGTATCCACCCAGTCGGCGTTCCAGCCGGCGTCCGGGTCTCGTGAGCCCTCTGACTGGCTGACCGGTACGGCCGGCACGGTGGGAGGTCGAGGGTCTTCGCCCTCGGCCTCCTCTTCGTCCTCGGACACCTGCGGCAGGTCGCAGGCCCACGTGATCTTCGACAGCCGCTCGAGGGTGAGTTTGACCTTCTCCTCGTCGATGTCGAAGGCCATGCAGGGGCGGCCGCGCTTCTTCGCCACGGCCGCTACGGTGCCCGAGCCGGAGGTCAGGTCCATGACGAGTTCGCCGGGCTTGGTGAAGAAGTCGATGTACCGCGCCAGCCCCTCGTCGTCTTCTTCACCTGCAACCACTGCCCCTATGTCACGGGATCTAACGAAGTGACACGGCGGACCGCGGAGAAGTTCATGAGCCAGGGCGTCAGATTCGTGGGCATCAACTCGAACACGATCCTGGTGGCCGCAGGTGACTCGTTCAAGCAGATGATAACGCTCATGGAGCGGGAACGCTTCCCCTGGATCTACCTGCGTGACGAAAGCCAAGCCGCGGCCGTCGCGTACGGGGCGCTGCGCACCCCTCACTTCTACGTGTTCGACGGCGAGCGCAAGCTCGTCTACACAGGGCGCGGCGTTGATAGCCCGATGGAC
>PMZA01000051.1 GCA_003170595.1 Armatimonadota bacterium
GTTCTTGCCGATCTTGCCGGCGGCAAGACTGAAGCCACCGCTTCCGCCGGCAAGATCGGCAAGAACCGGCACAACCCCCACCCCGTCGAGGGCCTCGACTGCGTCCTCTCGCAGGGCTCCGACCCGGCCGCCATGCTCAAGGCCGGCCTCCAGCCCTACGGCGGCATCGGCTCCTTCGTGCACAGCGGCGACTCCGTCGTGATCAAGCCCAACCTTGCGTGGGCACGTTCGCCCGAGCAAGCGGCCAACGTCCAGCCGGCAGTTCTCCTGGCGATCATCAAAGCCTGCCACGAGGCCGGCGCGAAGGAGATCATCGTCGTCGAGCATTCCTGCGACACCTCGGCCGCGGCCTTCGAGCTCAGCGGCGCGCAGGATGCCTGCAAGTCGGCGGGCGTCCAGCTTGTCGCGATGGACAACGAGTCGATGTACTCGCAGGTCCCGCTCGCGCAGGGCGTGAACATCAAGCAGGACAAGGTGTCGCGCGATATTCTTGACGCGGACGTATACATCAACGTTCCCTGCTGCAAGGTCCACTCGGCGTCGGTGGTGACGCTGGCGATGAAGAATCAGATGGGGGCGATCTGGCGGCCGCAGGATTACCACGAGGCATCGAGCCAGTTCCAATCTGGCGGCAACCTGCATCAGAACATCGTCGACCTGGCGTCCGGGTTGCGGCCGACGCTGGTGATCTGCGATGCGACGCACGCGCTCGTGACGAACGGGCCGAAGGGACCGGGGAAGGTCACGACGCCGAAGTCGCTGGTGATCAGCCCGGACTTCGTGGCAGCGGACGCGGTGGCGTGCGGATTGATGGGGATCAAACCGGAGACGGTGCCGCATATCACAGGAGCGGAGAAGCTCGGCCTCGGCAAAGCGACGAGCCTGACCGTCAAGCGCGTCCAAGCGACCTGACCCCGCCCTTGCCCTTAAGGGGATTGACATGGGGCCGATAGTGGGTACAATGATTGCCACGAGCGTCTAGCTTGGCCTTCCAGGCCCGGTTAGGTGCCACTATTAACCCCGCGTTCCACTGGATCGCGGGGCTTTTCTTTGGCAGCGGAGGATTGGCGATGCCAGACCCTTCCAGCTCTGCTTCCACCTCGGCAGCCAGCCGGGTGATCTTCTTCATCGATGGGCAGAATCTCTACCACGGATGTCAGGCCCACTTCGGACACGGCAACACCCACCCCGATCTGTTAGCTGCTGAGTTCCTAGAGGGCAGAGCCCTAGCCGGGATCCGTTTCTACACCGGCCTTGCCAGTCCCCAACTTGACCCCAAGGGAAACGCGCGGATGCAGAGACGACTTTCTGCCATGAGGGAGCGCGGCGTCTACACCTGGTCTCACCAACTGAAGTACTCCCAGAAGAGGGTCATCAAGAAGCACTCTCGGCCATGTCCTTGCGGCTGCTGGGAGATTGTCGAGATCATGCAGGGCCGGGAGAAGGGCATCGACCTCCGTATCGCTCTGGACATGATCCGTATGGCCCGTCACTCGGAGTATGACATCGCCAGGCTGGTGAGCCAAGATGGCGACTTGGAGCAGGTCGTCAGGGAGATCAGAGACCTGCAGACCGAGCTTGCGCTCGCCCTCCGCATCGAGAATGTCATCCCATTTTCAGCATCGTCGGGCAAGCCACGGATTCGTGTACCGGGCTGTGCCCGCTATCACGAGATCGACAACGCGATGTTCGCCCGCATCCGAGACAACACCGACTACTCCGTGGCTCCCGGGGGCAACCCTCCCCTACAGAGTACCCCCGGCGCAAGCAATAGCTGAACAGCCACCAACTGCCTGCTGCTAAGAGACCTGAGCCTCAGTGCCTCACGACCCGACCGTGAATTGGCCCTCCCCCACCTGCGCCCCGTTCCAGAGAAAGCGAATCGAGTAGCGCCCCGGGGGCGCTCCGCCGTTCCACACGAACTCCTCGTGCCCCCGGCCGTCGGCCGACGGGGCGGAGGCATCGTCAAAGCTGGGGAGGTGCCGGCCGTTCCGGTAGAGCCTCACGGCGACGGTCCAAAAGCAGTTGGGTGGCGCGGTCTCCGCGTACGTCACATCGACCTCGTGCGTGGACGCGGGGAACCTGCTGGTCGCCCTCAGGGGCCGCCGGCAGTCTGGGGTCAGCCCGATCCCGGTCTGCACGTCGAATACACGCACGCCCTCAGGCGCCTGGGCCTCCTGAGGCGCTGGCGCGGCACCCGGCGGGGCGCCGGTCGGTGGGGCCCCGGGCGGCGGCCCCGGCGGCTCGGGTGCCCCTGGTTTGCCCGGACCTGGTGCCCCTGACGGCGGGAGCGTCGATGTGAAACCCGGCCCCCCGGGCGCGTTAGCGGTGTCGAAGCCCCTCGCCACATAGGGGTTCCCCGCAAATGCAGCGCTGACGTGGCCTTCGGCATAGCAGACGTTGGAGGCCCCAAGGTGCCGGAAGGCCATCAGGCCGCTTCCACCGTCGGCGTTCCATCCGCTGGAGGCGTCGAAGAGCATGATGGTCTGAGCCGGATTCTGGGCGCCCGTGACTCGCTGGCCGACTAGGCTGTCATTCAGTGCGTATCCGCCCTTCCGCCCGCGCAATGCCGGGCAGGTGCATATCTGCAGGTTCTTGACATACGGCTGGATGGCGTCGCACCACTCAGCGCCGTGCGGCATGTGGCCGTCGTAGTCCTGAACGTACATGAGCATGGCCAGGCCGGCCTGCCTCAGGTTCGTCTGGCACGAGTTGGCCGCCGCCACCGCCATCCTCTTCCCAATCGCCGGCGCCACACGAGAGACCCCGAAGGCGCCGCTGATGACCAAGACACATACCGCCGCAACGGCAGCGTATCGCCTGGTCTGGCCGGACGCCTCGGCGGACGACGGTGGTGGCGCTGGCCGCTGTGTCGCCGTGGACGGCCCCAGCCGCCGTATCACCGTGGCCACCGGCGCGCCGCCTTCCATTAGCACCAGATACGTCCTGCCGAGAACGCAGAAACACCACGGCAGGGCCAGGACCAGACCGAGCCCGCACGTCACAGCCGCCGCGATGGTACCAATGAGCGCAGTCAGAAGGATCACCAGGAAAAGCTGAACCCAGTTGTCGCGCCCCCGCTGGAGGGACAGTTTGAGGGCGTCCATCCCGCTGAAGCCCTGCGCCACGGCGGGGTAAAGCAGGGCGACGAAGGGGTACGCGAACAGCCAGATAAGGGCTATCAGACCAAGGCGTCCGTAAAGTCCCGCCGGCGCCGCCGTCGACGTTTGTCCGAGCCCGGCCGTCAAGCTCGCGGGCATGACCACGGCGTTAAGGACGGCCCACAGTAACGACGGACCCGCCACGGCGACGTAGCCGTTCTTGATCTGTGGGAATCTAAAACCGTCGAAGAAATCGCTCACCTGCATCTGCTCGCCGCGCAGGGTCTTAAGGGCTAGGCCCATGATCCCCACCACCAGAGGTACCGAGATCAGAAAGCTCAGGAGCATGTTGATGTATTGTCCCGACGGGCCCTTCACCGCTTTCTGCACGAGGGCAACGGAAACTGCCCCCAGCACCAAAAGGATGAGGGACGACAGCACGAGAGGGCCGGGATTCGATCTAAGGCCCGCCCAAGCCGACCCGAGGGTTGCGCAGGCGTCGAGCCCGCCCGGCTGCTGTGACTCCGCCCACGGCCCACCTGCCGCGACGGCACCGCCGGCCGCCAGCCGCGCCCCTA
>PMZA01000490.1:0-4445 GCA_003170595.1 Armatimonadota bacterium
CCATAAATGGCCGCCCTACAGCAACCATCAGAAAACCCGCCCCCAAAACGGCCGTCATCCTGAGCGCGGTACCTAACGCCCTCTAACAACCTCTCCCGCGGAGGATCTGCGGTGGCCACGCAACCACCCTTCGCCCGCGGACGCCTTTTGCTCTTCTGCTCTTGGCTGTCATGCTGAGCGCCCAGCGACGCGTAGCGTCGCCGCGCGAAGCATCCCCGCACCACGCTGGCTTCTCACGACCCATCGGTCCTGCTTTTCCATCTGTTGCCTTCCCCCCACACGTGCTACCCTTTCCTGAGCGGGCGCTTGGACCCGCACACGCGCGGTCTTTCGCCCTTCCTTAGCCGCGTCCTTTTCGCCATGGCATCGACGCCCGCCGGACATCTAGGCCTTTCCCAGCAGCAGCTCGCACGTGCCCTGCGCAGCTTCACGCTCATGGGCGCGCTCTGGGGTGTCTACGGCCCCAACGCCACGGTCGCCGGCCCCGTACTCACCGGCCTCTGCCTCCAGTTCGGCCTCTCCGATTCCCAGATCGCCTTCCTCGTTTCGCTCACGTCGGTCATGGGCCTCAGCCAGCTTCTCAGCTACTTCCTCACTGGCCGCGCCCGCAACAAGCGCCGGATGATGGTCGCCCTCGGCTGCTGTGAGATCACCCTCACCAGCGCCGTCATTCTTGTCGTCCCCCACGTCGCCCCGTCCCTCCGCTTCCACGTCCTCGGCGCCTTCCTCGCCACGGCTCTCTTCTTCGGCCACGCGGTCAGCCCGCGCTGGACTTCGTGGATGAGCGCGGTCATTCCCGCCGACATCCGCTCCCAGTACATCGGCCGCCGCATGTTCACCCTCACCGCCGTCGGCATGGCCTACCTCTTCCTGGCCAGCCGTTTCCTCGACCTCGCCTCCTGGCCGCTCAACTTCACGGTCGTCTACGCCCTCGGCTTCCTCGGCGGCATCGGCGGCTACGTCGTCGCCGCGGTCACGCCCTATCCGCAGATGGAGGAGGAGGACGCGACCTCCCTCGCCGAGCTGATCGTCCCTCTCCGCGAGGGACCCTTCCTCCGCCTCTGCATCTTCCTCGTCGCCTGGACCGCCGCCATGATGGTCGCCGGCGCCTTCTACAGCGTCTACATGCTCCGCTACCTCCACCTCTCCTACCTTCTCGTCGCGATCTTCACCAATATCAACCTCGTCGCCACGATGATCGGCTACCGCTTCTGGGGCGACTTTGCGCAGAAGTACGGCAGCAAGCCGGTCATCCAGATCCTTGTCGCCCCGCTCGTTCTCGTCCCCCTCCTTTGGGTCCTCACGTCACCTGGCGGCTACTGGTCCTACATCACCATCGCGATGGTCGTCGGCGGCATCGCCGGCTCCGGCGTCTCGGTCACGCTATCGAGTCTCCTCTTCAAGACCATCCCTCAGGGCCGCGACACCACCGGCTACTTCGTCATCTGGACCGCCTTCTCCACCCTCGGCTCAGCCGCAGGCCCGCTGCTCTCCGGCGTCTTGCGCAATTCCTTCGGCGATTTCCACACGACCCTTTTCGGCCTCAACATCGGCGGCCTGCAGATGATCTTCGCCGTCGCCGCCGCCGCCACGCTGGTCCCGCTGGCCCTCTCCTTCTTCCTGCGCGAACCCGAGGCCGCCTCGCCGATGTACGTCCTCGGCCAGTTCCGCGGCAACCTCTTCAGCTTCGCCTACAACTCCGCCCTCTACGCGATGTCCAGCGAAGACCAGACCCGCGCCGGCCGCCTCCGCGCCCTCGGCCGATCCAAGAGCCCCCTCGCCGTCGACCCTCTCGTCCGTGGCCTGCGCGACTCCAGCCCCGTCGTTCGCGCCGGCGCCGCCGAGGGCCTCGGCGAGTCCGGCCTCGATGAGGGCCTCGACGCCCTGGTCGAAGTCCTCGGCGATGAGGAGTCCGACGTCCGCCCCGCCGTCGCCGAAGCCCTCGGCAGGCTGGGCAAGCCCGAAGGTGTCCAGCCTCTCCTTCAGTACCTGCACGACGACGACACCCGTCTGAGCACCAGCGCCGCCCACGCCCTCGGCGAGATCGGCGGCCCCGAAGCCCGCGAGGCTCTCTACCAGGCGCTCCTCGAGCCCGGCGATCGCCACTCCTTCGCCGCCCTCGTCGATGCGGCCAGCCGCACCGACGACCTGCGCATCGTCGAGCCGGCCTTCCGCCATCTTCCGGACCTCCACTCGCCGGTCATGCGCATGCACGTGCTCAACGCCGTCGGCCGCGTCCTGGGGGAGAAGAGTCATTTCTACCGCCTCAGCGTGACCGACCGCCTCGGCCGTGCGGCGATGATCGCCCAGATGATGGCCCGCCTTGGCCGCCTCAGCCGCGCCGTCCGCCTCGGCACGGAGGAGCAGCGCTCCCAGCTTGAGTGCTTCACCGCCGACATCGCCGCCGCCTGCGCGGCGGACGACTACGACGCCTTCCAGACCCGCACCTACGCGCTAGCTGACCTCGTTCTCACGATCGAAGGTGCCATGCCGGTCGTCTACGCAGCCGCGCGCGGCATCCTTCTCTACTGCACCGAGGGCGAGTGCAACCCCGAGGAGGGGTTGGTCTTCCTGACGATCTGCCTGACCTCGATCTGCCGCCACCTGGTCATGACCCGCCCCCACCACCATACCGAATAGCTTCTGGCCTTGTTTCGTCTCGCCCCCTCCTTGAAATACTTGCGTCCATCTCGGAGGTGCCGCCCCGCTTCGTGGCGAAACCTACCTGTAGTGGCTTCGCGAGGTCCAGATACCCTATCCAGAGGAGATGTCGTCATGCGCAGTAACCTCGCCTCGAGGTCTGGCTTTACGCTCATCGAGTTGCTGGTTGTGATCGCTATCATCGCGATCCTCGCCGCCATCCTTTTCCCTGTCTTCGCCAAGGCGCGAGAGAAGGCCCGTCAGGCAAGCTGTACGTCGAACGTCAAGCAGATCATGCTCGCCTTCCTGATGTACGCTCAGGATTACGACGAGAAGATGCCCACCCAGTACTCCTGCTGGGGGACCTGGGTATATCTGGTCCAGCCCTACATCAAGAACACCCAAATCTACATGTGCCCCTCCCGCGGCACTCCCGCCACCTGCACCTGCGGAGCGCCCCCGCCCGGCTGGAGTTGGATAGACAACTGCTACGCCATCAACCCCTGGGTCTACAACATCAAGCTCGCCAAGATCGATGCCCCTTCGGAACTCAACGTCATCGCTGACGGCCACCGCGACTACGTCCACTTCGCCGGCTGGTGCTTCAGTTCCCCCGAGGACACCCGCATGTGCGGCGCGGCCCTCTGCTCCATCCACAACGAGGGCTTCAACGCTGGCTTCGCCGACGGTCACGCCAAGTGGCACCGCACCGTGACCGATCCGAACGCCCCCGGCTGGCTCGCCACGTGGAACCCGTGGAACAACCCCTGGTAACCCGGCCGCCACACCCGCCCGTGCTCTTCGACTCACCAGCCCCCGGCCTTCCGCCGGGGGCTTTCCTTTTTCTCCTTGCCCTCCATCCCGCAACCCTCTATCCTTGCCCGCGTCGTCTCAAGGTGACCATCCCATGACCTATGCCCTGATCGCCATGTTCGCCACCTTCGCCGCTCCGGATCTCCTCACGCCCGGCGCCCACGGCGTCGTTGTCCACAACGCCCTCGTCGACCTCGGCCCCTCCGCCGTCGCGCCCGAGGGCCTCCTCGGCGGACGCATGCACGCTAGCCTAGTCAACCGCCTCCTCGCCCAGGACCCCGACGTCCTCCTCGCTCCCTTCCGCGATCGCAACCGCGACTGGGGCTACGGTTGGCCCGGCGAGTATGTCGGCAAGTGGCTCGACGCAGCCTCCCTCACCTAC
Organism: Armatimonadota bacterium; assembly: GCA_003170595.1. Classification (GTDB taxonomy): domain Bacteria; phylum Armatimonadota; class Zipacnadia; order Zipacnadales; family FEN-943; genus FEN-943. Next base: position 3,836 of record PMZA01000490.1, read on the forward strand.
GCCCTCACTGGCGACGCCCGCCTCGCCGCCCGCTGCCGCGCCGTCGCCACGGCCTTCATCGCCACCCAGGAGCCCGACGGCTATCTCGGCACCTACCCCGCCGCCCATCGCTACGTCGTCCCGATCCAGGGCCCCTACGACTGGGACGTGTGGATCACCAAGTACGGCCTCCTCGGCCTCCTCCGCTACTGGCAGGTCTTCGGCGATGACAAAGCCCTCACCGCCGCCCGCAAGTCCGCAGATCTCCTCCTCGCGAGCTTTGGCCCCGGCAGGAAAGATATCATCGCCGCCGGCACCCACTTCGGCCTCGCCGCCACCAGCGTCCTCCAGCCCATGGTCTGGCTCTATCGCGCGACCGGCGACAAGCGCTACCTCGACTTCTGCAACTACATCCTCACCGCCTACGATCAGCCCAACGGCTCCCACCTCGTCTCCGCCCTCCTCGCCCACACGCCCGTCAACCGCATCGCCAACGCCAAGGCCTACGAGATGCTCAGCAACATCGTCGGCCTCGCTGAGCTTTACCGCGTGACCGGCCGCGCCGACCTCCTCCGCGCCGTCGACAACGCCTGGGACGACGTCTCCCGCAACCGCCTCTATATCACCGGCG
>PMZA01000490.1:4517-5422 GCA_003170595.1 Armatimonadota bacterium
CGACGCCAAGTACGCCGAGGCCGTCGAGTATTCGACCTACAACGAACTCCTCGGCGCCCAGCTACCCGACGGCTCGCAGTGGAGCTATTACGTCCCGCTCCAGGGCCTCAAACCCTATAGCCGCGATCTTCACTGCTGCTCATCCAGCGGCATCCGCGCCGTCGCCTGGGCGCCCTTCGCGGCTGTGATGAAGCGCGAGAAGCCCGAGGCTATCGTCATCAACTTCTACGAGCCGGGCACCTACAAGGTGCCTCTGAGCACCGGCGTCGCGACCGTCACCATCCGCGGCTCCTACCCGCTTCCCGGCGACGTGACGGTCACGGTCTCCGGGGCTGGTAAGGTGCCTGTCTTCTACCGCGGCCGCCCTCTTCACGGAGCGATATCCATTGCGCCGTTCGTGCCTCGCCCCGAAGCCGTCGACGGCGGCGCCGCCTACCCGAGCAAGGTCGCCTTCCGTTACGGCCCGCTCGTGCTGGCCTACGACTCGGCGGCCAACTCCAAGCTTCCGGCCCACTCCGCGAAGATGATCCGCCTTACACCCGACGCGCTACCGACCTTCGCCGACGGTGCCTTCACCGTCCCGGCGACCCTCCTCAGGCCCACGCCCCACCCGGTCACTCTCAGCCTTCGCCCCTGGTATTCCGCCGGCTCCACGGGCGGCGCCGTCCAGGTATGGCTCGATCGCGAGGGCGTGCCCGCGCCCGAGATGTCCGTCTTTTTCGGCGCCCACGAGTCCTGGTCCGCCGAGGGCAACGTTCTCGGCTCCCTTTGCGATGACGATCCCGAGACCTACCGCGTCACCTTCAACGGACAGCCGCAGGCCGACGCCTGGTTCGCCGTCGCTCTCGACGCCCCGGCGACCTTCTCCCACCTCCGCTTCGTCCACGGCCAGACCTTCCACGACG
>PMZA01000483.1 GCA_003170595.1 Armatimonadota bacterium
CAGCGCCCTTTGCTGCTCAGAAGGATCCCCGCACCACGCCTCACTCACTCCAACCCTCCCCCCTCTCGCCTTGGCACGAATCTTGCCGCTCCCCTCCCGCACCCTCACATCGTCCTACTGCCTCTACCCATCCCCTCCTCCTCACCTTCGTGCACTCGAAGGTTCACCCGTTGTCTTAAAACCTTGCACTCAAGTTTTCCTCAAAGCTAGCTCCATTCTCGCTCAAGTATGGTAGAATCAAAATCGGAGAAAACGGCAGCTATCATCGCTTCTCAGGGATCACCTGAAAAACTCGCACTTGCATGAATCGGGCGTAAAGGTGAAACTGGGGGTTGGGCGGGATAACGGTCTGGGAGGCCGCGTCCCGATGTCTTACTCGCGGTGGCGATGACATCAGCACGGACGCTTCTTCCAGCCGAGGGGGGTTCCGGCCATGATCAACGGTCTTCGCAGGTTCCTTTTGGACGATAACGGCCTTACCAGCGTCGAGTATGCCCTGCTACTCGCTCTGCTTTTCGTCGCCTCCCTTGGGGCCTGGCAGGCGCTGGGCTTCAACGTCCCGATGGGCAAAGTCAACCAGGTTGCCAATTTCATGCACTAACCTGTCTTACGGTCTTCCCTAGACGGCTGAATCTCAACCGTCTCCTTGTCCTTGTGCGTTGGGATCACTCTGAATTCCCGAGAATCTCCCTCAGCACCCCGGCGATGCCACACAATTCCCCCGCCCCATCCCCCGGTATGTCGATCCGTGCCTTATCGCAAGCGCCCGCGCCCGCTCGACGATGCTCTCCTCGGTCGTGACCTCGACATCGCCCCAGTGATATCCGATGTCCGAGCACAAGAGCGTCCCGGTCGTCTCCTCGAACGTGAGCCCGGCTTCCCACGAGTGCGGCATGAGCGGCGTTCGCAGGAATCTCACGCGACGCTGGCCAAGCTCAAGGACTTCGCCGTCGCCCAGGCCCCTCGCCCGACGGATCGCCACATCGTCGACACTGACCAGCTTGGCGGTGGTCCCGCATGCGGCCTCACTTTACGGAGCAGTCTCCAGCAACTCGTTGAGCGTCCCGCACCCATCGGCCTCGCGAGAAAGCCGCCGCTTTGTGGCGGCGAAGCGCACCGCAGGTGCGCAGTGGGGTCAGGGGCCAGTGCCCCTGCGGGTTAGCGGACCGAAGGTCCGCAGTGTGGGGCAGAGCCCCGAGGTCTATCTTTGCTCTTCCGGGTAGATGCCTTCGATGAGGTCGACTTCGCCTTTCGCCTCCAGTTTGTCCCGTATGGCCCTATACTGCCCTCCGCTCAGCGGCTCCTCGTACGCCTGCGGTTTCATCAGCCCCGCCCCGAAGGCCAGCGTCTCCCCGATGTGGTCCGCCATTTCCCTCAGCGCAGCCACCCGCCCCACCACCCTCTCCGCGCTCAGCAGGTACTGATGCGCCTCCGAGTGCCACCCGATGCGCGAGTCCGCCTCGAGGTAGGGGATGCATTCCTCCGCCTGCTTTATCTCCTCGACGACCAGTTCCCGCAGCCGCCGCAGGATCGCCCCACGCTCCTTCTCGTCCCCGGAGCGCAGCAGGAATTCCCGCTCGACGTAGAACCGGTAGGTATTCCGCGTGCTCTGCATTTGGTGCCAGATGACCCGCGCGATGCCGTATTCCTTCTGCGCCTCGACGGTCGGCGCGGGCATCTTCCCTATCCCGCGCTCCATGGCCTGGAGGCCCCTCCCCCACCGCTCGATGAGATTCGCCCAGCACTCATCCCACCACAGCACATCCGCGTCCATGATCTGATCGAGGCAGTTATCCCCCGGCGTCTGATCGGGCAGCCAGCTCGGCGGGAAGGGCTTGTGGATGGGTTCGAGGAACCAGGGGAACGCCGGCCCCTCGACATGCGGCCCGGAGTAGATCATCGGCACGTAGAACGGGTAGTCCTCCCACGCCTCGGCGAAGAGGTCCCACGCCTCGCGGATGTCGTTCACGGCCTCGGGGCCGAAGTAGTCGAGGGCCAGTCGCCTCAGGACCGCCTCCCAGTCCGAGGGGAAGGGCTCCATGTACAGCCGCCCGGCGAGGTCGACGATGAGCCCGGGGTAGTTGCCGAAGATCCAGCACCCCAGCATCCCGGTCCCATGCGACGCCCGCAGCCGCGCGAACTTGTCGTACACGATGCCCGGCAGCGGCATGTGCGGAGTATTCGCGCATTCATGCGTCGCCACGAACTGGAACTTGCCATACACCGGCATGCCGCCAGGTCCTGAGCCTGTCGAAGGGCCCCGCTCCTTCGCCCATTCCGCCGAGCGCAGGAATCGCTGCGACGGCCCAACGAAGCTCAGCGCGTACTCGTCGATGGGCACGTCCTTCCCGTTGATTTTCTTCACGTCCCCGCGCTCAAAGTCGAGGAGGAGGATGGTATTCGCGGGCAGCTTCGTGATGATCTCATGCTCGCCCTCGACCCCGTACGGCCACTCCCACGACCAGTTCCAGACGATGATCTTCGCCTTGGGATCGGCCGCGTGGATGCCCTCCTCGAAGGCGGCGATGATCTCGGCGATCACGTCCGCCGCCCGCCGGTTTCTGCATCGCGGGCAGCCAGTCGTCTCGTACGGCGGTTCCCTATCGGCCGGCGCGTAGGCATGGGAGAAGCAGTGCGTATGCTCCTCCGACGCCGTTATGTGAAACGTTCCGCCCAGCCCCGGCACCTCAGTGAACAACCGTTCACTCGCCTCTCGCAGCCACGCGATCGTCGCCGACGACGCCCCCGCGACCCCGCTCGTGCACATTGCGAAGTTCGGTTCGGAGATATCCAGCAAGGCCCCCTCCGCCCGGCCCTTCACGTCCGGATGCGCCTCCCAGAAGGGGTCGTCTTGCTCGATGTTTCTCGGCTCGAGCATGTATAGAAATACCTTGATCCCATACTTCGCCGCCCGCTCGACCAGTTCCCTGAGCCTCGGCAGCGTCACCTCGGCCTCGCCCCCAAACTCCGGGAAGATGTCCGACGGCACGATGTCGCGCAGCTTGAGGTGCAGCCAGATTCCGTTGATCCGATGATGCGCCAGGCGATTGAGGTACTCATCGGGGTAGTAGCTCTCCCCGCCCTTCTCGACGCCCACGGTCAGCTCGTTCTGGTAATACGGCGCATAGAACGATCGCAGAATCCTGGTCTCCATCCACGGCCGGCGCTCATCGGCCATGGGCGGCACCCACGGCCCGCCGGCGGTCCGCATTTCCTCCTCAAGCTCGTAGAGGCCGTACTGCAGGCCGTTTTCATCGGCCGCGGTGACATCGATCTGCGCCTCGCCGACCTCGATCTTGTATGACTCGGGCGCGTCGAAATCCTCGGGCGTGAGGACGAGGCGGATCAGCTTATCGCCGGGCTTATTCGTGCGGAATTCGAGGCCCTGGATGGGGGTGTGCATGCAGACTTCCATGAAGCGGCGGAAGTCGACGGCAGCGGTGCAGACCTGGCTACCGCGCTGGCACTCAACGACTAGGGTCCAGTCGGCCGTGATCTCGACGGACCCCTCCGGCTTGACCGCCCCGGCCCTGAGCAGCGACCGATCATGCATCGGCCTCTTTAGCTCTTCTCTGTATCCATCCAGCCCTTCCTTCACATCATCCGGATACCCTTGGATCCCTCTAACCGGCATATCTCCCCACCGTCCTTTCGGTCTTCATCCTTCTGTAGGGCGGGCATTCATGCCCGCCGCGCCTTTCGCTTGGCTTGTGTCTTGGCTTGTGGAGGGGCCGAGTAG
>PMZA01000249.1 GCA_003170595.1 Armatimonadota bacterium
ACCGAGATGTCGTCCTGGGTGAAGGTCTTGCCGACTGCATCGGGCGGGATGTGAAGCTGAACCATACTGACCAGGGACGTGAGGGCGAGACGGGCCTCGACGCGGCGGAGGACGGAGGGGTGTTGGCGGCCGAGGGGGAGGATGATGGAGGCAGGCATCCCCAGGGCCTCGTCGTGGAAGGGGGGAAGGGGCTCTTGCCGGAAGGCGCCCCTGCCCTTGCCGATGATGGCCGGGCCGTGGTCGGGGAAAGCAGTCGCGTGGGCGTCGAGGCCCAGCAGCGCCAGGAGCGCGCCGCGGGTGTGAGGGCGGATGGAAAGGGAAAGGTCGAGCTCCGTGCCGCCCGTGGTCGCCGGGGCGGGCATGCCCCACTCGAAGGCGGTCAGGGCATTCTCCACCCGCGAGACCTCCTCGACGACGATGGTGAAGCCGTCGATGGTGGCACACGGGCGGGCATCGACCAGGGGATCGCGGGGGACCAACTGGACATAGGCGCCCGGGTAGTCGCCGTTTTGGCCATTGGCGTAGTAGACGGCGCCGAGCTGCTTGCACAGAGAGAAGAGGATGTCGTCGAGGGTGACGCCGTCGAAGCTTAGCGACACCGGCTTGTCGAAGACGGAGGGGCGGCCGTGCGGAGGATGAGTGAGCTCGTTGGCGACGAGGAACTCGCGACGGATGGTAGCCCTGAGCGTCGGCAGGATCTCCCGGAAGGTGCCGGAGGCGTGGATGGTATAGGTATCGAAGGCGTGGAGGGTGAGGACGTAACCGATGGAGTAGGCCGGCTCGGCGTGGGCCACCGTCACGGTGAAGGCCAGAAGGCACAAGAAGACGCTGCGGATCAGCATGGGTCACCTCACGGAAGCGGGATGTTCGAGATGACAAAGGGAACGGTCTTGCGGTCGCCTGGGCTGCGGTAGAAGGTGAGGAGGAGAGCCTCCGGGACGTACGGAGACTCGGTGCCGCGGCTCTGCCGGCCGGTCGTCGTGTACCACGTCGTCGGGAACATGAGGGAGACCTTGGTCTGCTCGTCGCTCCAGTAGGCGATCGGGCCACCCTGATGCGGCGGGAAGGGGTACACGCGGCGCCCCTCATGGTCCACGAGCACGGCCGCCACCCAGGCGATGGGGCGCACGTTCGCGACGGCGCTTTTCAGAGGCGGGCAGTTCACGTCCATGTCGATCGTCAGCCTGAACTGGGACTTCCAGGAGCGGACGGTCACTACGATGTCCTCGCCGCTGAAGGTCTGGCCCTCGCTGTCGGCAGTGACGCGGACCTCGGTGGCTTTGATCGACTGGAGGACGGAAAGGCCGCCCTCGAGGCGGGTGAGCATCGTCGCGCGCGGGTCGGGCGCCTCGAACCTAATCACGCCGGATTGCGCGAGGCTGCGGCCGGAGGGATCTCGCTCATCCTGGTCGTACGGAAACCTGGGGATGCCGGTGAGAGCCGCTCCGGCATCGGGGAAGACCTTGACCTGATAGTCGAGGCCGAGGAGGCATAGGGCGGCGTCGGGCGAGCGCGGGATGACCTCGACGAACATCTCCATCTGCTCCCGGAGAGGGCGCCGCTCGATGGGCATACCCCAGCCGGAGGATGACATGCGCTCTCGGGTGACCGTCGCACCGCCAGTCCGGAGGACGTAGTCATCGAGGACGGCGGTCGCTGCGGAGTCGATGGACATGTCGCCGGGTCGGAACCAGATAGGCGCGCCGAGCGATCCGGGGCCACCCGCGCACTTGACGAGTCCGTAGACAAGCCCCGCCTGCTTGCAGATGGAGAGAAGGATGTCGGCGAGAGGAGCGTTGTCGAAGTCGAGCTTGATGCGCGTGTCGATAAGGGACTTGCCCGGCGCCTCATCTTGCTTCGGGTAACCGAAGAGGTCCACCTGGCGGTTGGTGAGCTTGGACAGGGCGTCGAGGACGTCTTTCAATGGGGCGGAGACGTGGATGGTGTATTTCTCCGGGCCGAGAGAAGGTAGGCAGAACGTCGAGGGCGGGTCGGCATGGGCAAAGCAGGACAGTGCGGTAAGCAGGCAGATCGCGACCGTGCGGGTCATGTGAGAACCCCTCCCTGCAAGCGAAGTGGTCACAGTCCTCAGTCGGCGCTCAGTGAAACTCGATCCTCGTCAACTCGGACCGCGCGAGCTGTCTTTCGTTACCCGCTACGTCACGGACGCGGACCGTCTTCTGGTCGATGGCCAGGATCACGCACGGGAGCGTAGTGCCGTTGGACAATACCAGCGTCGCCGATGTCTCGCCGGCAGCGCCGAGGCGCACGCTGGCGACGTCTGCTTGGGGCACCGCACCTCGCGTCGCGAACTTCAGGGCCAGCGGATTGCCGAGGGCCGTGAGGAAAGTGTCGAAGAACGCGTCGCCGGTCTTGAGCACGACGAGGTCCAGGGCCTTGGGGTTGCCCTTCGGCTGGTCCTCCACCGTGACGCGGACGAGCCAATCCTCGGCGCCCATCGACTGCCCCGGAGAGCCCGGCACCCAGGAGAACGAGTGGCCCGGTGGGTCGACCTTGGTGGTGCCGACATAAACGCCCTTGGTAGCCTGGGCGTTGAAGGTCAGGCCGATGCCGAAGTGCTGTGGGACCTGGATTGGCGGAGCCGGGAGATCGCGCCAGTAGTCCTCGCCGCGGATCCAGAGCGAGTAGGGCAGGGGGATGTCGCGCAGGACGTGCTGCTGGGCATCAACGATGTAGAGGTGGAAATCCTCCTCAGGCGGCATCTCCGTTCCGTAGCGCGAGCCATGCATCTCGATGCGGTTCAGCCAGCGGCCATCTTTGCCGGCGTCGAAAAGCACCAGGTGGCCGCCGCCGCCGAAGCTCCTCTTGCCGAACGGCTGCCCACCACCGTACTGGAGCACATCGGCGCACACAGGCAGGGCGATCACCGCGACAGCCACGAAACTCGCTACCACTAAGCGCACAGCGACGTCGAAGACCTTGTGGCGGATCATCGGACTTCCCCTCCCTGTGCAAGGACTTAGCTCAACATGAGGCAAAGACGAAGATCATTGATCGCAGCCGCTGGGATCCCTGGTTTCAGGGCTTGCAGGGCGTCGATCCCTCCATCCTTCAATTCGCCCTACCGGCAACATATTCCTCTTGACACCTCTACTCGCCGCCGCAGGAGGGGCCCCAACGGTGCCGAAGTACATAAGTAGAAGCAGGCTGGTTGAGCCCGAAGCGTCGAGGAGAAAGCCATGCGCCGGATCGCAGAGTACGTCCTGGTGGCCCTCGGCATGACCCTGGCGGCCGTGGCCCTCGGCGACGGGATGATGGTGTCCGCTCGCCCCGAGGTAGCTGCGATGGAGGCCGGCCAAAAGGCTGTCCTCATCGACGACGGCGCGTCCGAGACGATCCTCTTTCAGGTCACCTACCGCGGCACGAGGGACGAATGCGCCTGGGTCGTACCGGTGCCAGGCAAGCCGGGCCCGCACGACGTTGACGAGGGCTCCCAGTGGTTCCTCGACTACGTGGAGGGCCTGACCTCGCCGACGGTCGTGACCGAAGGGCCGGAGAGTCATGGCGAGGGCATGTCCAGTAGCATGGGGGGCCCAAGCGCGGAGGGCAAGGCCGGGGGCATGAGTGGCCACGAGGGCCCCACTGTCATCGAGGATGAGCGCCTCGACGTCGGCCCGTACCAGGTATCGGTTCTCGAAGCCACCGGCAAGGGCGTGCTGGGCGAGTGGCTGCGCACCCACGGCTTCCAGATGCCGCCGGTGGCCGACCGCGAGCTTGACGGCTACGTTGGCCGCGGATGGTACTTCGTCGCGACCCGCGTGAAGCCGGGCCAGGCGGGCTCTAGGGAGGCGAAGATCTCGCAGGGCGATCTGCCGCCCCTCGCCGTGCGCTTCCCGCGCCCGCGGAAGATCGTCTACCCTCTCGCCATCTCCCGCGCCAGCGTGCAGGGTCGCTGCGTGGTCGACCTCACGATTTTGGCGCCCACGCCGGTGGATTGCGACGAGGCGCCTCTCCACGAGCTTCCGCAGGGCAACGCCGGCCGCGGGAGCATCTGGGCCGTGCTGGACGCGGCGACCATGGCGGGCAAGTCGTCGGTGCTGCTGGCGGCCATCCACGCCCTACCCCTCCCCGCTCCGGCGTGGTGCATGAAGAAGTATGCGAAGCCGGCCGCAGTCAACTGGTCGGCGATGTGGGCCACTCGAATGTGGCTGCGGCCGGACCAGAGCACGATGGTCGACCTCCATCTCTCGCCCAAGGATTTCACCGCGGGCCGCCGGACCATGCTCTTGCAGATCCACCGCGGTGTCGGTTCGATGCCGCGCCACACCCTCCGGAACGCCATCGTCGTCGCGGTGGCCGTGTCTCTCGTGCTGCTCTTCTTGCGCTTCACTCGGGCGGGGCGAGGGGGCGCCGCGGTCGTCATGATCCTCGCCACGGTCGGCGTCGCGTGGGCCGGGTTCACGTCCACGAGCGCCTTCGAGGCCTATGACCGCGCCGCCGAGGTGATCATCGCCGCGGTCGCGCGCTTCCACGACATGACGGGATGCTTCCCGGCCGAGGTCCGTGACCTCGCGGCGCCGCAGCCTCCCACCACGGCCCTGGACGCCAGCGGCAACGAGGTCGCGGTGGGCGCGCTTCAACACTGGGCGCCACTGCTCGACGAGATCCCGAAGGACCCGGCCGGCGGCTCGCCTGACAGTTGGATAGTTGACCTTGCCGCGCCCGGCTACGTGTCCTCGAAGGCCTTCGCGCTCCGGGTCAACTGGGGGTTCGTCCCTCAACCGGCGCCCTTGCCGGGGCCCCGGAGTGGGTCGCCCTACTTCGAGCACATGTCATCGCCCCGAGCCTATCTCGCCCCAGTGCAGCTGAAGGCCACCAGGGCCGTCGCGCTCGCTTATCCCACCAGGGGCGCGCCCTACTACATCTGGCTTCGGCCCGATCCAGCCTGCGATGAGCAAGGCCAACGCTACGCCCCCGCGGAAATCGTGGCGGAGGGCCCCGACGCCAATTCCCTGGTCGACCTCCATCCGGGCGGCCTGGCGCCCGCGGGGATGGAGGCGATCTACTGTTCAGTGGAGATCGTGAAAGGCGAGGGCACGAGCGCCACAATCGGCTCGGAGCCGCTCAAGGGTCTGCCGGTCGCGGTCACGCTGATCAAGGGAACAGGCTCCGCCCTTGCGGCCATCTCCGCTCCCCGCGCCTCGATCTCGCTGGCGCTCGCCCTCCGGAAGGCACTGTCGCCCTATCCGGGGCCGCCATACTACGGGCAGCCGCCCCCACCGCCCTACTGTGGCGGGCCCTCCAGCCTGGAGCGCGTTGATCCGGACCGACCGCCCCAACATCTCGCCGACGTGAGGGCCCTCCGCGGCCTCGCCGACGCCGGAGACGGCAGCCACGTCTTCGTCGTCAGCGTCACCTCGGCCGGCAGCGACCAGCCGACGAAGTTTGGTCTTAGCCTCCTCGACGTCCAGACCGGCAAGCTCGCTTCTGTGGCTGGTCTGACGGACCTTGTCGGGCCGGCCGACTCCCCCTGGGTCGTGGCCAGGGACGGTTACGCCTGGGTCGTGGCCCGCGCTCCGGACGGCCGCTCGCGTGTGCTCACTCGCGTCACGGCCAAAGGGGCTGTCGACCGCTTCCTGACGTCCAGCACCGCCCCGTGGCCCATCGCGCCGGGGCCCGGCGGGGAGGCGCTCGTCGTGGTGAGCGGCGAGATCCCTGGCTGCCCAGGCAACGGCGACAGGATCGTGCGCCTCGGCAAGTCTGCCTCCGTCCTGATAGCCGGGCTTCAAGACGCCTGCCTCGACGAACCTCCGGACCCCGCAACGCGTCGCAGGGGTCTGGAGGGCCTCGCCTGGCCGCCGGAAGCGATGAAGGACGCCGCGGCGATCGTTGTCGCCAGGCGAGAGTCGGAGGATCGCGTGGTGCTGGTGCGCCGCAGCTTTCCGCATCTTTTCATCTGCGCCCAATTGGCCGGCGTTGACGATCGCCACCTTCCCGGCATGCACGCCACCCTCAACATGGGCGATTACCCGGTGCACAGAGATCTGGCGGTCGTAGTCAGGGGCATCATGCCGGTCACCGAGGCGCCGAGCGGATGGCTCGCCTCCGTAATGCAGACCGGCCAGAGGAACCCGTTGGACTTCCAGCAGATGACGGCCGAATACATCACGAGCGCCACCTTGGGTGGGCGCACCGTAGCCTACGTCGGAGGCTTCCACGTAGCGGCCCCGGCGCAGTCCGCGGCTCCAGTGTTGGACTGCGGCCTGGCGAACTTCGCCCTGGTCTTCGAGCCCGTTGAGAAGCCGCCCACCGGCAGCGCCAACGAACCGCTCGGCACAACTCCGGCCACGCTTCCGGGACGATGACGACGCCGTGCGCGAGTCGGCGCTATCCACGTTAAGGCTCGTATCGCCACCATCGCCCCGGGGCATCCGCCCTGGACGGCGCGTCATTCATCATCCTCGTCGCCCATCAGAACATTCATCCACACCATCGGGTCGCGCGAGATGGCCTTCAGCGGGCGGTCAGCCACCGGCGTCGCGAAGTAGTAGACCAGCGAGCCCAGGGCCTCTTCCTTCGGCGGGAGGCCGGAAAACTTCTGCTCGGTCTCAGGTGCCTCCTCGGCAAGTTTCAGCGCCCACTCCGGGTCGAGCATTGCCAGCGCCCTCACCCCCGCCTGACCCCCGGGGTAGCCGGTGCTCTCCGTGGACGGGAGCTTGCCGCCCTCGAGGTACCGGCCCTCAAGCAGCGCTCGCGCCGCATCGTGGTCGAAGAGGGCCAGCAGTTCGGCGACCTGGCCCGTGCGGCGGGCCGTGTCGTTACTGAACATGCCGGTCCTCGCCGCCGATTCTGAGCCCTCGTACGGATCGGGTCGCATCGACATCGCTCGCATCACCATCTCGTCGGTGCGCGAATAGCCGAGCCGTACGCCGAAGTAGGCCAGGCGCAGAAGAGCCAGGTCGCTATCCTGATACCCCATCCCTCCGCCCGCGGACGTTGGGGTCGGGTCGAGGGTCGCGTATGCCTCATCCATCACCTTCGGCGCCGCCTCGGGTCTGGCCTCGGCCAGAACCAGGGCGATCTCGGCGAGGTAGACCGCGCGAAGCTCATCGAAATCGGAGGCGCGGGCGATCTTCAGCGCACGCTCCGGGTCCACGCGGGCCATCCTCAGGCAGACCTCCCGGCGCGTGTCCGTCCAGGGCGACGAAAACTCGGTTATCTGATCCAGGAGGGCCTCCGACCGGGCGGGAACGGCGTCGGCCAGCGCGACCGCGAGCCTGGCGAGGGCGTGGGGGCGTTCCTGTACGCTGAGGTCCTTCACGAGGGCCATCGCCGCGTCGGGGTCGATGGGGGCCAGGGCAGCGGCCGCCGCAATACGGGACTGGGCGGCTTCGTCGTCATGGCCCATCGCGCCTGCGAGGGCGGCCGTCCGGCGAAGGATCATCTCCGCGCGCTTGGGGTCGAGGGGGCGCATCGCCGCGCCGACACCGGCGGGGATGGCGATCCTATTGTACGGATCGGTCTGCGCCGCCGCGAGGGCCAGCGCCCCGTCCAGCAGAGCCATCGCCTGCGCGGGCCGGGTCGGGGTCAACTGCTGCGCCGCCTCGATGAAGACGGCACACTGGGCGGGCTCGTTGGGCAGGGAGCGGATCAGAGCGATTGCTCCGTCGGGATCCTTGGCCAACATCTCGTGGGCGCGGGCCAGCGTCCGAGTGGTTCCACCGTCGCCGTTGGGGAAGGTGGCGGCGAGTTGCGGGGCGAGCACGGCGAGGGCCTGCCAGTACGTGCCGGTGACGCGTTGCTCCTGCTTGTGGTCCTTCGCCCACTGCCACAGGTCATCGATGGCGGTGCGTACGATGGCGGGCTCCTTGGCGGCGGGCGGGTAATCGAAGGCACGCGGCTTGCCGACGGTGGAGGGACCGGGCGGCGGGGGGAGGGTTATCTCGACGGCGTCGTCACCGGTCTTCGCGAGCTTGCCCGCGAAGCCGTAGCCCTGCGCCCCGAGGACGCGAGCGTCCTCCACGAAGACCCACACCGGGCCGCGGTAAAGGTGGGCGAGGGTGAAGCGGCCGTCGGCGGCGGTGCGAAGGATGCCCGAGGCCGGGGCGGGCGGAGGGCTGTCGCCGCGGTTGAAGACCCTGGCGCTGGCGACTGGATTGCCGGCGTTGTCCACGACGCGGCCGGAGACCGTGCCGTCGGCAGGGGGCGCGGGCCTGGGTCCGCCGCGAAAGCCGGTGCGAGGCTTGGGGAAGCTCAGCGTGCCGAAGTCGTGGTCCTCTCCGGCCACGGCCTGCCAGACGGCGCTGGTCTGAGTGCCGGCGGTCCCCGGCTTGTTCTGCAGGAACGCCATGAGGCTGTACTCGGCGATAGCGGGCACAGGCGGGCTGACGAAGCGGCCGTCGGCGCCGGTCTCGCCCTGAACATTGGGGCCTGTGGAAGGCTGCGCGCTGCCCGGGAACCGTCCCCAACCGGAGACCGTGGCGCCCTCCACGGGCGCGCCGTTCTCATCCAGGACCAGGCATCGGAGACGGCACCAGTTCTTGCTCGACAGCTTCAGCGTGACCGGCGCGGGATGGGCCGAGGTCGTGACCGCCACCGCGCTCGCGGGCCAGAGGCCGTCGCTCTCCGCCCAGACGAAAACGGTGCTTCCGATCGCAAGGCTCGCGAGGGTGAAGGAGCCGTCCTCGCCGGCAATGGTGTCGTGGCCGTGAGTGCCCAGGACGACGGCGCCGGGGGCGGGGCGGCCGGTCTCATCGAGGACGCGGCCGGGCAGCGTCATGGCGCGAGAGAACTGAAGGGTCGGCCCCTCGACCGGGGCGACGGTGCCGGGAGTAAGGCTGACGCTGTCGGGTGGCTGCGAGCCACGAGGGTCGGTGGATGGCTTTGGCTGCTCACGCACCGGAAGGTACTCGACGGGCCAGGCCTCCGCGCGCACGAAGGCCGGGCCGGTCGTCGGGAGGGCGTAGAGGGAGTAGTTTCCGGCGGCGTCCGAGGTGGCGTTGGCGCTGACGCTCATGCCGGAGAGGTTGATCCTGACCCCGGGAATTGGCTGGCCGGACGCCTGCTCGACCGTTCGACCGTGGACCAGGATTCCCTTCACCAGCGGGAACGTGAGGACGGCGGTCTGCCCCAGCGATAGCCCGCGCAGCCTGGAGGTGCCGATCAGCTTCGGTCGCCAGGGCTGGGTGTCGGGGGGAGAGCAGTCCACCGAGAGCTGGCCGGGTGGCAGCCCCTCGAGACGGAAGCGGCCGTGGGCATCGGTGACGGCCTTCGCCATCGCGTACCAGCCCTGGTCGACATCGGTGACGGTGGCGTGGATCGTCAAGCCCTGGACGGCGGCAGGGGCGACCTCACAGGTGACCGTGCCCTCGACCGTCGCGGGGCGGGGGAGGATGATCTTAAGCGGGCCAGGAGGCGTCCGCCAAAAGTCGTACGGTCTGACCCGCGCATAGCCAGGGGCGTCGGCCTCGAGCAGAATTTGCGAGCCCTCCGTCAGCCAGGGGAGGACGAAATGGCCGCTCGCGTCGGTGGTCACGGTCAGGCGGGCGCGGACCTGCTGGGGGAAGACGCAGCCGCGCGCCTTGCCGGGGGAGGGGGGCGTCGCGTATAAGTCCGTGGGCCAAACCGTCGCGCCCGGGATGGGCTTGTCGTCCTCATCGACGACCGAACCCTCGCGGGGTGTGGCGTGCTTGAGGACGAGGCGGGCGTAGGCTTTGGGGCCGGCGGCCAGGTGCCAATCGATGGCGCGTCCTGGCGCGACGGCCGAGCAGGTGACCAGGGCGCCGAAGGGGACGTCGTAGCGAAAGAGGAACTTGCCGGCGGCGTCGGTGCTGGTGACGCCGATGGTGAGCGGGCCCTGGTTGTGGACGGCCTCGGTCATCAGCCAGACATCGGCGCCGGCGATGAGCTTGCCGTGATCATCGACGACGACGCCCGTGACTGACGCGCCTGCCATTGCCCAGGAAATCGCGGCCAGCGCGCAAAGGCCAATCCGTGAGGTCTTCATGCCGCGGCCCTCCTCCGCTCACACCTTCGCCTTGGGGCGAATATATTCCTCCTTATGCTCCCTAGGGCCCCGTCCTTTAATGCGGCGGAGCATGCCGGGCTCGGGTTGGGACTGGGTTGGGGGACTTCACTCTGAGGCCGCACCGGACCGGGCCCATAAAGACATAAGCTAGCTGAAGTGACGTTGCGCGTGAACACCTTCGGGGTCGTTTGCGCCCGCGTGTGACCGCCCGAGAGTGGCGGCTTCGAGCCGTGGAGCAGTGACCCGCGGCGCGAAGGTTGCGTCAGGACGACACAGGGCGCTCGTGGCAAGGGCAGGTCTTACGGGACGACTTTGCAGACTTCTTCCGTCCCGACGAAGGCTTGGAACTGGTGGGGAAGGTAGCCTGGCACACGGCGCCGCCGAGCCCCCGCCTAGCTCCACGACTGAACCCATGCCGCCTCAAAGGCCTTCCACCACCCCTTGACATCGCACTCTTTTTGTATTATTGTATTAGCACAATGTATGTCTCAGTCGATCACAAATCACGAGTGCCGCTGTATGTGCAGCTCAAGGAGCAGCTCCATCTCGCTGTCGCCACCGGCGTCCTCCGCCCGGGCGATCAGCTCCCCACCGTCCGAGACCTCGCCGTCCGCCTCCGCGTCAACCCTAATACTGTCGCCCGCGTCTACCGCGAGCTGCAGGCCGAGGGCCTCTTCGTCTCGCGCCAGGGCAGCGGCACCTTCGTTGCGGACGACGCCCGGGCAGTGGGGCAAGCCGAGGGACGCGCGATCCTTCGCCAGCGTCTCGCCGAGGCAGCCTCTCTCGCGCACAGTCTCGATCTCTCCGCCGCCGAGTTGCGCCGCCTCACCGACGACGCCTGGCAGGCGGCCAAGGCAGGTAGGGAAGAGGTGACCCCTGATGAGCACGACTGACCTCGCCATCGAGACAACCGGCCTCACCAAGCGTTTCGGCCGCCTCGTCGCCGTCGACGACGTGGCCCTGCAAGTCCCGGCCGGGTCGGTTTACGGCTATCTCGGCCGCAACGGCGCCGGCAAGACCACCACAATCCAGATGCTCATGGGCATGCTAGAGCCGACCGCCGGCACGATGTCCGTCCTCGGCTTCGATCCCTTCACGCAGGACGTGCCGATGAAGCGCGTCGTCTCCTACGTCCCGGAGCGCGTGCACATGTGGGACTGGATGACGGTGGCCGACCTCATGGCTTTCGGTGCCGGCGTGCATCCCAATTGGGACGCCGCCTACTCGGAGAATCTGCGCACGCGCCTCGATCTTCCCGTCGACCGCAAGCTCGGCCATCTTTCCCGCGGAATGCAGGGCAAGGCTGCCCTCCTGACGGCGCTGGCGTCGCACCCCAAGCTCCTCCTCCTCGACGACCCGACCATGGGCCTCGACGCTCTGGTCCGCCGCGAGTTCATGGAGAGCATCGTGGCCGTCCTCCAGGAAGCGGGCACCACCATCTTCTTCTCCTCCCACATCCTCGACGACGTCGAGCGCGTCGCCGACTGGATCGGCATCCTCCACGAGGGCAAGCTGGTCGTGCAGTCGCCGCTCGAGGACCTCAAGGCCTCCGTGAAGCGCATCATCGCGACGTTCCCTGAGGCGCCCGTCGGTCTCGATCTGCCGGGCGTTCTCCAGCAAGAGAGTGACGGCCGCCAGCAGGTGATCGTCTGCCACGAGTGCGAGGCGGCGGTGGAGAAGCTGAGGGCGGCCGGGGCGACGGCGGTCCAGGTCGAAGATTGCAGCCTGGAGGACATCTTCGTCGCGTACGTGAGGACCGTCCCCAAGGTGCCGGTCTGACGTCTTTGGGAGCAACGCCATGAGGGCGCTCATCCGGAAGGAACTACGCGAGTTGTTCTGGCCCACGGTCATCGCGGCGGGGCTCTTTGCGATTGCGGGCGGGCTCAGGTGGAAGTACGCCGAAGGGGCAGTGCTGACCGTCCTGTGGCTGATCGCGATGCCCGTCATCGGGCTGCTTATGGGATCGCAGGCCGTGGCCAAGGAGATGACACACCGTACGCAGGAGTGGCAGAACCTGTGGCCGGTGTCGAGGGGCCGATGGTGGGCGGCGAAGCTGGTGAGCCACTTCGCGGTGCTGGCCGTGGGCTTCGCGGTAGTTGGGTTGGCCGCGAACGCGATTGGACGATGGCCGAGCGACGGCCCCGGCTCTCCGCCGCCCCTCGCGCCCCTGGTCATCATGGACGCCGGCGTGACGCTGCTCCTGTTCGCGCTGGGCGTGCTGATGTCGACGCTGCGGCCGAAGTCTTTCGAGGCGCTGGGGCTTGCGCTGCTCGCCGGCATCCTCATGACGACGGGCTGGTTCATGGTCAGCGGCGGCTACCTTCCCGAACGGTTCGGGCCGAGGCTGGGGATATCCTCCGCGGACAGCCGGCCGGGGGCGGTGCTCGCGATCGGGATCGTCCTGGGCCTGGCGTGCCTCGTGGCGGCCGGATGGGCGGCTTCCTCGACGCCTGTCATGTCCGTCGGGCGGAGGAACCTGCGCGGCGGGTTGGCGGCGCTCGGGCTATGCATCGCCGCCCTGCCATGCCTGCTGCTGGGAGGGCTGTATCTGTCGCCGCCCGAGACGCCGGACTTCTGGAACATGCAAGACGTATCGATGAGCCCGGATGGGCGGCTGATCGCCTTCACCGGTGAGAAGGGCTGGAACCAGGGCAACTACGGGCACAACCTGTGGGTGATGGACCTGGACGGAACGGGCCCGCGCTGCGTGGCGCGAGGGCCAGCAGTGTGGGCGTACAAGTGGGTCCCGGGTAGCCATCGCATCGTATGCCTGTGGGGCATGGCGAACCAGCAGGAGGACCGGGACCACCCGGACCAGTGGCTCTGGCTGTTGGATGCCCGCCACGGCCCTATCAGCAAGCTGCCGATCGTGCTCAGCTCGTCCAGGTTTGCATCCTACGTTCCCCTCTTCGTCTCGCCGAAGGGCGCCTATCTGCTCGTAGGCAACGACTTGTGGGACCTGCGCACCACCCGCCAGGTTGGCACGCTCCCGGTGCCCTTCGGCCACAACCTTTGGCTGTGGTCCTTCGACGAGAGCGCCATCTACGTGTCGCGCCCGTACCTGACGGGCGTGTCCAAGCCCCGCGGTAAGCCCATCATCGACCGCGTCGACCTTCCCTCCTGCAAGGTCGTCCGCAACGTCTCCTGGCCCACCTTCGGCGGCGTCATCCATGACGGCCGGAACGAGAGCGGGAAGCCCGGGGAGATGGGGGTGGCAGTCAAGCGGGAGAAGCCGCACCAGGACCTGGGAGCCGTCATCGACGGAAGCCTCCCGGGGGGTGGACCCTTCCTGTCGCCCGACGGCAAGTGGATCGCGTCCTACGTCTTCCACGGCGGCCGACGCAGCAGGAACGTCAACCTCGTGGTGACGCCAGCGCAGGGCGGCCCGGCGGCGAGACCTTTCGTCGTGAAGGGGGGCGGCGCGCCGGCAGAGGGCGTCGTCGGCTGGACGGCCGATGACCAGATCATCCGCCTCGAGGATGATCGGCGGCTTATCGAGCTTTCCCTCGACGGCAGCGAGAAGATCCTGTTTGAGGCCGCGGGCGAGCCGGCAAGGGAGGAGCGAGATGAAGGCCTTTACCAATAAGGAACTCAGCGAGCTTCTCCCGACCGCGGTCCTGATCCTCGCCGGGGCCACCGTCATCGGCGCGATCGACTGCACCTACAACTGGGGCCAGTACCGCGACGTGGGCCTGTCCCTGGTCATCTGCCTGATAGCCGCCTACCCCATCGCGCTTCTCGGCGGGGCCAACGCCCTCGGGCGCGAGAGCAGTGACAACCTGACCTTCCTGGCCTCGCTGCCGGTGCGGCGCTGGACGTTGTGGGCAGTGAAGCTGGCGACGAACCTGGGCGCCGCGATCGTGGCGGCCGGCGTCAGCTTCTTCATCTGCCTCGTGCTCGTGCGTATGGACGGCTACAGCGACCAGCAACTGCATAAGCTGTTCGGCGACGAGGGCCTTGGGGTGCTGGTCGCCCTCTGGTTCGGAACGTACGGGCTGGCGTTCTTCTGGTCGACTATGGTGCGCAAGCCCTTCGCGGCGGTCGGGCTGGCGGTAGCGACGGCGGTGGCGCTCACCGTCGGGCTCGGCTACGTGCTGTTCGGATACCTACCGAACCGCTGGGGGCCGTGGCTTGGGTTCAATCCGAATGGGCTGGAGGGCCCTGATGCGTCGCTGTTTTTTGCCATCGTCGTGTCGGTCGCGGCGGTGGCGGCCTTCGCGGCGTCGGGCGCGGCCTTCGTCCGCTCGCCGATGCTTGAGGCGAAGCGGCGAGCACTGCGCGGGTTGGCATGGATGCTCGGGATCATCGTCGCGGCGATCGTGGTTAGCGTGGCTGTGTGGTGGATCGCGGCGGTGCCGTCGCCGGCGGCGGCGGACCAGGCCTACCTCGAGCACGACGGCCGCCATGTCGTGCTCTCAACCTACGACCCGCTTCCGGGGCTCTGGCTCGCGGATATCACTGCCGGAGGCCAACCGCGCCTGGTCGTCCGCAGCGGATACTGGACGGGCCCGGATTCCTATAGGTGGCCGGAGGCCCCGCTCACCTTCACCGGCCAGGCGGGCTGGGTGGTCAACCTCCAAACCGGCAAGCTGTGGCAGCCACGGAAATGGCCGGGGGCCGGCTCGCCCTCGGGCCGCGTGTTCTGCTACGAGTCGTACCACAAGCACGGCCACGACCTGGTGGTGAAAGACGCCGAAGGGAGAGAGATCGCGACGCTGCAGGGCTTCTCGCCGGTGTATCAGCACGCCTTCTCTCCCGATGGGCGCTACCTTTACGCCGAGAAGACTGAGGAGCGGAAGGATCCGCGACCTGCGCACCCGCCTGTACAGACCGATACCCTGGCGCGCCTCGACACCGAGACCGGGCAAGTCACGACTCTGTCCCGCGACTGGCCGGTGGCACCCTTCCCGACCCCCCTCGTCTTCTTTCCCTCGGCCCGCTATCTGGCCCGGGACGGCTGGCGTTACGAGCACGGCGGGCGCACCGGCACCCCGTACGTCTCGATACTCGACGTGCCGACCGGCAAGGCGCATGAGGTCGACTGGGCGCAACTCGCGGGCCCGGGATCGGCCGTCGACGACCGCTACCTCTGGGGCCGGTCCCGGCCCTGGCAGTGGAGCATGCCGGAGAGCGGGTCGTCCGCTCTTGAGATCATCGACACGCGGACGATGAAGATCGTGCGCACAATCGGCCTGCGGGAGTTCAGGTCTGCGGCGGGCAGCGCCATGACCCCGAAGGAGGCGCAGGGCCCCTTCATGTTCAACCTTCAGCAGCGACGCGACGCCGGTCCCGTGTACTTCACCAGCCGGCGCCCCCCCTGGCCCGTTTCCTCCCCCATGAGGAAGCTCCACCGCCTGCTGATCTGGTCCGCCAACCCGGACGGGACGGGGCTGCGCTTTCTCAGAGCCACCGAGGGCGAGCTGCTTGGCATCGCGGCGACCGGCGAGCTTGTGATCTGGGAATACACCCCCCGGGAGGACGACATTTACCGCAGGAACGCTTCCAACAAGATCATCCTTCTCGACCCCCACACCCGCCGCGAGAAGGTGGTCCTCTCAGCTCCTTGACCGCTGGAGGACAACCTTCCTGGATGTGCCGATCCCGAGAGGTGGCCGGAGTAATGAGAGTTCTCATCGACAAAGAGCTTCGCGAGCTTGTCCCGATGGCGGTGTTTCTTCTCGCCATCGCTGCCGCCATCGGCTCGCTCGATCTCCTCTACAACTGGCGCGTCGACCACTGCCTCGGCATCTCGCTAAGCCTTTGCTACGTCCTTGCCTACGGCATCGCGCTCCTCGGCGGCGCCAATGCCGTCGGCCGCGAGAGCCGCGACAACCTGGCCTTCCTCGCCTCCTGGCCGGTGCGCCGCGGGACGATCTGGCTTGTCAAGTTTGCCCTGAACCTCGGCATCGCCGCGCTCACCGCCGCGCTGTGCTTCGCCATCTGCCTCGACCTCGTGCGGATCGCCGGCTACAGCAACGCCCAGCTCGCTCAGCTCGTGGGCGACCTCGGCCCGTTTCTGCTGATCGCCCTCTGGTTCTTCGCCTTCGCGCTGACCTTCTTCTGGTCGACGATGGTGCGGATCCCCATCGCGGCCGTGGGGCTCGCCTTCCCGACGGCCGTGGTGCTCACCGTCGGGCTCAGCTACATCCTGGAGTCCTACCTGCCCGATTTCTGGGGGCCGTGGTTGGGCCTCAACCCGAGCCGTCTGGAGGGCGCGCAGTGGAATCTCCTGGCGGGTTACATCGTCGCCGGGGTGGGTCTGGTGGCCTTCGCCGCGTCGGCCGTCGCCTTCCTTCGCACGCCGATGTTGGAGTCCAAGCGTCGGGTCTTCCTTGGCTTGGCGTGGCTCCTGGGGATGACCCTGGCCTTCGTCGTCCTCGGCGCCGCAACCTACGCCGTCGCCACCAGGCCATCCCTCGCCGACGTCGCGGAGGTGGCTATGGACCGTGCGGGGCAGCATCTGGTCCTCCGGAGCCTGGGACGCGGGTCGGGCGTGTGGGCGGCGGACCTCGCGGGCGGCGGAGAGCCTCGCCTTCTGGCTCGGGGCGATACCCAACTCTCGGTGGGTTGGGCTGGCGGTCCCTTGCTCCCGGTCTACACCAGTGGCGGCGACGCCGGGTTGTGGCTGGTCGACCTGCGGACCCGCGAGATGCGGCACGTGGGCCGGTACGTGTCGGCGACCTCGCCTTCCGGTCGTTTGCTCTGCGTCGCGACCAGCGACGGCCTGGCTGTGCAGGACGTGGACGGGCGGGCGGTCCTCAACCTTCGCGTCAACGCCCTGCAGGTCGCCTTCTCTCTCGACGACCGCCACGTGTACGCATGGCGGCCCTCCAACGGACGGCTACCGCCAGGCGAAGAGCGCTCGAAGCTGCTGACGCGGATCGACCTGACCACCGGACAGTCGGCGACCGTGGCAGACGTACCCGGATCAGCCGGACTGATCAACTTCTCGCCCTCGGGGCGGCTGGCGTGCACCATCGTCACTCGCGGGGCGGGCCGAGCCGCAGTCCAGTACCTCGTGGTGATCGACCTGCAGACAGGCAAGCAGAGCCCCTTCCCCGACCTTTATCCCACGGGCATGGGGTGGAGCGGCGATGACCGGTACGTCTGGGCCGAGACCCACGGTACCCCACGCAACCCGAACCGTGAGTTCCGCATCATCGACACGCGGACCATGACGGTCGTCCGGTCCCTTGGCCCGACTGAGATGCTGGCCGCCGCCGGACCGCCGATGACCGCGGCGGGAGCGGCGCAGCAAAGCACGCTCGCGCCTCAACAACTGCGCAACGGCCTGATCTACTTCGCAAGCGGGCCACCCTTCTCCGCGGATCCGCAGAAGATCCTCTGGGTGGCCAGGCCAGACGGCACAGGCCTCCGTCTCGTCTGCCGCGACCACCGTCGCTGGCTCGGCGTGGACGCCGCCGGCGATCTGGTCTTCTGGGACCACCACAGCCCGACGCGCATCAAGATCACCCTCCTCGATCCGTCCACCGGCCACGAGCGCCCGCTCTTCTCCGCCCCCTGACTCGCAACAGTCCCGTGCACCCAAGACCCCACATGCAAAAGCCCTTCCGCCTCTCGGCATCGGCGCGGTCCGACGTGACAGGCCAGCGCGTTGAGCAGGGCTCACCACACACGCCTGGGGCGGGCCTGCTGGGCTCGTCCTGCAAACCGAGATGAAGCCACCTGCGTTGAGCGGCAGTGGTTTGGTTCGTGAAGACATAAGCCATCTTAGGCGATTGTTGCCCCAAGCCACCTATAGTGGCCTTGACGGAATGCCGGAAAGGGGGAGGAGTCGTCGTGAGGTTGAGCATGGCCTCGGGACGTGAGCAACAGGTGCTTCTGGCTCCAACGGCGAACCTGTAGGTCAGATGGGCAGTTGTTCAGCCCATGAAGCAACAATGCCCATGTGATATGCGAAATCCCGATTGAGGGCTCGTAGGCGAGTGGCCCAGAGGAAGGCGGCGATGGACGGAAGACTGGTTGTGCGGCTGGTCGTGCTGTGGCTGCTGCTGACGGGGCTCGCGGTCGCGGAGGTCAGCGCGGCGCAGGGCCTGCTGGTGGTGATGCTCAGGTCGGGGAAGGTTGAACAGTACGACCTCGCCACGGGGCGGCACGAGGGGACCTTGATCAGCGGCCTGCGCAACCCCAACGGTATCACGCGGGGTCCGGACGGTGACCTGTACATCAGCACCGGCGCGGTCGGCGGGCCGGGATCGGTGCTGCGTTTCGACGGCCAGACGGGGCGCTTCCTGAGCAAGTTCGTCGCCTTCCGACAGGGGGAACGAGGATACCTCGCGCGGGGCACCGGTCTTGTCTTCCACGAGGGCGACCTGTACGTCGGGAGTTGCGACGACGGCAGGGTCGTGCGCTACGACGGGCGCACCGGCGCCTGGAAAGCCGACTTCGCCACGGCCTCGGTGGGCGGGATCACCCAGATCGACTTCCACGACGGTAACCTGTTCGTTGCCGACTTCCAGACCTGCGCGGTCCGCAAGTACGATGGCCGCACCGGGGCGTTCATCAGCAACGTCGCGCAGCGGCCCGGCTCCAATCCCTGGGGAGCCGCGTTCGATGCCACCGGGTCGCTCTTGTGGAGTGGCAGTGACAACACCATCCGGCGCTTTGATGGCACGGCGGACAGTGTGTGGGCCCCGGCGGTGCCTGACCTGAAGATCCCCTTGCGGCTGGCACGAGGGCCAGATGGCTGCGTGTACTGCTCGTACTACGGCAGCGATGCGATCGGCGTCTGGAAGCTCGGGGCTGCGCCGCCCGACAAGCCCGTGCGAGTCATCAGAGGCCCGGAGGTGAGCGGCCCGGCGGGCCTGGCCTTCACCACCTATCCGATGCCGGAGCGCGTGCCCATGAAGACCGTCGAAAGTCACAGAGGCGGCGCCGTGCGGTTCGAGGCCGATCCCGAGGCGGCGATGTTGCCATCGCTGGGTTGGGACACCGAGGGCGGCGACCGCGCGAAGCTGAATCTCCTGCTTGCCCCGGCGGAATTGAGGTCCGTCGGCGCCGGGGAGCGGAACCCGGTCCGGGTGCGCCTCGAGGGGGTCGGTCGCCACGCCATCCGGTACCGTCTGTCGCCTCGGCCCGACGCGGAAGTCACCTGGGGCATCCGCGCGGGCGATGGCGGGCTGCACATGCAGATAGGGGGGCAGGGGCGCGGCCTGGCGCGGCTGGAGGGGCTCGAGCTGGCCCTGCCGTTCGATCCTAGGCTGTGTGCCACCAACGTCATCACGGGAGACTGGACGGAGGATGGCAAGGCCCGCCTCCCCTTCATCATCAGCGCCCCCGACATCGGCGCCATGCTGGTGACCTGCCCGCAGCACCCGAAGCTCACTGCGCGCGTTGAGGGCAGCCGCGCGGAGCAGTGGGTGACGGTCACCCTTGAGTTGCCGGAACCGAGCGAAGGGGAGCCCTACTCTCTGGACTTCACGCCCGTCAACCTGCCTGCGCCCAAGGGCCTCGACGATGACAACCGCTGGCTGAAGGCCCGGCGCGGGTGGTTCAACTTCCTGCAGCTCAGCGCAAATCGGCTCGGGGAGGGCGGTCTGGCGGGACCGGCGGCCGGGGTGTGGGCCAACAACGTCATCAGCGACCCGGTCAGCTCGACCGTGTTCTGGCTGGGAGATCACGCGCTCCTCTTGCCCGAACTCGCGCCGGGGGTCTCGACCCCGGCCATCCTACGGCACACCATAGACTTCTGGATGGACAACAAGGTGCTGCCGGGCGGCGACATTTCCTACGTTGGCAGCCCCAGCGGCGGGATGATGGACAGCAACCCGGCCGTAGTCATCGGCGCGTGGGCCTACGTTGAGGCCACCGGTGACACCCAGTGGCTCGCGCGCCGGATCAGCAAGCTGGAGGCCCTGTCCGACTACGACGAGCGGCGCGATACCGACGGCGACGGCCTGGTCGAGTCGCCTCAGACCGGCAACCGCGGGACTCACATGGGTGGCGACACCGCCTGGGACACGTACAGCAGCGGGCACAAGAACGCTTACGTGAATCTGCTGGTTTACCGTGCCTGGCGCGGTCTGGCGCGCCTCGAGGGCAGACTTGGCCGCCCAGACAAGCAAGCCTCCTACGACCGGCTGGCCGATCGCCTCAAGGCCGCCTTTCTGCCCGTCTTCTACAACCCTGACACGGGGTGGCTAGGCTGGTGGCGCAGCCAGGACGGAGCGCTGCACGACGTAAGCTCGGATGTCCCGACGTCCCTCGCGATCATGTACGGCCTGGTTGATCGCGAGCGGGGCAAGCAGATGCTGGATCGTTACTGGGCGGAGCTGCAGAAGACGGGGTTCTCGAGGTTCGACCTGGGCGTCCCGCTCAACATCCATCCGGTGCCCCGCGACGACCAGTGCGGGGAGTGGGGCGGCAAGAAGGAGGATGGCTCGGACACGTTCGGCAAGTATCTCAACGGCGGATGCTGCGTCAGCAACGCGAGCCTGTTCCTCATCGCGAACTACATGGTCGGCAATACGGAGCGCGCCGACGGCATTCTCGACGCGATGCTGGCCCGTCAGGCCAAGGGCGTGTTCCCCAACGGCGGCGGGTTCCAGAATGGCGTCATCAACCGGTACCCTGAGGGCGCGGAGTTCTTCGACTGGCAGGGCAACACGTGCGGGTATGAGGGGCATCTGGTCCACAGTTGGGTGTTCCTACAGGCAGTTCTGCTGCGGCACAAGGAGTACCAGGAGCGGCTCTTCGGCATCTTGTGGCGGTAGACGCGGGGCCGCTGCAGTGACAGGTGCCGCCCCCATCGGAATCAGTGCGATGGCGTCGGCGAGCACGGCGCACATACCACCATTAGGCGACTGTTGCCCATATTCACCCGTAGCGGTCCTGAC
>PMZA01000023.1 GCA_003170595.1 Armatimonadota bacterium
ACGATCCTGAGTTGGGACCTCCAACATCTGCTGGGCGGGCTCCAGGCCAAGATGCCCCGAGAGAACATGCTCGAAGACATCGGGGGCTTCCATGCTCACCCGCTTGGCGGTCGAGACGCATCGCCCAGACACTCCCACCAGCGCCCCAGCCTCATCACGGGCGTCCCCTTGTCCGGCTGGCTGACCTTCCGGCAGATTTACCGGAAGGTCCCGGCCACCCGCCCGCTTTCGCTTCCGCGCTTCGACTTCCAGCATCGGCAGGATCTGGACAGCCAGCGCTGCCCTTTGCGAGACGGTGAGATGCCGGCGCTTGAGGTTTGCGCTGAGGACGTTCTCGAGTGGCGTCTGCCCGTTCGTGGGCTCCCAGACCGTGAAACTGGGCTCCACGCCAGCCTGCCGGCAAACCGGGCTCTTGAGCGCCAGGAGGCGGTGGCGACCATCGAGAACCTGGTGCCCACGGTGGCCGTTGCGGCACAACACGATGGGATGCAGCAGTCCATTGTCGGCGATGTCCTGCGCCAGATTCGCCAACTCCGCTTCGGTCATGGGTGGCATGAGCGCGGCGGCTGGGTGGATGGGACAGTCGAGGCTCTGGTGGGCGCTGGGCGGGGACGCGGCGATCCTGTCGATCTTGCTGGCGCTCATTTGTTGTCCTTGCCCCGAGAACAGGTTTGGGTTGAGGGTGATTATAGACCCGACCTGGGCTCGACCCGAAGAGGCATGAGGAGGTAGAGAAGAGGGCTTGTCCGCCGGCGCCGATTGCCCAAGAGCCACGCCAACGGGCGAGTTGACTCAGCCCGGACGTGGCGTCGTCGGGGGAGGCAGGGCATCGGCTTCGGGCGTCGAATCAGTGTAGCGTAGCCATACACAACTGGCCCGGCCATCGTGCCGAGTTCGGGTGGCGAGAGGACGATGTCGGACGACCGCCTTTGTCCAGTAGATGAGCACCTGCCCGAGGGGAAGCCCAAGGGATGCGTCCTGGTGGTCTCCGACTACAGGCTGCTCAACCTCGGGCACGCCTTTGCCCTGTGCGATGAGGGGTATGCGGTCTACACCGCCGTGACCTGCACCGACGTCCCCATGATCTTCGAGAGGTACCATGTAGGCGATGTGGATCTCGTGGCGTTCGCCTCGCTGGTCCACGGCTGGCACCACCTGGAGAGGGAGGAACGTCCCGAGAGCATACCCCAGACGACCGACCCGGAGTGGCAGACCCGGAACATGAGAGAGGTCATCGACATCGTGTGTGGGAGGCAGACGAGCCCACCCAAGGTCCTGATCGCGGTGGAACTGGTGACCTTCGGCTGGTACAGGATCACGGCGGAGGTCCTGGAGAAGGCTGGAGTCGAATACGAGATGTACTCCGCCAGCGATCCGTACTCCATCGTAGGCTTCCTGCAGTGAACCAGTGCTTCGAGCCCGTCCCTCACCTGGTCTTGCCCCCGGTAAAGAGTCCAGTTTGTATGTCAACATGGACCAAATCGAGCCCAACCCAAAAGGGCGAGAGGCATGGCCACGGGGGCTTGTCCGCCGGGGACGATGCCCCAAGAGGTACGCCAACGGGAGGGTTGAACGCGCCTGGTCTCGTCGTGGTCTAACCTTACTTATGCTTTTCTTTGCGTGAGGTTCTTTGGCTGGGCCATGCTCGGGGGACGGGGGGCTAACTCGGGAAGCACTCCAAGACCCTCATCTAATGCCACTGCAAGTGGACCAGGATTCAGGTTTTCAGATCAGGCGCATCCCACTTCTGACACGATTGGCTTTTATGGATGTGGCGGGCGTGTCGGTCGAGGGCCGGACTTGACGACGCGGCTGGATAGTCCATAGAGTCGCTTTGGGGGAGTATCCGATGGCCGCGTGCTCGGAGGGTGGACACGCATGAAATGCCTTACCCCGCTCTTGCTGATCCTCGCACTTTTCCTGATTGCAGCCCCGTGTGTACTGGCATTCGCACCAGCCGACCTGAACCAGGACGGCGTGGTGGACGCGACGGACATGGGGATCTTCTTCCACGCCTGGAAGGACTACCGCGCCAACGTCGCGTTGACGGGGTTCGAGCTTAATGCCGACGTCTACCCGGTTGGGAGCCCCGACGGGAAGATAGACCACAACGATTTCAGCGTCTTCCTCGATTCGTTCCTCGGGTCCTTCAAGCCCTCGATCAACCTGGCTGACTACCTGGCCTACAACATCGGCGACCAGCGGTGCTGGGTCGACAGCGGCGGCATCTTCCACTGGCAAGACAACGTCGCCGCGCTGGCGGGTCAGCCGACAGGCTTCACCGAGAAGCACATCCCGATCACGCCCGCCGGCGAGGTGGACGACCAGTGGCTGGTGTCGGGCGGCACCATCACCGCCTACGGCACCATGGTCGGCGGAGTGGCGTATACCTACTCCACGCCCATGGCGCTACCGGCGAAGCTCGTGCAAGGCACGCCGGTGGAGTTGTCCTCGGACCTGAGCCCCAGCGGCCATATCGACATGACGCTGACGCTGCTGGACGTGAACAAGACGGTCACAATGGTGGGTGCGGCGCATACATGGACCGCGACCTGCGCGAAGGTGGAGATCGTTAAGGACGGGACGGTCGGCGGCACCGCGTATCACGATGACCGGATCGAGTGGCTGGCGCCGGGGATGGGCCCGGTCGAGGAAGATACCGACCCCGCGAGCCCTGGCACCCAGATCATGACGCTCCAGTACCTGAAGGTCGGGACAACGACCTACGGGACCCTGCCGACCGCGACGACGGCCGGTCTGTACCCGATGGCCCAGGGGAACATGCACATCTTCCAGTCCACGGACAATACGTTCGGGCAGAAGATCCTTGCCCCCAAGACTGTGGGGACGCAATCGTGCGGCGTGCAGGCGGATTTCTCGCTGCCGGATGGGGACAGTGCCCAGTACTTCACGCTAGCGGGCGGGTCGGCGAGCGGCTTCGCGGGGTTCAAGCTGTCGCACGATGACTACGACTACGTGTTCAGCCCGGC
>PMZA01000292.1 GCA_003170595.1 Armatimonadota bacterium
CCAGCCGAGGCGCCAGCCGGTCATCGCATAGGTTTTGCTCGCGCCGTCGATGATGATCGTGCGGTCGCGGACCTCGTCGCTGATCATCGATGCGCTGAAGTGCTTGCGGCCGTCGAAGAGGATGTGGCGATAGATCTCATCGGTGACGATGAAGGCGTCGACGTCGATCGCGATCTGGGCGAGGCCCTCGATGATCTCGGGGGCAAGGACGGCGCCGGTTGGGTTGGACGGCGAGTTGATGAGGATCGCGGCGGTCTTCTTCGACGCGAGGGCGCGGACCTGATCGAGGTCGGGTTGGAAGCCGGTGTCGGCGGAGGTCCGGACGATCTTCGGCACGGCGTCGCATAGCTCGACCTGATCGGCGTAGGAGACCCAGTAAGGCGAGATGATGACGACTTCGTCGCCGGCCTCGAGGATGCACTCCCAGGTGTTCATGAGGGCGTGCTTGCCGCCGCAGGAAATGACGACCTGATTGGGCTTGTAGGTCGCGCCGACGTCGGAGGAGAGGGACTCGGCGACGGCCTCGCGAAGCTCAGGGATGCCGGCGGCGGCGGTGTAACGCGTTTTGCCCTGAGCCAGCGCGTCGCGGGCGGCGTCGCAGATGTGGGCGGGCGTGGGGAAGTCGGGCTCGCCCAGCGCGAAGGAGATGACCGGATGCCCCACGCGCTGCTTCTCCTTGGCCGCGGTGTCGAGGGCGAAGGTCGCGGATGGCTTTAGGCGGACGACGCGCTCTGTGAGTCTGGCAGGCATGGGAACACCTCCGAGCAATCTA
This sequence comes from Armatimonadota bacterium, assembly GCA_003170595.1. GTDB lineage: Bacteria > Armatimonadota > Zipacnadia > Zipacnadales > FEN-943 > FEN-943. The sequence goes on from PMZA01000292.1 coordinate 773, forward strand.
AGACGGTGACGCACCGGGCGCAAGAGCCCAGGCGGGCGACGGCAGAACGCGGTGAAGCCGGCGCAACTCCTCGCGGGCATCCGTGTTCTCGGGATCATCGCGCAGGGACCAGTCCAGCATGCGCTGGGCCTCGGCGGGACGGCCGGCCAGAGCGTAGACCGCGCCCAGATGATAGAGCAAGGCCGGGTCGGGACTTGGCAACTGCTGGCGGACCGACCGCTCGAGGTAGAAGATCGCCTCGTCGTTGCGATGGAGCTTGTGAAGCGCCCAGCCCAGGCTGTCGCAGAAGCTTGGCTCGAGCGGCGCCAGAGAGACGGCGGCGGCGATCAGATTCGCCCCGGCCTCGACATGAGCATCGGCATCAACCAGAAGATACCCCGCGTCGTTGGCCGCCTCGGCATACGCGGCCGAGGAGACCAGGCGGCGGTTGTGCTCGACCTGCGCCGCGGCCGCCGACTGCAGGATCACGCCAAGGCCCTCCTCGCGGCGACCGGTCTTGATCAGACACTCGCCGTAGGACGTGCGCAGCGTGGGCGTGTTGAGCTGTGTCCGGGAGAGTGCGTCCAACGCGGCGGGCCAGTCTTCGGCGGAGGTGAGGAGCAGAGCAACCTGGTCGAGGAGCAGCGGATTGGTGCCACCCAGAGCAAGCGCGCGCTTGAGATCATGGTCGGCGGCGGCCCGACGGATCGGGCGACCGGTGAGTTCTTGCTGCGCCACCTGGAGGTAACGCCAGGCGACGAAATCGCGGCGCGGCTGATCGAGCAAGCCGACGAAGCTCGACAGCACGGCCAGCAGTCCGCCCGTGGCAAGCACGCTTGCCTCTACAATTCCGGCGCGGCGACCCCTCATGCGAGCGTCTCCTCTTCGGGCGTGAAGGCCACGACCTGACGCTGGCGGAGGACCGCGTAGAGCACGCCCTCGACCACGGCGGGGACTGCATAGATCCCATAGCTCGTGGGGTAGCGCCAGCGGCGCTCGCCGCTCTCGACATCGAGGGCGTAGATGCTGCCNNACGTAGACGATGTCGTCGGTGATGAGGGCCGAGGCGAGGATCTGGTCGTTGGTCGGGAACTCCCAGCACACCGCGCCGTCCTGGGTGCTCAGGCAGCGGGCGATGCCATCGAGGCAACCGACGACCACGCAGTCGGGTGAGACGGCCGGCGCGGTACGGCTGCCGGAAGGGAGGGTGACACGCCATACGACTTCACCGGTGGCCGGATCGGCGGCAAGGACGGTGCCGCCGTCGGTGTCCCAGACCGCTAGTTCCGCGCTCACCGAGACAGAACCAGCGACCGGAGCGTCGCCCTGCCACTGCCAGACGACGTCGCCCGTCGAGGGATCGAGGGCAACGACCGTGGCGTCCCAACTTGCCGCGAAGACCAATCCGTTGGCGGCCGAGGGGGCGGCCGTGACCTCGGCGCTAAAGCGATGGCGCCACTTCGGAGAGAGGTCCGTGGACGACAGGGCCGTGACCCCGCCGGTGCGATCGCCGACAAGGAGAAGCTGATCGGTCACCGTTAAGGGTGCGCGAGGCGCGGCCTCAAGACGGCCCGACGCGACGACACCGCTCTCGAAGGCGAGGGCCTGGTAAGCGCCGTCGCTCGTCGCGAAGAGGACGCGGTCGGACAGAAGCACCGGGCCGACCTCAAGGCGGTCCGGTAAGCGATGACGCCAGCGCACAGTGCCCGAGGCGCCGTCGATGGCGATCGCCTGGCCCGCACGCAGCCCGGCGAAGACCAGTCCGCGTGCCAGGACCACGCCACCGGCGATTTCCGAGTCGAGCACCGACGTCCAGAACTCGCGTAGCGGCGCACGCATGGGCTCGGCCATGTAATGAGAGTGAGACGGCAAGCCGCCACCCATGGGCCAGCGATCTTCGCCGCGGCGAGAACGCGCGAGGGCGCCCTCCACCCGCTCGAGGGCGTTGCGGACACCGGTGGCCTGGAGGCCGTTCGTTTCGGCGAGGGTGGCGGCGCGCGTGAGGCTCTCCAAAGCGTCCTCATAGCGGCGCTGGCGCATGAGCGCGAGGCCGAAGGCGTAGGCGAGGTAAGGCGAGGCGGCCTGACGCGACAGCGCCCGGGGCAGCATCGTCATGACTGACTGCTCCTGGGCGAGTCGTCCGAGCGCTTCAGCCGCGGCCCAGCGAACCGTCGAGCCACGCAGGTCGGCGAGGAGAAGACGCGCCGCGCCCGTGGCGTCGACCTCAGCCAGGGCGTCGGCGATATGCTCCGTCGCCTCGGGGTAGGTATCGCTCAGCGCGGAAACAAGATCGCGCAGACGCCGCCGCCCGTTGATGCGCGAGAGGCCCACAGCCGCCCATCGCCGGAGCCGACCGTCGTCGGCCGAAAGCGCCGCGACCAGGTCGCGCTCCATCGCGCGCAGCAGCTCGAGGGCACGGTCGCGCTCGGGGCCCTCGCTGTCGGCGGCCTTGGCCAGGGGCTCGATGAGGGGCTGGCCGAGATGCTCGCGGGCGTGCTTGAGGGCGAGGCCGCCGATGCGCGGGTCGTCGCTGTAGAGCATGTCCGTGAGGACGCTGTAGGACGCGTCGCGGATCTCGCCGAGGCGCTCGAGCCAGTAGTCGGGCTCGATGTCATCGGCCACGGCGCTGCGGATGAGAAGCTCGAGTTCGGGCGCCGAGAGCTTGAGGCTGTCGCGCTCATCGTTGGCCGCATGCATCTCACCGCGTTCGAGGAGGGCTGCCGTGAGGCGGAAGTTGTCGATGCCGCGCGCGAGGATGTCGTGGGCGGACTGGGCGGTCTGGGGCTGCGTGCGAGCGAGAGTGCTGCGAATGTCGTCGGCGACGAGGTCGTGGATAAGCTCGAAGTAGCGCGCGCCATCGCGGTCCATGGGGCGCAGGAGGCGGAGGTCCACCAGTCGCGCGCTCACGCGGTCGAAGACCGGTCGCGCCGCGGCGACCTTCTCGGAAAGCTCGCTCATCGGCACCGAGGCCAGCGTCTCCGAGGCTGCGGCCAGGGCGCGGAGGATCTGCCACGCCACGCGACGGTCGGTGACCGGAAGCTGGTTCACCGCGTGGTCGATGTAGTCGTCGAGGATCTTGCGGCTGCCGCCCAGGCGGCGGTAATGCATCGCGGAGATCCAACTGCGGCCGGGGCCGCCCTCTTCGAGGAGGCGGTGGCAGACGATCTGGAGGTGAGCCGGGAGGACGCCCTCGCGGTCGAGGTCCTCGACAAGCTGCTCCACCAGCGTGCGCTCGAACTGGATGCCGAAGGCGGCCGCCGGCTTGACGATGGCGTCCTCGGCCTGCAGGCGAGTGAGGCGGCGCAGGCGCATGAGATTGCCCAGCACTTCGGGCAACTCGGTCGAGAACTCGAAGAGGTCGCCGAGGTAATCCTCGCGCACGGAGAAGACGACGTTGGCGAGCAACGTCTCGTCGTGGACGAGCGGGGCCACTTGCTGGGCGAACTCATCGCGCGCGGCCTGGCTGATCTTCAGGAAAAGCTCGTGGACATTATCGGCGATGAGGATCGGCCGGTGGCGGGCGACCTCGACGCAGCGGATGACCGCGGTGGGCAGGTCCTCGGCCTCGGATACGATCTCCGGGTCATGCCCGACCTGCTCGATCGCCGAGGCGAGGGCGAGGCGCAGATCGCGAAGGGGTTCGGCGCCGATGCGTGCGTAAGCCGGAAGCCACGGCAGCTCGACGCGGCCATCGGCTTCTTCCTGGCTGGCCTTGCGCAGGCGTGGGATCAGCCCGGCGCGAAGCAGCGAAGTCTTGCCCACGGCCGAGCGGCCGAAGACGGTCACGAGGCGATGCTTGCCGACGAGATCGTAGAGCTGGTCGATCTCGGCATCGCGCCCGGCGAAGACCTCGACGTCGTGGGTGTCGAAGGACTCGAGGAACTTGAAGGGCCCGCCCGGTCGGACGCTCAACTCGCGGCGCCGGACGTGGGGACCATGATGACGGCGGCGCAGCCTCTCAGCCACGCGGCCGAAGAACTCGTTGAAGCGCCCCGGCTCGCGGCAGAGAAGGTTGCGGCTGGAGTTGCGCGCCGAAAGGAGAGCCACGACCTCGGGCTGGAGCTTGTGGTACTGCTCGGCGTCGGGACTGACCATGCGCATGTCGTCGACGGCTTTGGGGTCGTCCACTGGAATGTGGCGGTTGACCCAGTAGAGCTTGTCGCCGTCGCGCGGGACCATCGACAGGAAGGGCAAGTCGCGCCCGGTGTAGGCGACGAAGAGAGAGGTGCGCGCGAAGACCTGGGAGAGCAGGCCGGAGATCCTGCCGAGGGTCGACGCGATCTCTTGCGGGGTGAGGGGGAGGATGTGGGCGTGGAGATCGCCGCCGCACTTCACGACGACGACGCGGCTGGACTCCCGTACGGCGAGGTTGATGTCGGCAGGCGAGTCCGACCCGGCGACGACAAGGTGGTAATCCTCGCCGGCGGTCATGCGCTGGGAGGTGAGGGCGCGCTCGAGCGAGTCGTCAGGCGACATCGTGAAGACGAGCGGGACGTAGCCGTCCTTGATGAGGCGGGCGAACTGGACGTCGCCCTCACCTGTGCGAAGGTCAGCCAGCCGCTCGGTCATCTGCTCGCAGCGCTGGCGATGATCGGGGAACTCAGCAGCGTAAGCTTCGAGGGCCGCGGCCGCTCGCTGGTCGGGGGGAAGAGCCGCGACACGATCGCCGGCCCAGTCGAGGACCAGGCGATCAAGCATCTGCTCGACAGTCGCCTCGTAGGGCTGGAGAACCGCATCGCTGCCCACGAAGAAGACGTGCCTGCCGAGTTGGTGGCGGAACAGCTTGAGCTGGTCAGCGACTACCGCGATCATCGGCCATCAGGGGTTGCGAAAAGGCAGCCCGATAACTACACCGCCACTCCGCGCCTTTGGGCCGGGAGTGGCGTCACTAGCCTGGTAAAGGTGGTGGGCCCGGGCGGATTCGAACCACCGACCAACCGGTTATGAGCCGGCCGCTCTACCGCTGAGCTACAGGCCCCCATCCGCGGGAGTATACCTCCGGGCAAGGTAGCCGGACAACCCCGCGGGGCAAGACACTTACTTGTGGATCTCCTTGTACAGCCCGCGGCCCAGGGCGCCCCAATCGCTCTCGCCTTCGGGCGATCCCTTCCGCGCATTGACGAAGGGCATCAGCGTGTCCTCGGCCGCGCGAGTGTTGCCCGCCGCATAGTACGCGGTAGCGAGATAGAACCGCCCCTCCAGCCGGAGGGCGCTTGTACCGTATGCATCGAGCCAGCGGCGCAGGCGGTCGACGCCGACGTTGGGATCGCTCTTGATGGCCAGGATCGCCAGGTCGAGACGCGCGCGGATGGGTGCGCCGGTCGCGTCGGAGGGGTCGTAGGCGATCGCCATCTCAGCATAGCGGCGGCCGTCATCAATCTGGTTGAGCACGATCAGCGTGTGGCCCATCTGCGCGCAGGCGCTGGCGTCGTGCGAATTCTGCTTGAGCTGCGCGCGGCAGTGGCGGAGGATATCCACGCGGTCAAGCAAAGCCGCGAAGCCCTGCGCCGGAATGAAGCCGTACTGGCGAAGGAGCAGCGTGCCGTCGGGTGCGAAGAAAAGATGCGCCGGCACCACGGCCAGCTTCATCTTCGAGTGCGGGTCCTGGATGAAGGCGAGGTTGTAGCGCCTCACGAAGTCCCCGCCGTCCTTGGTCGACGCGTCCACATCGCCCAAATCGAAATGGTCCAGCCGCTTGATGACCTCAGCGTTGGAGAAGGTGCGCTGGTACATCTGCCCACAGGTGGTGCGATAGGGCAGGTAGACAAAGATGTAGGCGACGCGGCCGTTCTTGGCGGCAGCCTCGACCGCGGTCGTCCAATTGGGATGCCAGTCGAGGCCCACAGCCGGAGTCGCGAAAGCATAGAGAAGCGCCAGGGTCAGCGAACAGGTAGCAGCCATCAGTCTTCCTCCAAAGGCTAGTGTGGTTGCACGGAAGGTGCGGGTTGCGCGGCAAGGTGGCCGCTGGATGATCCGTAGATTGACTCGAGCAGGTTGGCCAGGCGGTAGCCCGCCAGCGTGATCCGCTCGCAGCAGTCCACGTAGGCGCGATGAGCGTAGCCGGGCTTGAGTTCCACGATGCGCTTGACGCCCTTGCGCGCCGGCAGGTTCTGCAGGTTCGAGTAGCCGTCCGTGCAGGCGATGCGAAAACTCTCGCGAGCCCAGTGCTCCGGGACAAGGCAGTCGGTGCCAAGGGTCGGCGGATGCTGTTCGACCAGCCAGCGGGCCCAGCGCGAAACTCCGCCCTGCCCCGGCGTCCAGAACTTGCCGGGGTCGGAGTAGATGAATAGCCGGCCGTCGACCTCGTCATACTTGTACCCTGCATCCCAGAAGGCGTGCAAGGTGTTTACGCCCGGTACGCCGACGAGGCGGACCAGCGTGCCCAGAATATCGCCGTCGTGGTTCACGCAATGCAAGGGCATGTGAAGGTCGCCGACGAGGTGCATGACGACGTAGGCGTCGCGAGCTTCTTCCTCATCGGTCAGGCCGCCCTGGCGGAGGGTGGCGATCTTCTCGTTGATGACGCGAAGGGCGTCGGGCCCCGGCGGCTCCACGAAGTCCCTGCCGCCTGGCGACCACGGGGCGAGGACATAGTGCCACTTGCCGGAGGTCAGGCTGCGGACGTCATCGAGCCAGGCCGAGCCGGTCGTGAAATGGTACGGCGCTTGCCGGCTCTTCAAGAGCGGGGCAAGGCTGGCGACATGATCGCGAGCCGCGGTGGCGCCGTCGGCTGCCATCTTGTCCCAGGCGACCTCCGCGATGAGCATGTGGCCAGTCTCGTCCCAGGCCCAGACGGCGGGTTGTGAGGCAAGGCAGCAAGCTGCAGCAAAGAGGACAACGTAGCACGACCTCACTACAGGTCCTGCCTCCCTGGACCGGCAGGCGCCGCCAGGGCGTGGATCAAGGCCACGGTCAATCGAGTGGCCGCCATTGGCCTGCCTCCATGAAGTAGTAGATCTTGCGGGCCACCTCGCGGAAGCCGAAGCGCGGGTAGAAAGCCTGGCCCGTCTCGTTGGCGGCGAGGGTCTCGATCTGCAAGTATCGCGCGCCGCCGCCGACCAGCACGTCGCAGGCGGCCTGGAGCAGGCGCTTGCCGATGCCCCTGCCCTGGCAGTCGCGGGCAACGCCGAGGTTGGGGATGTGGCCGACGAGGGTGACGGGGTCGATGTGGGCCGTGATGAAGCCGACGACTCGACCATCCGCCTCGGCAACGATGACGTCAGACGGGTTGGCGAGGACCTCGGCGCGGACGCCGCCGCCCTTGCGGGCGCGCCAATCGGTGCCGTTGATCTCGCCGAAGGTCTGCTCGATCCAGTAGTCGATGGCGACGCGGTCGAAGACCTCGCCGGCAAGCTTGCCGACGGCGTCGGCATCGGCTTGCATGGCGGGCCTGAGGACTAGCTCATCGTCGTGTTGCATGGCGCGGCGTCCTGCAAAGGTGTTGGTAAGGTCACGCGATCCAGGCGAGGAGAAGAGCGGGGGCGTGAACTTCGGCCCTCATGCTCCCCGGCGCGGCAATCCGGGCCGTTCGCCGGAAGACGCAAAACATCTTAGACTGGTCACTGGGGATCGTCAACGATCCCCAGGCAACGTCAATGAAACTGGGGCAGGCCCCTGGGTATGGACGATGGCGACGCCGGAAGGTTCCGATTAGGCCATGGCCGAAGACGAGTCTACCCAACCTGAACAGCCCGCCGCGCGATGGTCGCCGGGCGATCGCATGCTCGACACCTTAGCGGTGACGGGCGTCGGCGTGGCGGTGATCGCAGCGGGCGTGGCGCTTGCTGCCGACCTGCCCGAGGCCGCGGTGGCGCTTGGATCGGTCGCGGTGACGATGGCCATGTTCGCCGCCGTCCTTCCGATGCTGGCCGCGGTCCTGCAGCGCATGGGCGAGGAGGATGTCGCCCCCAATTGGACGCCGACCTGGTGGCTCTTCGGGCTGGGGGCGGTCTATGCCGCTGTGGACGGGGCGGACCTGGGGTGGAAGGGCCAGGCACTGGCGGCCGTGCTACTTATCGCCATCGTGTGGCAACTCATCGGCTGCGCGAAGGCCATGCGCGGGCTGCTGAGCGCCTTCGCTTCGGGCGCTGTGGCGAGGATGGGCGTCACCGTCGGCGGGATGCTGGCGGCGGCGGCGGCTTTGGGAAGGATCGCTTCGATCGCTGGCCAGCCGAGGATTGGTGACCCCCTGACCGAGGGTGCGATGGATGGGGCGGTCCTGGCCCTCGGATTCTTCGCTATCCTGTTAGCGCTCGCGCCCGATCCGCAGGCCGGGGAGGACGACGACCTCCTGCTTCCGCCGCGCTGGGGCCAGCTATACCTGTTCCACAACTGTGGGGCGATCGGGGTCGCGTGCGTGCAGGTGTGGGTGTGGCGCTTCCACGGTGCCACCGAGACGGTGGTCATGGTCCTTGCGGGAGCCGGAGCGATAGCGGCGACGTCCCTTCTGCTGTCGGGCATCGTGCACCAACGCCGGCGCGGGGCCGCCGTCAGCCCTCCCTGGCCGGTGGTGCTGGCGGCGCTCCTGCTCGCGGCCGAGGTGTACTTCGTGCTCTCGGCGGCAACCTTCAGCGTGCAGGGCGGCGGCCAACTGCTGACGTCCGTCGCGCTGCCGATCTGGCCGTGGGGATGGCGGCTGCCGCTCCTATTGGTGGCGATGGTCGCGCTGCAGGCCGCGGGGAGGCGTCCTGGCGCAGTCGCCAGGGGAGTGTGGGCGCAGGCTGTCGCCATCGGCGTGCTGCTCGTGGGACAGTACCTATGGGTCCTGCAGTCCTCCCTCGCCGGGACCGTGACTGCGCTCGGCGGCGTGGGGATCCTTACGGCTTACTGGCTGGGACGGCGGCGGCCCTAGCGCCCCGCCGCACTCAGAGCACTTCGTGAGCGCCATCGCTGGCCACGTCCGTCAGGAGGTCGTCAGGCAAGGCCCGGGTTAGTTGTTCCGCGGCCAGTCGCTATCGAACTCGCAGTGGCCGGGCGCATGGGGCTCATACGCAGCCCCGACCATTCCCGTCGGCGGTTCAGTCAGGCCGTTGCCAGCCAGGTCGATGAGGGCGGCGAAGGGGCCGTCGCCGGCAGGGAACCACTTGACGTGGCCGTCGAGGAAGCAGAAGTTCTTCCCGCCGTTGTGGTAGAGGTCGGCAGCGTAGCCAGCCTGGGTGGAAGCGCTGTGTGACTGGGCAGCGTTCTCAGCCGCCGCATCGCCCACGATGCCCAACCCCCGCTTGCCCTTCTCCATGACCAGAATCGTATCGACCGGCACCGTGGGCCAGTCGACCGGGCACGGGTAGTCGCACGTGCCGCCGGGGCGGAAGGTGCCCTTCGGGTCGCTGACATAGCGGGGCATGGCGTAGGAGCGCAGGGCCATCGTCCCGCCGTTTTTCTCTGTGACCGTGCGGCCGTAGGGGCTGTCGGGGCAGGTGAGGATCTGGATGTTCTTCATGTACGGCTGGATGACGGTGTCCCAAGTATAGGCGCCCTGGGCAGGGCCGTTGTCGTTGCCGCTGAGGGTGCCGAAGCACCAGGCCGGGAGGATTTCGCCATGGTCCTGCGCGTAGAGGAGGATGGCCATGCCGACCTGTTGGATGTTCGACATGCAGCCGGCCTGGCGGGCCTTGGCCCGCGCGCGCGAGAAGACCGGGAAGAGGATCGCGGCAAGGATCGCGATGATGGCGATCACGACGAGCATCTCGATCAGGGTAAAGCCGCGTCGGGACCTCATTGGACATGCCTCCCAGGGCGAGCCGCGGCGAAGATGAAACGCCGCGATCAAGGCGCGCTGGCGGGACCGTTACCGGCTCCGCAATTAGTTCGATTTTACCCCGCTCGCCGGAGTTCAACCACCGCAGGCGGCAGAAGTCCACGTCGAGAAGGGAGAAGGCCACCCCCAGCCTACGGAAGCCGAGGGTGGCCGGTAAGGCGCGATTCCACTCCGGCCGCGACCGGGACTAGTACGGCATCACCGATACCGACTTGGTGATCATCGCCAGGGCACAGGTGCCCATGCCGATCAACCCCTGCCCGCACCAGTAGCCCGCCGAGAGAACCGTGGCGTACTGCTTCCAGCGCCTGGCGCCGAACCGCGGCACGAAGTAGAGCTGGCTTATCAGGGCCCCCGCGAACAGCGGGAGGATGCCATGAGGCGAGGCTCCGAGGCCGTTCACGATGCCGTACACCAGCAGGATTGGCAAGTGCAGAGAGGCCAGTATCGCGTAGGCCCCGCAACCGAAGCCAATGCCCGCGACCATGCGAGGCGTGTTCCAGGCCCTCATGAACAGGCCCTGATGGCCCATCGTGGCAGTCATCCACAGGCCGCGCTGCAGGGCGCCGAGGTACCACATCTTCTGAGCGTAGGGGTAGACCGCCGACGGGATCGGGGCCAGCCGCCAGATGAACTGCCAGAAGATGAGGCTGCATATGATGGTCAGCGGCATGATCGTAAGCTCGGCTTTGATCACGTCGGGGAACTTGCAGCCCACAAGCTCGACCACGCGGAAGCTCGACGCCGTGCCGCCGGCCGCGGAGATGGGAATCGGTGCGAACCAGATGTCCACGCCCCGGTACTTGCTGAGGATGATGGCCGCTTCTTTGACCATCGGTATACCGACGCCCATCCCGGTCAGGCCCTGCATGCGGGCGTCGACGTAGCTGCTCAGTGGCGTGTAGATGAGGCCGAAGAAGACGACCCAGAGCAGCGGGAAGTTCGGCACCATGGCGCGACAGAGCACAATGTAGCCTATCGTCGACACTATGAAGGCCGCCATACAATACCAAAACCACTTCGGGGTATCGCCACGGCCTTCCGGGACATCCCAGAAGCTTCCCTTCTGGAGTTGACCGGCGGCGGCCTGCACTTTGCGCTCGGCGGATTTCTCCATGGCCACGCGGATCATGGTATACCCGCCGATCAGGGCGACGGCGATGGACACACCGACGCCAAGGGCAAAGTAGAAATCGATCCAGTTCTGGAAGCCGGTCTGGATCGTGTCCATGCCAGGTTTCCAACTGGGAAGATGACCGTGGCGCTGGAGCCAGGGGTTCAGGATGAAGGTCGACATCGCCATGATGAAGCCGCCGGTGGCGCTCCAGAAGGGGATGACGAAGCCGCTGATGATGTTGCCGAGGTCGCAGACAAAGCCCGTCGGCGTCGCGGGGAAGATCGCCTCAGTGTTGCGCGTCAGGTCCACCCAGGGAATCGGGAGGAGCTGGAGCGGCTTGGTCATGATCGCGCCGGTGATCGTGGGGATGCCCACGTAGAAGGCGGAGAACACGAGCCCGATCATGGCGCCGATGGAGAAGGTCCGCCATCGCCAGGTCTCGTCCTTGCTCGAGGCCTCGGCCAGAGCCGTCGAGCCCTGGGCCGAAACCGCCGCCATCGGGAAGGGCAGCTTCTCGTAGTCAGCGGTGATGCGGAAAAGAATGTAGCCCAGGCCGAACCAGTTCAGACGGCTGGCTATCTGGCCGAAGATCATGACCAGGCCCGGCAGGAGCCAGTCGTGGTGGAAGAAGGTCCGCCGGAGCAGCGCCTCGGAATGGGGCCCAGGTACGGCCCAGGCAGGCACCTGATTGGCTATGCCCAGACCCTTGGCGGGCGGTGATTGGACGAAGTACTGGTCGGTAATGAAACCGGCGAAGGCGCCGCCGGTGCTCAGGGCGCCGGCGATGTAGAAGAGGATGAAGATCTCCTGGCGGCGCAGGGTAACGAAGCTGCGCCGGGCGATCTCGGTGAAGAGGATGACGATCGTCCACTGGGCGGCGGCGCCAAGCCCGCCACCCGTTATGAGGCTCAAGTAGATGGCGCCCGGCATCATCACGAAGCCGGCGAAGATCGCCCCTATGATCGCCTTGATGTCAAAGCCGCTCTCGAACCTTTCTGGGTAATCCATCAAGGTTCGATACAGCTCAAGTTCTGCGTCGTGATAGACCAAAGCCATACCTCCCGTCAGCCCGCCACCGGCTCAGCCAGACCTCGGCCGAACCGGTTGCGTTCCGCGCCAAGAGCGGGCGTGGACGCTAGTCGCCGGCGGTCTCTTCTTCCTCGCCTGCAAGGATCCGCGCGCCACGCTGGCCGTACTCGGCCTTGAGACCCACGGGGAAGGTGCGCCAGAGCAGGAACTGCTTGCGAAGCATATTCACGAAGTTGCGGGTCACTCGCAGCCAGGAGGCCTCATCGCCGCTTTCGCGCGTGATGACCGCCCGCACTGCGTACACCTCGGCGTCCTCGGTGAGGACCGTCTTGAGGTGCAGGTGCTCCGAGACGCCCAGATCGTAGGGCGCCAGCCAGACCATCAGGCTCAGGTCGAAACCCTCGCCGCGCTCGGTCTCAATCTTGTCGAGCGATATTTCAGCCGTCGAGAAGTGGCCCAGCGAGTAGTCCGCGTGGGCCGCCAGGTACTCCTGCAGGAAGGCGTTCACACCGATCGCCTGGTCGCCCGTCATGGTGAAGGGCAGGACCATCTCGATGGTGTCGTCCTTGGGCTCGGGCAGCGACCACGACCGCTCGATGCCGGGCATGGCGATGTCCGACGCACGCCGGGCGGGGTAGACGACCGACAGCAGCACCGTCGCCATGATGATTACGGTGGACCACACCGTGCTCACCGACGAGTAGTTGAGGTTGAGGCCGTGCATGGCATGGAAGCTGACCAGGATCTTCGCCATGACCTGGCCGAAGAGGTAGCCCGCCACCGCGCCCACGACCGCGTAGACCATGGCCTCGGCGATGAACAGGAAGGCGATGTGCGTCGGGGCGAGGCCCAGCGAGCTATAGATGTAGATCTCGTGGGTGCGCTCGTAGACCGAGCCGAGCATCGTGTTGAGAACGATGGCGGCGGCGATGAGGATCGGGATGATCAGCTCGTTCATGCCGTGGACGCCGGTCGTCTCGACGGCCGAGCACAGGTAGGTGCGTGAGCCGATGCCGGCGTAGATGTTCAGCTCGACGCGCTGGATGAGATCGTCGAGGTGCTCCTTCACCTTGACCTGATCGCCGATGTCGATGGAAACGCAGCGGAGGGTGCCGCCGGCGTTGATGACGAAGTCGTAGGGGACGATGAGGCACTGGTCAGGCGCGAGGTGGATGTACTCGCGGAGCTGCTCGGCGCTCATGCGGCCGCCCTTGGACTGCTGCTGTTGCTGCTGGGCCTGCTGCTCCTGCATGAGGAGGTAGTCGACCGGCGTGATCTGCTCGCCGTCGAGGTCGGTGCACTTCTTGAAGCGGTTGGAGTCGATGATGCCTATGACCTTGAGGTTGACGCCGAAGACCTCGACGTAGACGTGGCCCACGTCCTCGGTCTTGATGTTGAGCTTCTTGGCCATGGCCTCGGGGATGATGCACACGAGGCTATCGTCGGGCTGGACCCAGCGGCCGGAGAGCAGGAAGCGCTGCGGCCGGGTGATCTTCATCTCCTCGGGCGTGACGCCGAGCATGGCCGTGGCGGCGTAGCTGGTGTCGGCGCGGTTGATGGTGACGAAGCTTTGCTCGCCGACCTTGGCGCCGAAGTACCAGGCGCGAGGCGCCACGGGGTACTTGGAGCCGAACTCGTTGCGCATGATCCGCGTCGTGGGCTCGCCGATGGGCTCCCAGCTCTTCTCACGGATGAGGAGGCCGTCGTAGTTCGCGGTCTTGGGCAGTAGAATCTGGTTGGGCCGCACCGACTGCACGACCGAAGTGGCCGACAGGACGGTGAAGGTCAGCAGGATGAGGGTGGCCGAGGTCAGGATGCTGCGGACCTTGCGGCGGCGCATGTTCGAGATGCCCAGGCGGAAGGCCGCTCCGGACGCGCCGAGGCGGCCTACGTCGGCCGTGCGCACGCCCGTCTGCTCGTACTTGATCTCCTTCATCTGGTCCTCAAACTTCTGGACGATGATGTAGATGACCAAGGACGTCAGGGCCAGGATCACGAAGGCCAGGAGGATGATGACCGGCGTGAAGGTGATCGAGAAGGCCGGATGCACCAGGTAGAGGATGAAGAAGACCAGCGCGAAGATGCCGAAGAACCAGATGATCTGCCACTTGATCTCTGCCGCGGCCACCAGCAGCCGCTCCATGAAGAAGGCGAAGGGCAGCAGCAGCGCGAGGTAGAACAGAACGCCCCGGACGACGTCCTGACCGGTCTGGCGGACGTCGGGGTAGGCGCGCGACTCGAAGCTCCAGGCGGAGCGCGCGGCGGTCATGAACTCGTCGTAGAGGCGATGGCTCAGGGCCGTCGCAGCTAGGGCAAGCTCCTGCTGGGCGCGCGCGTGAGCCTTGTCCACGCGGACGTTCTCGATGCCATGGACCCGCAGGCGATCAGCGCGGATCTTATCGAGATTCCACATGTCGACGGCCACGCGGTAGGGCGTGGCGTACATGGTCGGGAACTCGTCGATGAGATAGCCCTCGCCCTCGGGGTGGCGCGGCGTCGGGTTGACCAGGGTGAATCGGAAACCCAGCACGCCAGCGCCCATCAGCACCTTGACCCTCGTCCCCGAAGGCGCGAAGACCAGGGCCACGGGTTCGTACGCCGACGTGAACTCCTGCGGCGGCAAGGGCAAGCAGTAGCCATAGGAGTAAGGCGCGGCGTCAGTATTGGCATCGAGCACATTCACTTCGCTCAGGAGCCAGAATAGGCGCTGGTCGACCATGTCGAAAACGACCATGGGTTTACAGTCGAACATGACGACCGTGACCGGCTTGATCTCCTGGTCGAGGGTAAGCTCGATGGGGTAGGCCTCGGCGCCATTCACGCCGCGGTCCGGGGCCATGGAGAGGTGGCCGTCCTCGGGGTCGAGGAAGTAGCCCTCGACCGGGACCGTGCCGCCGCGGGCGCGGACGTTGGCGAGGCCGACGATGTGGATGCGGCCCTTCGCGTCGGCGCTGTCGTACATCTCGGCGCGGACACCCATGTCCGTCTTGCTGCCCGTGCGGGCGACCGCGATGGCGCCCTCGACGGGTTCGTCGGGGAAGGTCGTGATCGCCGGGTCGAACTTGACCAGGCGGCCCTTCGCCTCGACGTAGTTGTCCTCAAGCTGGAGATCGTAGATGTTCTTCGGGTCGGTGATGTTGACCAGGTCGAGGAGGAGGCAGGAGAGGAAGCGGGCCTGCTGGTAGACGTTGTCGACCTCGACGTTGTCCGGCGTGTCGAGGGTGGTGTCCACCAGTGGGCGCGAGTCGTTAACGGTGGCGAAGCCGACGCCGGGGATGCCGGCGAGCGTCGCGACCTCGCTGCTCAGGGCAAGCTTGCCGGCCAGCCAAGTCGCCCAGTTCTTGCCCTGGATCGCGTTGATGCCGTCAACGAGCCGGTCGTCGCGGTTGACCGAGAGATCGCCCGCGATCAGGTCGCCGTACTCTCGCGCCTTCTTCCCTATCTCGGAGAACTTCCACTGGATGGCTTCGGTATAGTTGTAGAAATATGCCTTGTAGAACACGCCGAAGGTCGGCCGGTGGCTGGACAGGTCGACGCTGAACCACAGCGATATGCCCTTCTCCGAGAAGTCGAGGGCATCGGTGGAATCCTCCAGCGCCTTCTTAACACCATCGAGAAGCTTCTCGCGGGCGGCGGTATCGGCGTTACGGCCCTGCTTGCGGGCGTCGTTAACGATGTCCAGAGCGGTCTGCAGCGTTTTCAGCATGCCCGGAGACGCCGTCTGGAACTCGGCCAACCACGTCTTGCGGTCGGCAAGCTCCTGATCGGTCAGCTTGCGCTCATCGATCAGGCCGCGGTTGGGATCGGTCCGCGTAGCTTTGGCGACCGTCCCGTCGATGCGGCGGCACGTCTTGATGCCACCCCACAAGGCTTTGGCGATACGGCCCAGCGCCCGGTAGCGCTCCTCGACGACTTCTTCGTGCGTCTTCTTGACCTTAGTCGGGCCGGCTTTCTCCTCTTCCCACACGCGCTCGGCGGCGTCCTCGATGTCGCGGCGTGACTGGGCCACGGTGTCGAAGAGGCGGCGCACATAGTAATCCGCCCGGGCGCCGCGGACGCGGTTGCGCACGAACCATTGGGCGCCCGATAACCCCTCGAAGTGACCCGCCGTCGCCAGGAAGACCATGCTGCGCTTGGGCGGCTGCTGCTTGAAGGCCTTGATGATCTGGAAAAGCGTGGCGATGCTGACCGCGTTCTCGGCGCCGGGGGCGACGTCGGGGGTGATGCTGATGGAGTCGTAGTAGGCTTCGACGACGACTTGCTGCTTCGAGAGGCGAGGGTCGGTGCCGTGGATGCGGCCATAGATGTTCTTGGCCATGACCTTCTTCCACACGACATCCGAGCTGACCGTCACGTCCACCGTGTCGCGCGACTTGAGCAGGCTGAGCAGGTAGTCGGCGTCGGCCCGGCGGATGAGGAAGCGCGGGATGCCGACCGGCATCGAGAGGAACTTCTGCTCGGCCTCGCCGCGGATGGTCTGTTCGGGCTCGATGAAGAGGCAGGCTTTGGCGCCCAGGAGCGGTGCGTTGAACCACGCGCTGCCGCAGTTGAAGTCAAGCATGACGATCGAGTTGGTGACATCCTGGCCGTTGAACTCGCGGAGGTCGCCGCCGCGGGCATATACGAGGCGCCCGCTGAGACCGCCGGGAGGCGTCTTAGTGGTGCGCACCAGGTTGGGCCACATCGGCAGGATTTCCATCGTGGACCCGCCCTGCACCGCGATGCTGGACACGCGGCCGGCCTTGTCGGGGTTGGCGACGGGAACGAGGACGGGGAAGGTCTCCACGGAGATGCCGTCGAGGCCGAGAGCCTTGAACCTCTTCTGGACCATGTCCGCGGCCTGATCGCAGCCGGGATAGCCCGTCACGCGGCTGCCCAAACCGGCCAGGTCGTGGATGGTCTTCGAGAGTTCATCGAAGCTGACCGCGCCCGCGGCCTGCTGGTAGTTGGTCTCGGACTTAAGAACGACTTCTTCTTCCTGTCCCTGACCTTGGGGCTGGGCAAGGGCAAAGCCCGCCCACAGGAGGGCTACTGCCAGCGGGATTATCAACCACGGCTTGGACCGCACTTAGCTTTCACCACCTGCGGAAGTGCCGCCGCGACGGCGGGCCTGCGGGCCACGCCAAAACGGCGAAGATCGGACAATCGGACGATCCCAGCCCTGGGGCCGACCCTTGGGGCAGCCCACGGGACTACATGTCGCCGAAACTGCCAACCTGAAGGTCGATCTCACTGCGCTTTTCGATCCGTTCCACCTGGCCGTCCCGAATGTGGACGATGCGGTCCGACACGTCGATCATCTTGAGGTCGTGGGTGGCGGAAATGACCGTCACGCCCGAGCCTACGTTCAGCTCTTTGAGCAGCGAGATGATTTCCTTACCAGTCCCGAGGTCGAGGTTACCGGTCGGCTCGTCGGCGAGGATGATCGACGGCGAGTTGGCCAGCGACCGGGCGACAGCCACACGCTGCTGCTGACCGCCGGAGAGTTCGAAGGGCTTGTGGTGCAACCGGTCGCCGAGGCCGACCAGCTCGAGGAGCATCTTACCGCGGTCGAGCATGTCGTCGGTGGACATGCCTGCGAAGATCATCGGCAGGGTCACGTTCTCGAGGGCGGTCATGACCGGGATGAGGTTGAAGGTCTGGAAGATGTAGCCAAGCTTGCGGCAGCGGAGCCAGGCCAGCTCGAAGGCGGTGAGCTGGGCGAGGTCGACTTCGTCGATGAAGCAGGAGCCCGCGGAAGGCTTGTCGAGGCCCCCGACCATGTTGAAGAGGGTGGACTTGCCGGAGCCGGACGGACCCATGATCGAGAGGTACTCGCCGCGGCGGATGTCGATGTCCACGCCGCGCAGGGCCGGGACCTCGACCTCGCCCATCTTGTAGAGCTTGGTGAGGCCGCGGGTGCGGACGATGAACTCGTGGGTCGTGGCGGACTCGTCGCGGGCGATGGCGCCGGCGCGCTCGATGACGATCCGCTGGGACTCCTCGACGAGGTCGCGCAGGTCGGCGCCGCAGTCGGGGCAGACAGTCACCACGCCCCAGGTTTCAATGTCTTTCTCGCATTTCGGGCACTTGAACTGAGCCATGACTTACCTCCTGGCGAAAGCGCCACACCAAGACCGCGACAATCCCCTCAGGTGCCGCGAAACCCCGGTGGGCCCAAACTCGTGCCGCACCTCGGACTGCAAGGACCTGCACAGATCTCAGATCTCGCTGCGAAGGGCAGCCGCCGCGGGCATCTGCGCCGCCCGCATCGCGGGCAGGATGGCGGCGGCGAGCGCGATGGTCGCGCCCACGCCGATGGAGATCAGAACGTACCCGCCCATGACCGGCCAGTTGATCTTGGCCGGCAGGTCCCACCCGGCTTTCCAACTGTACATGAGCAGGCCAACCACGTGGCCGAGCAAGGCGCCAAAGAACGATCCCAGTACGCCGATGAGGATCGCTTCTATGAGGAAGATTCGAACAATGAAGGCGTCCAGCGCCCCCAGACATTTCATGGTCCCGATCTCGCGGAAGCGCTCGGTGACCGACATGAGCATGGAGTTGGTGATGCCCACCGCGGAGACCAGGAGCGACATGACGACCAGCCACGTCTGACGGGCGGAGCGCGAGGTGGCTTCCTCAGCCGCCTCTTCGGTGCCCGGTACGATGACCTGGCCGGCTTTGGCTTCCGCTTGGACATCGGTCAGGCGGGCTTTGCGGGCCTGATCCTGATCGATGACGTCCTGGGCGACCTTGCCCGTCCAGATGTAGGTCAAGAAAGCGATGCCGAGGATGACCCCGGACGCGGTGATCATGGCGCGACCCAAGCGGATGGTCACATTCCGCAGGGCGATACTCATCGCGGCAGACCACGGGAGGGATATCTGCCTGCCGATGCGCTCGTCAGTGCGCGTTTCACTGGCGCGCTGCGCGAGCTCGCGGATGTTTATCATGAACGATAATCACGCTCCGAGGCACAAAGCTCAGCCGGGCGTCGATACTAACACGGCCTCTGGCGGGCGTCAATTCTGCGCGCGTGGAGCGACTCCTTCATCCCTTTCGCACGTGCGATAAGTGTTTTTTCGAGTGCTCGGCGAGATGGAAGAGGGGCCGCCTACGACCGCGAGCACGCGGCGCGAGCGGGCGAATCCGGCCCGGTTTTCGTTACGAGGAAAGCGGGCCGGATGGTTCCCGGCGCACCGCGCTCCGCGCAGTACGCCACCCATGCGGCCCCTCCGAAAAGCCAGGCCGACCCGGGGTCCGCATGCGCGTTGACCGGGCCTGCGCCGACGCCTACAATTGCCCCCGTGACTTCCAGCCACGAGGGCCATCTGCCGAAGGGAATAGTTGAGGTGTATACCGGGGACGGCAAAGGCAAGACCACCGCGGCCCTCGGCTTGGCGCTCCGTGCTCTCGGCGCAGGCCTGCGCGTGGCGGTCCTCCAGTTCCTCAAGGGCGGCGCCCACACCTCCGAGCTGTCGATGCTTCCCCGACTCGGCCCGCGATTATGGGTCCAGCGCTTCGCCGACAAGGTGACCCTCTTCGGTCTAGGGCAGGGCGATCCCACCCCTGAAGACTTTCAGGCCGTGGCCCGGGGTTGGGAGGCGGCGGCGGAGGTGATCTCCTCCGGCGCGTGGGACGTGGTCATCCTCGACGAGATCAACAACGTGTTGGCAGCGAAATTGCTGGACGTCCAGGACGTGCTGGAGGTTCTCCGGCACAGACCCGGTTACGTCGAGGTCGTTTGCACAGGCCGTGGCGCCCCGGAGGAACTCCTGGAGGCCGCCGAACTCATCACTGAGATGAGATGCGTGAAGCACCCCTATGATCGAGACCTGGGAGCGCGGCGTGGGATCGAAGACTAAGCAGCGAGAGCGGTTGGAGTGGCGGTGGGTCGTGCATCTGGTGGCGCTGGGGTTAGCCACCGCCATCGCCGTCATCGCCGTGTGGATCTTCCTCAGCTTCCGGATAGGCGTGATCCTCAGCCAGTCGATGATGCCCACTCTCAAGCCGGGCGATCATTACCTCATCAACCTGCGCGCCTTCCGCTACGAGGCCCCACGGCGCCAGGACATCGTCGTCTTCCACGCCGAGGACGACCTCCTCGTCAAGCGCATCATCGGCCTCCCCGGCGACA
The DNA here is from genome assembly GCA_003170595.1 of Armatimonadota bacterium. Taxonomy (GTDB): domain Bacteria; phylum Armatimonadota; class Zipacnadia; order Zipacnadales; family FEN-943; genus FEN-943. Next base: position 20,774 of record PMZA01000292.1, read on the forward strand.
AGGTGAACATCCTGTGGGGCAAGGTCTACGTCAACGACCAGCCGCTCTCGGAGACCTACCTCCTCGAAGAGCCGATCGTGGAGAACCCGTTGCAGGTCCAGGTGCCTGAGGGGCAGTTGTTCGTGCTGGGGGATAACCGCAACAACAGCGACGACAGCCGCGACTTCGGCCCGATCAACCTGGACACCGTGTTGGGGCGTGCCGACCGCATCCTCTCGCCTTCGAGCCGGCGGCTAAGCCTGCTGCCCGCGAAGGCGCCTACCAGGTGAAGGCCGTCTCGATGAGGTAGCGCGAGGGCGAGGGTTCGTAGATCAGGCGGAAGGTGTCGAACTCGACGCTGACTTCCTGAAGCTCCGGCGCGCTCCGGAGGGCCGAGCCTCCCCGCACGAGATCCCGCACCTGAGTCGGCAGATCGACCAGAGCCATCATGTCCTCGATCGGGTCATCCCAGCTTATCCTCACCCGCACGTACCTCGAGCCGATCCGCCTGCCCAGCCACAGCCAGAGGTTCTCCTCGGCGATGAAGTAGCGGTTCAGGAAATGCTCGACCGGGCCAATGGGCTTGAGGGTGGCGGCGGTGATCCACGGGGTGAGGAGGGCGCTCGACGCCGTGGCATGATGCTGGCGCATTGCCTCGCGAAGGTCGTCGATGTTGGTCGCAGGCGAGTCGATACTGGAGTGCAGCAAGCCGACGCCCTTAGCCACGAGGCTGTCCCCGGCATAGAGGGTCATGAGGCCGGAGAGGTCCGGCTGGCCCATGACTTCAAGCGTGCGGAACATCTCGAAGAAGGCCGGCTGAACGACGAAGCCGTCGAAGGGCACGCGGCGCAGAAGCTCTCCCTCGCCCACCTGGCCGGGATGGAGGTCGATGGCGACTCCGCCCTGGCTGTGAATCTCCTCGACCGCGCGGGCGACGGGGGTGCCGTCGAGCAGGCGGCTGCGCGTGAAGAGGGAGAGGATCTCGCCGGTAGTGGTGCGCACGGTCTGGGCGGGGATGACGGTGAAATCGGCCGGCAGGCGGCCCTCACGCTTGAGGCGGTCGGCCACGATCTCCGCGTCCTCGGAGCCGGCCGTGTTGTTGCGATCGGCCACGGCGATCGCCTTCATGCCGCGCCGGGCGGCCGTGAGAAGAATTTCCGTCAGGGATGCCGCCGAATCGTAGGACGCATACGACAGCGAGCGCAGGTCGGCGTACACAGCCCCCTCGGCGGGCGGGGCTTCGATGAGGGCCGGCGGCAGGTGCTTGATCGCGAAGGGCAGCGCCATCGAAAAAGCTGCATCGCGGGTGACGAACCGGGTGCGCTTGAAGAGCGTCCACGCCACATCTTCAGGGCGTGCGTCACGGTTGGCCAGCCAGTAAGCCGCGGCGGCGAGAGCGGCGTTGGCTCGCTGGGGCGGGTCGGAATTGAACTGCATGACCTGCTCCCGGGCGATCTCGTAGGGGTTGAGCGCCTCGGCCTGGAGCAGGTCGCCGCTCGTGAGGAAGTCCTGGGCGAAGTCGGACAACTGCTGGTAGCGGAAGCCCTCGGGCCAGTACAGCGGGGCGACTTCCGGCGGCGGGCGCCGGCCGAAAGCCTCGGCGCGGGCGGCGGCAGAGACGGCGTCAGCGTCGGGCATGGCGCCCAGGCCAGTGCGTGCGTGGCCGAGGCCAAGAAACCCAGTGCCCGACGCCTGGAGGAGTCGCAGCCTCAGCGCGGCGTCCGGGCTGGGGACGTGGCCCAGGGGAAGCAGTAGGCTGGACGAGGCAGCCGCCTCCTCCCCCTCCTGAACCGCACCGGTGCTGGGTGGCGGCTCATCCGCGAGGATAGGCGCGGTAAGAGCTATCGCCACCAGGACTATCCACGGCTTACGCAGGCTAGTTGGACTCCTCGGGCGGCGCAGATTCAGCCGGCGCATGTTTCAGCGAGTCGAGCCATTTGACTTTGGCATCGATGAGCGCCCTGGCGGCGAGGAGCAGTTCTTTGTCGGCGCCGAGAAGGTGGCTGCCGAGATCGCTCTGCATCATCCGGCGCGCGCACTCTTCCCGCCGGGCCCGCATCTTTTCCCACATATCTGAGCACTTGCAGCAAGTCATCAAAAGCACCCCCCAGATCTCCACGAACATGGTTGTTAGCCATTATCATTATAGCCCTCGAAGGGCAGGAGGCAAGGGGAAGCTGGGTTTGGGACGAAAGTCTCCGGCGGCCTTGACAATAATACCCACGCTGCTAAACTTAGCACTTGCCCGCAACCGCTCGGGAGGCGCAGCGGCGTATTCTTCGGAGTTGCCAGATCCTCAGGTAGTCTGGGCGTGGGGACTGGGATTTAGTCGGAGGTGTATGTCGTGGCGGATTTGAACCTGGTCGCTCTAACAGGGTTTGCGACTCGAGATGCGGCATTGAGGCAGAAGAACTCCGGGCAAGTGAAGGCTGAGTTCAGTTTCGAAGTCGAAAGGCCTTTCCTTCGTGCGACCGGCGAGCCGGTATCCGACCTTTTCCTCGTGGACGTTTGGGAAGATCTCGGGCGCTGGGCCGTGGATAACATCAAGCAAGGCCAGCGGCTGCTGGTCATCGGCACCCTCAACAAGGAAAGCTACAGCACCCGCGCGGGCCGCGAGCATCTGACCATCGTCAAGGCCAAGTACATCCGCCCCCTCGACGGCAGCCTCATCGACGGCGATGTGGATGTCGAAGAGATGAAGCGCGATAGCTGGAGCGAGGGCATGCTCCTCACCGCCATCAACCTCGTGGAAGGGGCCTTGCAGGAAGGGCAGGACACGGGCGACAGCAGCAGTGGAACGTCGTACCACGTCTGAGCCCTTGAGAGGCTACATTGTGCATCCTGGGCAGCCGCCATACCATGTGTGGCGGCTGCTTTGCTTTTGGCATCAGTGGCGCGTGCCGCTTTTCGGAGGGGCCGCATCAGATTGAGCACGCCCGCGTGCCCAATCGAATCCGGCCCCTTCTTCGCCGGAGCGTCCAAGTGCCAGTACGAAAGGCAGGGCCGGATTCGCGAGCCCGCGAGAACGCGGCCTCGCTGATTCGGCCCCTCCGAAAACCACCGCCCCCCCAGGGCCGCGTCAGATAGGCGAGCACTAAACCATGGTGTTTGAGCAACGCGACGAACCAGCAGTAGCCGTGGCCTCCGGATCCAGGGGCCTGCAGTGGGCCCTGCTCGACCGCGCAGGCATTGCCGGCCCCGCGCCCCTCGATGGCGCGACGTCGTCGGGCGCAACCTTCGCGGAGGCGGCGGGCTCGGCGACGGTCGTGTGGGTCTATACCGCAGCCGAGGCTGAGGCGCTGGCGAGCGGTCCTTGGGCGCAGGCTGTCCGGGGCAAGGTCGTCGCGCTCGGGCCGCTGGTCCCCATCGTGCTGCCGATGCTTCAGCACTTCCGCTGGCCGAAGGTGCTCGAGGAGGTCGGTCTCGGTGACAAGGCCGGCGCCGAGGGATTGCTTGAGTTGGCGCGAGAGGTCAAGCGACGCGTCGCCGAGGCGCCCGATCGCCTGCGTGAGATGTGGGCGCTGCTCCTTGACGCAAAGGTGGCCGACGCGCTGGGGCTTCAGCGATCGGCCGGAGGCGGCGCCGCGGTCGCTGTACTCGTTGCCAGCCTCGCCTCGCAGGATCCGCCCCGACGTCAGCCGGCCGAGGTCGCCGATGCGGCCGATCTCGCCGCTACCGTCGACCACATCTTCTCCGACGAAGGCACCCTCGCCGAGGCGCATCCGTCCTTCGAGCGACGCGACGGTCAGCGCCAGTTGGCCCGCGCCGTGGCCGAGACTTTCGAGCGCGAAGAAATCCTCCTCGCCGAGGCCGGCACCGGCACGGGCAAGTCTCTCGCCTACCTCATACCCGCGGCGTTGTGGGCGCTGTCGGGCCACCGTCCCGTCGTCGTCGCGACCTATACGCGCAACCTGCAGGATCAGCTCATGCAGCGCGAGGTGCCCATCGTCGAGCGCGCCCTGGGCAAGCGGCTGACCACGCTCGTCGTGAAGGGGCGCAGCAACTATCCCTGCGCGCGAATGGTCCTCCGCCTGCTCGACCGCGCGATGGGATCGCTCTTCGGTGAGGACCGCGCGGCGGCGATCTTCCTCGCGTCGCGCATGGCCCAGAGCGGCGGCGCCGACCTGGAGACCATCTCGCCCGAGGCCGCTGAGATCATCCCCGGCCTGGCCGAGGCGGTCGAGGAGGTGCGGGCGCATTACTGGCGCTGCGCGCGAGGCATGGGCGTCGGCTGCCCGCTGGAGAGAGCCTGCCCCGTGAGGCGCCTTCGCGCGGCGGCGCAGCAGGCCGACCTGCTCATTGCCAACCAGTCGGTGCTCATGTTCGACACGGGCATCGAGCTGCCCGGCTTCAAGTATGCGGTGGTCGATGAAGCGCACCATCTCGACGAGGCGGCGACCAGCGCGCTCACTGGCGAGGTCGGCACGCGCGCGCTGCGTGAGGCCGAGCGATTGTTGATGGGCGACGGCCCCGGCACGGTGCTTTACGCGCTCCTCGAGGGCGCGCGGATCGTGTCGCCCGGCGGAGCATGGCTCGGCGACCTGCAGGCTGAGTGGGAGGTCTGGCTCGAGGATTGGAACGCGACCACCGACGTCCTCGGCGAGGCCGTGCTCAAGCTCCTCAAACGCACGCGCAAGGGCGGCGGCGAAGAACCTCTGACCGTGCACCTGACCGACGAGGTGCTGATGTCGCGAGGGTGGGCAGAGGTCGAGGAGCCCGCCGAGAAGGTTGCGGCCCTCGCCTCCGGAGCCGTCGATGTTCTCGGCGCCGCGGCGAAGCGCCTTGAACAGGAAGCACGGGAGCTTCAGACTGATGCGACCGAGCCCCTGAGCGGCCTCGCCGGCGCGGCCGCGGTGCTGACGGAGATTGGCGGCACGCTGAGATCGGTGCTTGAGCCTGAGGTCGGACGCGTGGCCTGGGCGGAGGCCCAGCGCGAACGCGGCGCCTGGCGATGGGCGTTGTCGGCTGCGCCGCTCGACGTGGGCCAGGCTCTCGCGGAGAAGCTTTACACCAAGTGCCGCGGCCTCGTGCTCACTGGCGCCGCGCTCACCGTGGACAAAAGCTTCGGCTTTTACCGGCGCGCGTGCGGCCTCGACGCGCAGGCCCAGCGGACCATGGAGCTGCATGTGCCCTCGCCCTTCGACTGGGAGAATCAGCTTCTCATCCTCATGCCGAAGGACCTGCCCGACCCCGGCGGGCCGGGGCACGCGAAGGCTGTGACCGAGGCCATACGACGGCTGGCCGAGTTGAGTGGCGGCGGCCTGCTCGCGCTGTTCACGTCGAGGCGGCGCATGCTCGATGCCTACGAGGCGCTGGCGAAGCCGCTACGTCAGAAGGGCATGACCGTCCTCTGCCAGGACGTATCCGGCGAACGATGGTGGCTCATGGATCAGATGCGCAGCGATGACCGCACCGTCGTCCTCGGCGTGCGTAGCCTGTGGGAAGGCGTCGATGTACCGGGGCGCCACCTCCGCTGCGTCGTGGTCGAGAAGCTGCCCTTCGCGGTGCCGGATGATCCGCTCGTCGAGGCGAGGATGCACTACCTCGAGGAGCAGGGCGAGGATGCCTACATGTCGTACTACGTGCCCGAGGCCATCCGCGCTCTGAGGCAGGGCGTCGGCCGCGTCATCCGCACGAGACGCGACCGCGGCGTGGTGCTGCTCATGGACCCGCGCGTGTGGACGCGAAGCTATGGGCGGATGGTCACGCGCTCGCTCCCGCCGGCGACGGTGAAGCGCGGAGATCTAGAGGACTGCCTGACCGCGGCGGCACGATGGCTTGCGAAGGGCGAAACCCAAGAGGGCAGTGATGACGATGAGAGTTAAGGCTGACACCTACTGCTTCGGCTGCGGCCCCGACAACCCTGTAGGCCTCAAGCTTACCGGCTTTCGCCTGGTCGAGGGCGGCGGACCCGGAGGGTCGCCCGGCGACCGCTACGAGGTCGACTTCACGCCCTTGCCCGAGCATCAGGGCTGGCAGGAGATCGTGCATGGCGGGATCATCGCGACGGTCGTCGATGAGATCATGACGCGGCTCCTCTGGGAGCTGGGCATGGAGGTCGTGACCGCCGAATTGACCGTGCGCTACCGCAAGCCGCTCACGGTCGGCACGCCCGTCCGCGCGATCGCGTGGAAGGAGCGCGACCTGGGCCGCTACATCGAGGTGGCGTCGAGCCTCCGCGACGACGAGCTTGAATACGCGACCGCCGTGGGCCGGTTCGTGCGCCTGGACCTCCGACGCGAAGAGACGAAATGAAGCCGCAACTCGCCGACAGCCTGACGACGTGGCGACTGGCCGCCGAGCTTGACGGCGTGCTGGCGGGCGCGGTCGTGCGCAAGGTCCTCGCGGCCGGGCCGTCGGCGATGGTCGTCGAGCTGTCGGTGAAGTCGCGGGCGACCTCGCTGGTCGTGAACTGGGCGCAGGGCACCGCGCGGGTCCACCTCGCCGACGAGGTCGAGACCGTGCGCGATGAGCCGAGCTTCGTCACCGCGGCCCGCAAGGCTCTGACCGGCGCGGTCGTCGAGGACGTGCGACAGCTCGCCTTCGACCGCGTGATCAGCATGAGCTTCGCGAACCTCGAGAACTTCGGCGCCGAGGAGCGCGGGCGGCTGATCGTCGAGGCGACGGGCCGTGAGCCCAACTGCCTGCTCGTGCGCGGCGACGCGATCGGCATCGTGGCCACGCCCAAGACCGCGACGGAGAATGTGTACCGCGCGCTGGCGCCGGGTGAGCCGTATGTGCCGCCTCCGGGCCAGGATCGCCCTGAACCGAGGACGGTGACGGTCGAGGAGTTGCGCGCCATCCTCGCGGCCGGCGAGGCCGATGTGCCCGATGCACTGCGCAGAGGTCTTCAGGGAACGAGCCGCTTTCTCATCGACGAAGCCTTCCGGCGAGTGCGCGGAGACAGTGCCGAGGACTGGCGCGCCGCGCTGGATGAAGTCTTCGCCGAGGCCGCGACGGGCGAGGCGTGGCTCTGGCGCGATGAGGAAGGGCGGCCTACTCTCGCCTATCCCCTGTCGGTGCACATGGCCGAGCCGGGCGAGTGGGAGAGGGTCGACAGCCTCAGCGTCGGCCTCGAAGAAGTCGGGCGGCGCATCGAAGAGGGCCGCGACCGCGAGCGCCTCACGGGGCAGGTCGGCAAGCAGCTTCGCCACGACCTTGCGCGCAAGAAGAAGGTCCTCAACGAACGCGAGCGCGAGCTTAGGAACGCGGGTGAGGCGGAGAAATGGCGGCGCTTCGGCGAGCTTCTCATCGCGAACCTCCACGCCCTCGCGCGGCAGCAGGGCGGCGAGGTCGAGGTCGTCGACTACTATGGCGAGGGCCAGCCGACCATCGCCATCCCGCTCGCCGATGGGAAGAACGCGCGGGCGTCGGCCGAGGAATACTTCGCGCGGTACAAGCGTGCCCAGCGCGCCGCGACGCGCATCCCGCCGATGGTCGAGAAGGCGCGCGCCGATGTGGACAGACTCGAGGCCGAGCTCGGTCGCCTCGCCGACACCGAGAGCGTGGCCGAGCTTCGCGCGATGGCCGAGCGGTACGGCGTCGCCGAGAAGCCGGGCGGCGCGCATGCGAAGGCGGCGGGCCTCGGCCGGACCGTCGCACCGAGCGGGCACGTGATCCTCTATGGGCGATCGGCGTCGGAGAACGACGAGGTGCTCAAGGCCACGCGGCCCGACGACATCTGGTTCCACGCGCGCGGGGTGCATGGCTCGCACGTGGTCATCCGCAGCGCGGGCGCGCCGGAGAAGGTGCCGCACGAGACGGTGCTGTGGGCGGCACGACTGGCGGGCCGGCGCAGCGACTACAAGCGCGACGGCGTGGCGGACGTGGACTACACGGCGGCGCGGTACGTGCGGAAACCTCGCGGCACGCCGCCGGGGTACGTCATCTATACGCACCAGAAAACGCTGCGCGTCGACCTCGAGGACAAAGAAGGGCAGTAAGGCCCACCACGTACCCACCCCCGCGGGCTGAAGCCCGCGACTACGGTTCTTCGATCCCTCCAATCACCGATGCCCTGCGCTTCTGCGGAGCGCGTCGCCGCCGTAGTCGCACCCTTTAGGGTGCGGCTGTGGCGGTGTGTTGGGCCTTTGCCTTGGTCCGGCGCCTACCACCCCGCCGGGTCGTCGCCCGCGAGGGACGACCACATCTCCATCGCCGCGCGAACCGCATCGCCCGATGCCTTCAGCGCCGCAAGCTCCGCCTCCGGCAGCGTCATCTCAACCACCGACTCGACCCCGCCCGCACCCAGCAGCACCGGCACGCCGAGGAAGATCCCGTCCATGCCATACTCGCCGTCGAGCTTTGCCGACACCGGCACCAGCCGCTTCTGATCGTTGAGGATCGCGCCGACCATGTCGGCCACGGCCGCGCCCGGGGCGTAAAAGGCGCTGCCAGTCTTCAGGAGCTTGACGACCTCGGCGCCGCCATCCCGCGTGCGCTGGACGATCGCTTCGAGGACGTCCGGCGGCACAAGCTGCGTGAGCGGCACGCCGCCGACGGTCGCATGGCTGACGATCGGGACCATGCTATCGCCGTGGCCGCCGAGGACCATCGCGGTGACATCCGTTGCCGAGCAGCCAAGCTGCCAGCCGATGAAGGTGCGGAAGCGCGCCGTGTCGAGAAGGCCCGCCATGCCCATCACTCGCTCGCGCGGCAGGTCCATGACGCGGCCGGCGATGTAGGTCGTGATGTCGAGCGGGTTGGTCACGACGATGACGAAGGCGCCCGGCGCGACGGCCGCGGCTTGACGGGCGAGGGAGGCGACGATCTTGCCGTTGATGGTGAGCAGATCCTCGCGCGACATGCCCGGCGTACGGGGCTTGCCGGCGGTGATGACGACGATGTCGCTGCCACTTGCGCCGTCGTAGGAAGTGCCTCCGTTGATCCGCCGTGACGTGCCCAGAAGCGGCGCCGCCTGCGCAAGATCGAGGGCTTTGCCCTCGGCCAATCCCTCGACGACGTCGACGAGGTAGACATCCGCCAGGTCCTTCTCGAGGATCCTCTGCGCACAGGTCGCGCCAACATTTCCCGCACCAAGAACGGTGACTTTCATCGATCTCCTCCTTCCCATGCACCGACTCGCTGAGTATAATGCGGCCATCGATGCAGGACTATCTGAAGCTTCTCGCCGCAGCAACGATCGAGGCAGGACTGCTTTGCCTACTTTCCCGGGCGCTCTTTCTCGCCGGGTATCGCCTCGTTGGTAACCCCAAGCACAAGCACGGTGGGCGATTGTGGCACCTCTTGCGCCTCCCCGGCAACCTCGTCCACGAACTCAGCCACGCCATCGTTCTCGCCATCGCCGGCTATCGCGTCGAGGCGATCAGCCTTAGCATCTTCGACGCCGAGGGCCGCGGGCAGGTCGTCGCACGCGGCCGATGGCATCACCTGCTGCCGCACTGGGTGGCGTGGGGCTTCGCGGCCTTCGCGCCCATCGTCGGCAGCATGGTCGTCATCGGCCTGCTCATGCGCCCCCTCGGCCTTACCTCGAACGCCCACGCGGTGGTCAGCAGCTCGATGGCCCAGGTCTTCCTCGCGCGCGTGGCGGACGTGGTGGCCGGCGTGAACTGGCACGCGTGGCAGGGCTACGTCCTCCTCGCCCTAGTCCTCAGCCTCGGCTCCGAGCTTGCGCCCAGCGACCGCGATGTCCGCGGAAGCCTGCCGGGCCTGCTCGGCGCGGCGGCCGTGGCCTGCCTCCTTGGCGCGTTCTTCTACCTCGGCCCGGTGAGCGTCGGGTGGCGGACGGGGTTCGATGTCGGCGCGAGGCATCTGCTTAACGGCGCCATCCGCGCCCAGGAGTTGACCCTGGCGGTCTGCGGCGCGGCCAGCATCTTCGTCCTCGTGCCGTGGCTGCTGCGCGAGAGTCTCTTCGAGAGCCCTCGACCGGTCCGCCCTACCCCGACCCGCAGCCCGCGCCGTGCTATCCGCCAGGCCCGCGATACCCGCCCTAGGCTTGCAGGGCGGTCGTCGCGACGCTAGGCGCGGGCATCGCCCGACCTAGTGTCGTAGGCTGTCGATGATGGCGTCGGCCATCTCGCTGCACTTCGCGGCAGTCGGATCGTCCGGCGTCGGCTTCATGTCATAGGTCACGTGCTTGCCCTCGCGGATGACCTTCGCGGTCGCCGCCTCCAGCCTGTCGGATGCCTCGATCTCCCCCATGTGCTTGAGCATGAGAACGGCCGAGAGGATCGTCGCCACCGGGTTGACCTTGTCCTGCCCCTTGTACTTCGGCGCGCTGCCATGGGTCGGCTCGAAGAGCGCGTAGTCCTCGCCGATGTTCGCGCCCGGCGCGACGCCGAGGCCCCCGACCAGCCCGCAGGCCAGGTCGCTGAGGATGTCGCCATACAGGTTGGGGAGCACGAGCACGTCGTATAGCTCGGGCTTCTGCACAAGCTGCATCGCCATGTTGTCGACGATGCGATCCTCGAACTCGATGCCGCTGCCCGAAAACTCCTCGGCCACGCGGCGCGCAGTCGCCAGGAAAAGGCCGTCGGTGTACTTCATGATNNGCGGTCACCTTGCGGCGGCCGTTGGCGATCGCGTAGTTGAAGGCGTAGCGGACGATGCGCTCGGTCGCGTAGACCGAGATCGGTTTGATCGAGATGCCCGAGTCCGGGCGGATCGGCTTGCCCGTGCGCGCGGAGATGAGGTCGATGATCTCGGCGGTCTCAGGCTTGCCCATCTCGAACTCGATGCCCGCGTAGA
>PMZA01000502.1 GCA_003170595.1 Armatimonadota bacterium
GGCTGACTTCCTGAAGGATGAGGGCCATGGGGAAAATGGGCGCGAGGTCGGCGGGGCCGAGGGGCTGACCGGTGCCGGGATGGAGCGCTGGGGCGAGGGGAGTCGGCAGATCGGCGGCGAGGTTGTACCATTGCCGCGGCATTTCCGAGATGGGTAGATCAATCCTGTTTGAGCTCACAGCAATCGCCTCCGTAAGGGGACATAAGCCGCCTGAACCCGTCCGGGTTTGGCGGCGTTGATATACACGCGCTGTCGGGGGAGCCGCTCCGGCGCCCCTCCATCGCGGCGTATTTGAGGCCTGGTGGCTGAAGACTTTACTACTGGAGGAAGGTACATGCAAGACCCAACTGCACGAGTGGATGAAGTATCGATTAGCAGACTTATCGTTGAGAGCTTCGCGGCCGACTTCGTGGACAGCCTCGAGCTGGATGTGGCCATCGCCGGGGCGGGACCGTCGGGTGTGACCGCGGCGCGACTGCTGGCGAAGCAGGGGCTGAAGGTGGCCGTATTCGAGCGACATCTGCACGTGGGCGGCGGGATGTGGGGCGGCGGAATGTTGCTGCCGCGCATCGTCATACAGGAAGAGGCCAAGTACCTCCTCGAGGAAGTCGGCGTGAACCTGAAGCCATGGAAGGAAGGGGTCTACGCGGCGGACTCGGTCGAGACCGTGGCCAAGTGCACGGCCGCGGCGATCGATGCCGGGGTGCGGATCTGGGTCGGGATGAAGGTCGAAGACGTCGTCATCCGCGAGAACGATCGCGTCGCCGGCGTAGTCATCAACTGGGAAGCGGTGAGCATCGCCGGGCTGCATGTGGACCCGCTGGCGCTCATGGCGAAGGTCGTCATCGACGCGACGGGGCATGACTCGGTCGTGTGCCGCAACGTCGTGCGGAAGATCCCGGGCGCCGAGCTAGTATCGCCGAACAAGGCGGTACCGGGTGAGCGGCCGATGTGGGCGGAGAAGGGTGAAGCGGCGCTTGTGCCGAATACAATAGAGGTATATCCCGGTCTCATCGTGACGGGCATGGCGGCCAACGCGCTGTCGGCCCAGCCGCGGATGGGAGCGGTGTTCGGCGGGATGTTCCTGTCGGGCCAGCGGGCGGCCGAGCTTGCGGCTGAACTCGTGGCCAAGCAGGGCTAGAGCAAGAGGAAGGGGCTGGCAACTGCATACCATGGAGGGAGGGGATGTCACGATGGCTTTGCGGAGAATCGTGAGGGGTGTGGCGATGGTGGGGTTGGGTGTGCTCGCCGCCTAGGCGGTGGGGATGGCGGCCGGGCACTACCTGACGCCGCCGTGGTATGGGCCGTCGATGACGATCACCAGTACGTGAGCGTAGGACAGGAGCCGCGTCTCGTAGTGAGGCGCGAGCGGTACTGTATTTGCAGGTGGCAGACCATCGCGGCCCTGGAAGGGGCGGACGACGGGCGTTCGCGGGCTCAACGACTACCGGGGGAGGTGTCGGCATGAGGACCCTAAGATGGCACGCAGTGGTGGCGGCGGTCACGGTTGTGGCGATGCTGACGGCCTACATGGTCGGGCGCGCCGTGAGGCACTCGGTCGTGCTACCAGGCGCGGCGTGGGCGTCCGGGACGATCACGGCGACCGCCGAGCAGGTGGCTGAGGGCGGCGCTCAGAAGGGCGTCGTTAAGATGAACGGCACTCAGGTTGCGAAGTTTGAGGCTGACTCGGGCGGGCTGTCGGCGTACGAGAGGGCGATGCTGGCGGCCAACCGCATCAACATCGCCTTGGCGGCGGGATCCTCGGGCGATGACTTCACTGCCTCAAACGTCGAGGGCACCGACTGCGTGGTCGTGGGCGATAAGCTCGTGGCGGCCATCGATGATCCCGAGGCGACCGCGGCCGGGAAGACCAAGGCGCAGATCGCCCAGGATTGGGCTGCAGCGATAAAGGCAGTCATGGACTCACCCCCGGCGCCGGTAGCGGCGCCACCTCTCCCCCCTGGCCCGGCGTCGGCGCAGAAGCTGACCGTGGGCGGGGCTGAGAAGGGGAAGCTGTCGATGGGCGGCGTGCAGGTCTTCCAGTTCGCGGTTGAGTCGGGCGGACTGAGCCCCTATGAGCGGGCGATGCTTGCCGCTAACCGCATCAACCTCGTGCTGGCCGCGGGCATGACGGGGGCCGACTTCAACGCCCAGGCGATCGAGGGCACCGACTGCGTCGTCGCGGGCGATCAACTCATCGCGACGGTGGATGCGGCTGAGGCAACGGGCGGGAAGACGACGGCGCAGATCGCGCAGCAATGGACGGCGGCGATTCAGGCTAAGGCGCCGGCTGCAGGAGGCACCACTACCACCGGCGGCGGAACGACTACCACGGGTGGCGGGGGTACCACGACGACCGGTGGCGGTGGGACGACCACGACGGGTGGTGGGACTACAACCACTACCACCGGTGGCGGCGCGGCTCAGAACATCGTCCCCATCCTCGCGCTCGGCACTAGCGCACAGCTAGGTTACGCGCAGGTGCAGGGACCGGAGGACGCGGTTGCCCAGGTGTCAGCCGTCGTGATGATCAAGTCGAAGTTCCAGAACTACCTCCAACTTGAGATCTACGTGCCCATCTCCGGCAACACGGCGACCGAGCCGCTGGCGAGGGTGCCGGGCGTCGGGATCTACGCGGTCGCGGCCACCACGGCTGGCGGGTAGTGAGGACGGAGGCGAAGATGATGATGAGAACAGGCAAACCTACAATCATCGTGATAGCGGCGCTGGTCATGTTTTCCTTCGGGCTGGGCGTCGGGCCGGCGCGGGGGCTGGATCTGACCGACATCCTTGGGAACATCCTGGGCGGGGGAGGCAGTGGCGGAGGAAGCGGCGGTGGTGGCGGTGGTGGGCAG
>PMZA01000071.1 GCA_003170595.1 Armatimonadota bacterium
CCTTTGGGGCCGAGAGTGACCTTCACGGCATTGGCGACGCGGTCCACGCCGCGCTCAAGAGCGCGCCGTGCCTCTTCGCCGAAAGCAAGCATCTTAGCTGGCATTGCTTAACCCTCCTTACAGGTCCATCAGGGGTGGAACATTTCGGCCCTGGAAGGGCTCCTTAGTCCTGCTTGACGGCGAGCAGGGAGTGCTCGTCGACGATCAGGTACTTCTTCCCGTCGAGCTTGATCTCGGNNGCCGTACTCGGTGAAGATCACGACGTCACCTTCCTTGACGGACATCGGGGTCCGCTCGCCCTTGTCGTTCAGGCGGCCGGGTCCAACGGAAAGGACTTTGCCCTGGCTGGGGCGTTCCTTGGCTGCCTCGGGTATGATGATTCCACCCGGGGACTTATCGTCGCCCTCTAGGGGCTCAACAATCACACGGTCTCCAAGAGGTTGGAGCATAGAGCCACACCACCTTCCTTGAAAGTTAGCACTCTCACTCCGTGAGTGCTAAGATTGGAGCGGACCAATTTGTACCACCTTTTCCTGCCCCATGTCAACCCCCCAAGCGCCGGATCCCGGCAATCCTTGAGGCGTTCAAGGGGCCTTGTCGATCTGATGTTCGGCTGCTATGCTTCCCGCCTGTGAGTCGGCAAGATCACGGGCAATCATCAGAAGGCCGGCCAATCCGGTCCGCACCTCCGGACCGGCGTATGGCGCCGCCCCTCATGCCCTGCTGGCAGGATGGCGGCCCTGGTCTTACCATCCCGCACTTCAGGAATCTGTTCGAGTACGTCTATATACGCGGCCACTGGTATGCGCCCTTCCCCAGGGGGAGTGTCCTCAAGGTTCGGTTCACGCAAGCCAGCTTCGACCACGCCTTCTTCAAAGAGCACCGCGAGACCATGCGCCGAACGGAGTGGCAGCCTGATCGCGCGCAGCGGTTTCTCTGGATAGGGCTCGCGATCGAGAGGCCCACCACGGTGTGCTGCGCCGGAGGCGCAGGTCCCCGTTACTATCTGTTCTGCCGCCTTGCCAACGACCAGTGGCCATGGTACTTGGTGGTCGTCGAGGAGACCGATCCAGGGGTAGCCGTGTTCATCACCGCGTTTCCCCTTGACCATGACAGGTACAAGAAGCTGGTCAAGGAAGGCAGCCGCGTAGAACTCTGAAGTGCAAGAGACCACCCGAAGGTGGCCTCTTGTCAGACTAGTCTGTTTCGACCGGGTTACACGGGAGGACCCTGAGGCTGCCTCAAAGAGGCACTTAGCTCCCTGCTCACCCCGCGCCTCGGCCTTGCAGCCGCCGCGCGACTCCCCGGTTCGAGCACAACTAGTATAGGCAGAAGGTGCTTCGAAGTAAACCCCCCTCGCGAAAAGCGTGTTCGCAAACCAGTCGGGGCAGGGCAACGCACGGTCAACCCCACGCCCCGTTTGACATGCCCTTCCGCGGCTGGGTACACTCTCCCCCGGTGGCTCCTCCTGCCGCCCTGAAGGCCTCCCACATGCCGCGTATCAGCAGACAAAACTGGATTCCATCCCGCCGTGACCCCGTCGTTGAGAACGATCTTTCCGTGCGCCTCGGGCTCCATCCCCTCGCCGCCGCCGCGCTCGCAGCTTCCGGTGTGACCGACCCCGACGAAGCCGCCGCCTACCTTTCCGGATCCCTCGCCGACCTTCCCTCGCCCTACCATCTTCGCGGCATGGACGACGCCGTCTCCATCGTCCTCGAGGCCGTCGCCGCCCAGCAGCCCATCCTCGTCCACGGCGATTTCGACGCCGACGGCATCTGCTCCACCGCCGTCCTTGTCCGCGCCCTCCACCGCCTGGGTGCCAAGGTCCACTACTTCCTCCCCGATCGCTTCCGCGACGACTACGGTGTCAGCGCCCGCGCGATCAAGGCGGCCGCCGGCAAGGGTGTCGAGCTTCTTCTCACGGCCGATTGCGGCATCACCGCCCACAAAGAGGTCCTCCTCGCCAAGTCCCTCGGCTGCAAGGTCGTCGTCCTCGACCACCATGAGCCCGAGGCGTCCCTGCCCGAGGCCGACGCCCTGGTGGCCCCGCGCCGCCCCGAGTGGTGCTACGAATGGGCGGACATGCCGGCCTCCGCGCTGGCCCTCAAGCTCGTGCAGGCGATGGCCGAGGCTCTCGATGACGGCGTCCTCGTCCCCGAGGAATTCGTTGACCTCGCGGCCATCGGGGTCATCGCCGACGTCGCGCCCATGATCGGCGAGAATCGCATCATCGCCCGCGCAGGCCTCGAGCGCATGGCGAACACCACCAACGTGGGCCTCCGCGCGCTGATGAACGTCGCCTCGTTGACCCCGCCCTTGCGCGCCTACGACGTCGCCTTCCGCCTTGCACCGCGCCTCAACGCCGCCGGTCGTCTGGCCGACGCCACCGACGCCCTCGATCTTCTCCTCACCGACGGCGAGGAGGAAGCCCGCCGCCTGGCCCTCTACCTCGACCAGAAGAATCGCGAGCGCCAGCAGATCCAGGAAAAGGTCTACCGCGAGGCCGCCCGCATGATGGCCCAGCGCCCCGACTTCCTGGAGCTTCCGGTCGTGGTCCTCTCCTCTCCCGACTGGCACGCTGGGGTCATCGGCGTCGTCGCCTCGAAGATGGTCGAGGAGTTCGGTCGCCCGGCGATTCTTTTCTCCGAGCAGGAGGGCCATTCCCGCGGGTCGGGGCGCAGCATCGAGGGCATCGACATGGTCGAGGCTCTGCGCCGCTGCGACGACTTTCTGGGCGCCTACGGCGGCCACGCGATGGCTGCGGGCTTGCGCATCGACCCCCTCAACCTCGACGCCTTCCGTCAGGGCTTCGCGGACGTGGTTTCGGACATGGGCATCCCTGCGGCGTCGACCGAGAGGCCGACCGCCATCCCCGCGAATCTTGCCGAGATCGACGAGAGTCTGGTCGCCGACCTTGCCCGGTTGGAGCCCTTCGGCCCGGCCAATCCCGAGCCCGCCTTCTGCCTCGAGGCCGTCGAGGTCGTTGAGGTGCGCACCGTGGGCAAGGACAACCAGCACCTCAAGCTCTACCTCACCGACGGCGGGTCGACGGTGGAGGCCATCGGCTTCCGGATGGGCAACGGCGGGAGGCCGCAGACGGGGGACATCATCGACCTTTGCTTCTTGCCGACGGTGGACGAGTACTGGGGCCGCCCGCAGCTTCAGCTCCGCCTCGAAGCCTGGCGCCCGACGAAGCGACCGGCACGCCCGTGATTCCTTGCCTTCCTGTAGGGCGGGCATTTATGCCCGCCGCGCTTTCGATTACACTCCCCCCGGTGAATCGACCATGCCACGCGACAGCCTCAACATCTCAACCACCCAACAGCGTCAGATCATCGACATCACCGACCTCGTCCAGGCGAAGGTTCGCGCCATGGGCGTCGCGCAGGGGATCGCCTGCATCAGTGTCGCCCATTGCACCTGCGCGATCTATGTCAATGAGAACGAGGCCGGCCTCGTCGCCGACACGCTGAGGCTTATCATTGCGGCCAGCCGCGGCGATTGGCATCACGACAGCATCGACGACAACGCCGCCGCCCACCTCTCCGCGACCCTCCTGGGCAGTTCCGTCACCCTCCCCATCACCGCTGGCGCCCTCGAATTCGGCACCTGGCAGCGCCTCATGTTCGTCGAGCTTGACGGCCCACGCAGCCGCGGCCTCACGATTCAGGTGGTGGCCGACAAGTGATCGACGCAGGCATCCGATCGGCGGTACTCCTCGTCGGGGGCCTGGGCACCAGGCTTCGCCCGCTGACCTATGCGCGCCCCAAGCCCATCCTCCCGGTCGTGAACATCCCCCTCGTCGGCCACCAGCTTCTCTGGTTCGCCGCCCAGGGCGTTAGGCGCGTCCGCCTGGCGGCAGGCTACGGCGCCGAGCAGGTCCGCGAGGAGCTTTCTCGCCGCGATTGGGGCCTCACGGTCGAGGTCATCGTCGAGGAGCAGCCCCTGGACACCGCCGGCGCGCTCAAACTCGCGGGCGGAGATCTGCACGAGCCCTTCTTCGCGACCAATGGCGACATCCTCCTCAACGCACCCCTCGCGCCGATGGCCGCCGCGCAGGCCGCCGCAGGCGCCACCGCATCGATCCTCTTGCGCCGTGTGGACGATGTATCGCATTATGGTCTCGTCGTACGCGACGATGTGGGGCACGTCGCCGCCTTCCTGGAGAAGCAGCCCACCGATCCGTCCGGCCAGAACACCGTTAACGCGGGCGTGTATCTATTGCAGCCCGACGCGCTCGACTTCGTGCCTGAGGGCACAAGCTGGTCGGTCGAGCGGCAGCTCTACCCTGACCTGCTGGCCGCGGGCCGGACGGTCCTCGGGCATGTGCCCGAGGCGCCTTACTACTGGCTCGACGTGGGTCGGATGGAGACGTACTTGCAGGCTCATTTGGACCTTCTCGACGGCGCGGTTGAGTGGTTCGAGCCCGACGTCGCCCCTGGCGACGAGGTCACCGGCGCCTGGCGAGGCCTCGGCCCTCTCGCGATGGGGGAGGGCTGCTCCATCGGCGATGGGGCGATCCTTGGCCCCAACGTCTGTCTGGGCCGCAACGTGAAGATTGGCGCCGGCGCGCAGGTGGCGTCGAGCGTGCTGTGGGATGGCGCCGAGGTAGGAGAAGGCGCCCGCTTGGAGAAGGTCATTGTTGCCGGGGATGCGCGTGTGGGGGCAGGGCAAACACTTTTCGACAGGATAGTGATGGGGCCATGATGATTGCGGACGATCTGCTGCTTATGATCCCCGGACCGACCAACCTCCCGCCCGAGGTCCAGGAGGCCTTGGGCAGGCCCGCCTTCTACCATCGCGGTAGCGACTTTGCCGCGCTCATCGCCGCGTGCAACGACGGCCTCAAGAAGGTCTTCCAGACCGAGAATGACGTCCTGATTCTGACGTCCTCGGGCTCTGGCGCCGTCGAAGCTGCCATCGTCAACGTCCTGTCGCCGGGCGACCGCGTCCTGGTCGTCGAGGGCGGCAAGTTCGGTGAGCGCATGGGTGAGATCGCCGCGTCCTTCGGCGCCGACGTCGACAAGTTCGTCGTCGAGGCCGGCCGCGCCGCCGATCCTGCCGAGGTCCGCTCCCGCCTGAGCGGCCACAAGGCCCTCCTCTTCGTCCAGAACGAGACGTCCACCGGCGTCCGCCAGGATGCCGATCTCCTCGCCGCCGCGGGGCGTGATGCCGGCGCTCTGGTCATCGCCGACACCGTCTCCAGCATGGGCGGCATGAGCATCCCCTGCGATGCGTGGGGCCTCGATGTCGTGGCCTCCGGGTCGCAGAAGGCCTTCATGCTCCCGCCGGGCCTGGCCTTCGCGATGATGGGCGCGCGCGCGTGGGAAGCCAACGCGACGGCGAAGATGCCGCGGTCTTACTTCGACCTCAAGGCCGCGAAGAAGTCCCTGGAGAAGGGGCAGACGCCCTTCACGCCCAACGTGAGCATGATCCGCGCGCTCGGCGTCGCCCTCGACCTCATGCTCGGCGAGGGGCTCGACAACGTCTGGCGCCGCCATCACGCTCTCGCCAACGCTTGCCGCGCGTGGGTTAAGGCCTCCGGTCTCGACCTTCTCGCCGATGAGCCGCATTGCAGCGACGTCGTCACCGCCGTCCGCTCGCCCGAGGGCACGAGCAGCAAGGACCTCGTCAGCCGCGTCCGCGACAACCACCGCATCCTCATCTCCGGCGGCCAGGGCGACCTCGCCGGCAAGATTTTCCGCATCGGCCACATGGGCTGCTGCCAGCTCGACGGTTTGCTCCGCACCCTTGAGGCGACGAGCCTCGAGCTGCAGGGCCTCGGCTTCGCGACCGACCTCGCGGTTGGCCTCGACGCCGCCCGCGCTGCCTACAAAGCCGGCCTTTAGAGTCGCTTTCGCGCTTTCTTGTAGGGCGGGCATTTATGCCCGCCGTGCTTTGCGGCGATCTGGCGGCGGGCATAAATGCCCGCCCTACAGAGCGCTCTTGTAAGGAGGGACGCCATGGAGAATTGCCCGTTGCGCATACTGGTAGCCGATCCGCTCGCCGCTCCCGGCCCTGATATGTTGGCCGAGGTTGGCGAGGTGATCGAGCACTTCAAGATGTCGAAGGAAGAGCTGTTAGAGGCCGTCCGCGACGTGGACGCCATCATCGTCCGCAGTGAGACGAAGATCACCGCCGACGTCATCGAAGCCGCCAGCTGCGTGAGGGTCATCGCCCGCGCCGGGGTCGGGGTGGACAACATCGACGTCGACGCGGCCACCCGCCGCGGCGTCCTGGTCGTCAACTCGCCCGCCGGCAACACTCTCGCCGCCGCCGAGCATACCATCGGCCTGCTCATGGCCTCCGCCCGCAACATTCCCCAGGCCCACTGCGCCATGCGTACGGGCAAGT
Organism: Armatimonadota bacterium; assembly: GCA_003170595.1. Taxonomy (GTDB): domain Bacteria; phylum Armatimonadota; class Zipacnadia; order Zipacnadales; family FEN-943; genus FEN-943. Next base: position 6,355 of record PMZA01000071.1, read on the forward strand.
GGGACCGCAAGCTTTACACGGGCCGCCAGGTCCTCGGCAAGGTCGTCGGCGTCGTCGGCTTCGGTCGCATCGGCCGCGAGGTTGCCCAGCGTGCCCGCGCCTTGGGGATGAAAGTCCTCGTCCACGATCCCTACGTCGGGGACGACCGCATTGAGGAGGAGGGCGCTGCCTCGGCCACGCTCGATGACCTCCTCACCCAGTCCGACTTCGTCACCATGCACGTCGCCCTCCGCGATGAGACGCGCGGGATGATCAGCGAGCCGCAGCTCAAGCTCATGAAGCCGACCGCGGTCTTCATCAACTGCGCGCGCGGCGAGNNGATCGGCGGCGCGGCCCTCGACGTCTTCGCCGACGACAAGAGCCCCTCGGCCGAGTTCCTGGCCATGCCCAATGTCATCATCACGCCTCACCTCGGCGCCTCGACCGAGGAAGCGCAGGCCCAGGTCGCCTTCGACGCCGCCGAGCAAGTGGCCGCCGTGCTGCAGGGCAAGGCCGCTCGCTGGGCTGTCAACGCGCCGGTCATGCCGCCCGAGGTGGAGGACGCCGTGGCGCCCTATCTCGACCTCGCGAGCGCCCTCGGCGCCTTCGCCGCCGGACTGGCCACGAGGGTCGCCGACCGCGTCGCCATCGCCGCCGGGCCCGGTCTCGCCGACGAGCATGTCGGCCTCATCGCCCGCGTCGCTCTCGCCCAGTACCTCCGCCGTCTCAGCGGCCAACCTGTCACCTACGTCAACGCTCTCCTCGTCGCGAAAGAGCGCGGGCTCGAACTCGCCATCGTCCACGGCGACGAGCTTTCCGGCTACTCGCGCTGGATGACCCTCACCATCGAGGGCGGCGACGGCCCGGCCTTCCTCGGCGGCGCCGTACTCGGCGACGGGATGCCGCGCCTGGTCCGCCTTGACGAGTTCGCCATGGATTTCGTGACCCGCGGCCGGGTGCTCCTCGTCCGCCGGCTCGGGCCCGGCGGGNNCCGGCATCGGCATCGGCAGCATCCAGACCGGGGCCAAGGCCGTTGACGGCGTGGGCCTGATGCTCGTATCAGTCGAGCATCCCCTCCCCGAGGCTGTCCGCGCGCAAGTCGGCGCCCTCGACGGAGTGGTCGGCACGGTGGTCGTGGATGTTGGTGAGCCGTCCCAATGAAGCCGCGCGTCCTCGTCACCAATGACGACGGC
>PMZA01000200.1 GCA_003170595.1 Armatimonadota bacterium
GAGCACTGCATGGTGCATTGCGGGTACGAGCCCTCGGCGGCCCTCGGGATTAACGCACAGCCCGGCGACAACGTCCGGCTGTTGCAGTGGGTTCTCCGCTAGTGAAGCCAACTCTCATCACAGGCGCGACGGGATTCGTGGGCTGGCATGTCGCGAGGCTGCTGGTCGAGCGCGGGCTGCGGGTGCGCGCGCTGGTGCGTCCGGCAAGCAGGCTGCGGGAACTGGATGTGGAAACGGTCTCCGGCGACCTCCGGGACCCCGATTCCCTGCGGAAGGCGGTCGAGGGTTGCGGGGCCGTGTTCCACGTCGCGGCGGACTACCGGCTGTGGGTGAGCGCCGAGGATGAGGACACGACGCGGCCCTTCGCGCGGGCGAGGAGCGGCGAGTTCCCGGAGGACGACGTGCAGGGCAAGCCCGCCGGGCGGGCCTTCAGCGATTCGGTGGCGTGGGAGCGGGGCATCCTCCACTACCTGCGCGCGGTGCAGGGGGCGGCGTGGGCGAGGAACCGGGCGTGCGGTTTCCGGGTATGGGCGACGCCGGATCAGGCGCGGCCGCTGTACCTGCCGGGGACGTCGGTGAAGATGAAGCTGGACGCGAGCGCGGCGTGCTATGTGGTGCTCGTCGTGGCGGACTCGATGGGCAACGTGACGGTGACGCCGGCGCAGGCGGTGAGCCCGGGGAAGAGCGCGGAGGTGGCCTTCACGCCGCCGGCGGGTGGGGCGGCGCATGACATGCGGCTCGTTATCGTAAAGGCGCTGGCCTTCGCGAAGAAGCCGAGCGATGCGGCGGTGGCGAAGATGGCGAGTGAAGGGAAGGCTGATCCGGCGAAGGCGATGCTGGGGCTGCTCAGCGATGCGTTGGGGGCGAGTGGGGCGGGTGGCGTGGCGAGCGTGCCGACGGAAGGGTGGGCGGATAACGAGGCGTTCGTCGCGGTGTGGGATCGGACGCCGTTGACGGGGGATGAGGGGTTGTAAGGGGAGCGGTGAGATGGGCTGGCGGGTACCGGGGATCCTTCGGAGACAAACACCGTCTCTCTCAGGATGACAACGAAGGGCGGAAGAGCAAAGGCGAAAGGCAAAGGCGAAAGGCANNCCCTATTCGGCCCCTCCACAAGCAAAGCCTTGCCGGGGGTTTACAGGGGTTGCGGGCGGTAGGAGAATAGGGGGCGCGAGCTTGAGGCTTGCGAGATGATCCGGAGGTGGAGAGGATGATGGCGAGGCTGAACGTGCTGGTGGTGCTACTGGTGGTGGGGATGGCCCTCTCGATGGCGGCTTACTGCCGGGCGGATTATGCAACGGGCGGCGGCGTGTATGTCGAGCTTGCCCGACCCCAGTGCGACGATGAGGGGCATTACATCCCCGTCGTCGAGGAAGATCACGTGGCGGTCATGGGCTTCGTCGCGACGCGGCGGCCCGTGGCGCGAGTGCTGGTGAACAACGTCGAGGCCGAGCCCTTCACCGCGGACTACCGGCCCTACGGCGCGCCGGCGGATTTCGGCTGCGTGGGGTTCCGAGCGCCGATCGTGCTCGAGCCTGATAGCATCCTCGCCGTCGATGTGACGGATACGGATGGGGCGGAGGAGGTCATCGTCTTCCACCCCGACAAGGACGCGTGTCTCGCGCGAATCCATGAGCTATACGAGGCGCAGCAGACCGATCCCTACGCGTGCCTGCGCCTGGCGAACGCCGAGGATTGCGACGACGATTACGACGATGCCTTCGTGAACTACCGGCGATGCACCGATGTCGCTCCGCAGTTCTATCTGGGCTGGTACTTCTTCGGGCTGTGCGACTTTGACGATGAGCGGTGGGATGACTGCGCCGCCCAGCTCCGGCATTGCGGGCAGATCAGGCCGGACTTCTACATGGCGCACTACGACCTGGGACGCTGCCAGGAAAAGCGCGGGGACTGGAACAGCGCGCTGAGCGAGTACCGGCTGTGCGAGAATGCGCGGCCCGACTTCGCCGAGGCGCACTGGCGGGTGGGGGGAGTCTTCAGCCACAACGGGCAATGGGACGATGCCACCAACGAGTACCGACGGGCGACCGAGTTGAACCCGAAGTTCGCGGCGGCGCATCGCGGTCTGGGCGAGGCCCTCTCGCATCAGGGCAAGTGGGATGAATCGGCGACGTCGCTGCGGAAGGCTGTCGAGCTGAACCCGAAAAGCGCGGTCGCGCGGACGGACCTGGCGGCTACGCTGCAACATCAGCAGAGGACGCCGGAGGCGGACCAGCAACTGCGCAAGGCGCTGCGGCTCGATCCGTCGAATGGGGATGCGCATACGGGCATGGCGCAGAGCCTCATGCAGCAGGGACGGTACGATCAGGCGTGGAGCCATGTGCATGAGGCGCAGAAGGTGGGCGTGCAGCCGCCGCCGACGCTGCTCCAGCAGCTCCAGCAGAAGATGCCTGAGCCGAAGCCGACGGTGACCTCACACACGACGACGACACCGTTCACCTCGCACACGACGACATCGACGACCCAGCCGTCGCATACCACATCGCACACGACGTCGCATACGACATCGCATACGAGCGGTGGAGGCGGCGGGGGTGCGGTGGGCGGTTCTGGCTCTGGAGGGAAGAGTCAGGGCAGCGGAAGCTCCAGCGGCAAAGGGTCGGGCAGCGGGAACGCCGGTGGGAAGGGAGGCAACGGCGGTCAGACGCAGAAGCAGCACGGGCACTAGGCCGGGCTGAAGCGATAGCCGGACCGATGGACCGGGGCGCATGCCGATGAGCATGCGCCTCTTCTATTGGCGCCCTGGCGGAACGTGGGGCAGGGGAACGGGGGGGCGGGGATGTACGTCAAACCGCGCAGGGGAAGGGCGGCCGCCCAGAGCGGTCCAAAGGAGAAAGACGATCATGGTAGGCACGAGAGGTTTCCGGCTTGGGCTGGGTCTGGTATGCACGGCAGTGATCGCGTTTTCGGTTAGTCCGGCCGCCGCGCAGTTCGGTCGGATGGGCGGCGGACGTCACGGAGGAGGCGGTGGCGGAGGGAACGGGTCCGACGGGCGAGGGCAGTCCCACGCTGAGTCCTCGATGCTGGACGCCTGGCAGTTGAACTACGCGGACGTGACCTGGGCGGCGGTGCACTTCGAGGTGGGGGCCACGCCGGAGCAGCTCGAGGCCCTCGGGCCGGCCTTCCAGCAGGCCGCCGGCAACTGGCAGGCTCTCCCCGACAAGCTACGGCAAACCAGGGACACCCACATCATCACGACGACCCTGATGAATACTCAGACGACGATCCAGGCGAAGCTCATGGAAGTGCTGAGCCCGGATCAGAAGACCAAGCTGGCCGACTACCAGAAGAAGTTCTCGGCCAACCTGCGCGGCGAGGGAGGAGCGGGTCCCGACCCGGCTCAGCTCGACTTGCTCGTGTACGTGGACCGGACCTGGGCCGTGCTTGCGTTCCGGGCGGCAGCCACGGCGGATCAGATGAAGCGACTCGAGCCCGCGTATGCGCAGGCGTGGGCTGATCGCAAGGCGGCGCTGGCGCTGAGCGACAAGAAGGATCGAGCGGCGAAGGTGGACGACATCAACCAGGCGCTGTTCACCAAGCTGAAGTCGGTGCTGACCGATCAGCAGATATCGCTGCTTTAGGCGGGGCGGAGCTTCTTGAGGCGAGCGGTGGCGTCGGCGCGGAAGAGGTGCTCGGGTGGCGCGTGGTCGAGGAAGGTCGCGTACGCCGCGGCGGCCTTCTGCGACTCGCCCATCGCCTCCCAGAAGCGGCCGAGCGCGTAGTACCCCGCGGGGTTGGGGTTGGCCGCGTCGAGAAGCTGCTTCGCCAACTGCTCGTGACGATCGCCGACGATGCCGGTGAGGGCCTTGCGGCTGAGAGCGCAGACTTCGTCGAGGAGAGGCTGCGCCTCGATGAAACGCCGGACCGCCACGTACCCCCAGGCGAGGTCGGCCTTGGCGCGCGGGTCGTCGGGGGTGAGGCGCGCGGCGAGGACGAGGTGGCGGAGGCCCTCCTGGGCGCGGCCCTGGAGGAGGAGATCGAAGCCCTCGGAGGCGTTGGTCTCGCCGACGTTCTCGAGGCCGGAAGACTCGCTGGCGGCTTCATCGGGGAGAAGCTGCTGCTTCGAGGAGGGGCCGCCGGTCGAGATGAGGCTGAGCTTCGACTGGGCGACGAGCGCGGGGAGCTTCCTACGCGGCTCCACCGGCGCCGAGGGGAGTTTGGTGTTGTCGAGGGCGCGCTTGTAGAACTCGAGGGCCTTGCCGCGCTCGCCCTTGTTGAGATAGACGTCGCCGAGGTTGTTCGCGACGCGGGCGAACTCGGGTGAGCCCGGGGCGACGGCTGCGACGATGGGCAGGGCGAGGTCGAAGAGCTTGAGGGCCTCCTCGGTGTGGCCGCGCTCCATCTGCACCTCGCCGAGAGTGCTGTAGACGCGGGCGAGATCGAGGGAGGCCGGGGCGATTCTCTCGAGGGCGTGGCGGGCCTTGTTGGACCACGCGAGGGCCTCATCGGGCTTGTGGCCGTGAAGCTGGGCGACGGCGATGTCGTTGGCGGTGGAGGCCCACTCGCGCGACGCGGGCTTGGATTTGCGCAGATCCATCGCGCGGTTGAGCCACTTGAGGGCGGCGTCGGCGTCACCCCGGGCGTCGGCGATGCGGCCGAGGCCCTGATAGGCGACGGCGCAGGGCTCGCCGCCGGCGGCCTTGGGTTCGAGGAGCTTGAGGGCGCCGAGGTACTGCTTCTCGGCGGCGTCGAGGTCGAAGGCGGCCTCCTGCTGGCGGGCGATGGCGAGAAGGGCGAGGCCCCGGGAGCCGGGGTCGGCCTCGCGTTTGGCGCAGTCGCTCGCGTGGTCGAAGAAGGGTTTGGCCAGGTCGGCCGACACGCCGCGGTAGAGGCTGAGGGCCACGGTCGACCACCATGCCGCCTCATCGGTGGGCCTCGCCAGCTTCTCCCACACGCGGGGGCTGCGGGAGTCGAGGTCCGCGCGCACGACCTCGGGGTAGACCTCCTCGGGCTGCATCAGTTTCTGGTCGAGGAGGAACTGGATCCACGTGAAGTAGGCCGGGGCGGCCTCTTGCCACTTGCCCTGCAGGCGGCGACCCTCAGCCTTCATCAGCGAACCCCAGGCGGCGGTGCGTTCGCCCTCGACCTCGAGGTCATCGCCCTGAGCCTCAGCCTGACGGCCGAGGCCGGCGGCGGAGGATGGATCGCGGGCGGCTAGGATCTGGTTGATCTCGATGAGGCGGCGGAGGGCGAGGAGCGATCCCTCCTCACCCGAGGCGGCGGCCTGCGCCTGACCGAGCTTGCGGCGGGCATCGTCGAAGCGCCTGGCGGCGATGTCCTGCTCGGCCTCGGCGAGGAGGCGGACCTGGGTGATGGTGATGTGCTGGCTCCAGACCTGGCGCGAGTGGGCGTGGTCGAGTTCGGCGGGATTGACCGTCGCGAGGACCTTCTCGGCGAGGTCGCGGACGGCGACGTCGTAGTCGGCGAGGTGGTAGAACTTGCCGTCCTCGCTTGGGATGCGGGCAGTGTCGAAGACGATCTGATCGCCCTTGAGGAGACGGGCCTTGAGCCAGAACTCGGTGGTCTCGCTCCACTGGTTCTGTGGGACGCGAGTGTTCCACGAGGCGACGAGGACGTAGCCGGGTGACTTGCCGGTGCTGCCGGCGTCGGCGGCGGCGCGAAGGGCGTCGCCCTGCCACGTGACGGGGAGGTCGTGGGTGAGATCGGCGAGGCCGCGATCCTTGAGCATCGCGGCGACGGTGTCGGTGCTGAGGGTCTCGACCTGGGCTTCCTTGAGCAGTCCGCTGAGGGTGACTGGGAGAGCCCAGGAGTAGAGGCCGGAGCCGCGCTCGACGAGGTCGACCATGCGGCCCATGACGCCGCCGGTGGAGGCCTGGGGTGTGACAGCGAGGCAGAAGGGGGTGGCCGCCGCGAGGAGGATCACGCTCAACGGCGCGACGAAAGACCGGGACCTAGGAAGTCTGCCCTGCTCCGAGAACATGGGGGAAGGATACGTCGGGAAGGCGGGGAGGGCAAGGGTAAGGGCCGGAAAGCACATATTGCTACCGACCGGTCTGAGGCATAGAATGTCTACGTGCTCAAAGGCATGATGAGCCGGCACCATGACAAGGAGGAAGGAACGATGAGGAAGGGTTTCACGCTTATCGAACTGCTTGTCGTGATCGCAATCATTGCGATCCTCGCTGCAATTCTGTTCCCGGTTTTCGCGAAGGCTCGTGAGAAGGCTCGCGGGGCTAGCTGTCTGAGCAACGTGAAGGAACTCACCCTGGCGATGCTGATGTATGCGCAGGACTACGACGGCTGCCTCTTCGCCTACACGTGGGGATGCCCGAAGAAGGCGATCCCGCAGGTGGCAACGCCCAAGCAGGGCGAGGGCGGGTGCCAGGCGCTGAGCATCTACTACCCGTACATCAAGAACGATCAGATCTACTGGTGCCCGAGCACGCGGTCGGCCATGTCCTACGGTATGGTCGTGTGGACGCCGGGCGGCAGCTTCGTGAATACGGACGGGCCGATGGACAAGATCGCGACCGGTTGCTCTCGCGGAGCCGGTGGCACCATCCTGCTCGCCGAGGGGAGCAACCCCTTCCTTTGGGACTGGGGAGATACGACGAAGGGCACCAGCCTCTTCGACCGGCTCATTGCGCCGCACAACGGCGGGCTGAACTGCGGGTACTTCGACGGACATGCGAAGTGGCGCGCCTACGCCAACCTGACGACGGCGGACTTCGGCGCACCCGAACCGGGAGTGCCGTCGATGCAGTATTACCCGCAGACCTTCTAGGCGGGCGGAGGGTTTTGGTAGGGAAGGGTGTCGAAGCCGGCTCATCAGGAGTAAACGCGGGGGAGGCCAGAGATGGGTTCCCCCGTTTTCGTTAGGCGGACACGACAGGGACGAAGGGGCGAAGGGCCAAGAAGGAGATGTTGCCGCGGGCGCGAAGGAGACACGGATGGCACCCGTGCCTTAAGGCATGATGAGCCGGTACCATGACAAGGAGGGAGGTCGATGAGAAGGGGTTTCACGCTTATCGAACTGCTTGTCGTGATCGCAATCATTGCGATCCTCGCTGCAATTCTGTTCCCCGTTTTCGCGAAAGCGCGTGAGAAGGCTCGCGCGACGAGCTGTCTAAGCAACGTGAAGGAACTGATGCTGGCGGCGCTCATGTATGCGCAGGACTATGACGGCTCCATCCTCGCGCACTGCTATGGGTGCGCCCGCCCGGGAGCCTTCGGGCACAACTATGTCGAGCCACATCAGGGCGAGAACGGCGCCCAGACGCTGAGCTTCTGGTACCCGTACATTAAGAACGACCAGATCTACGTCTGCCCCAGCAACGCGGGGCAGACGCAGCAGCAGTCGTATGGCATGATAGTCTGGACGCCGACGTACGGGGGCTGGGAGGAGGCTGCGGCGCCGCTGGACAAGATCTCCAGCAAGGCTCCCCGAGGAGCGGCGGGGACTATCTTGATCGCTGACGCGAACAACCCCATCCTCTTCGACTGGGGCGTCCCCACCAACGGTACCCCGTACGGGTCGAGCCTCTTTGACCGCCTGATAGTCAACCACAACGACGGCGTGAACTGCGGCTACTTCGATGGCCATGCGAAGTGGCGGGCGTACTACAGCCTGACCACGGCGGATTTCGGAGACAAGGAGCCAGGGACGCCGGCCTTCGCGCGTACGTTCTAAGGGCACAGGACCTGGTAGGGGAGGGCGTCGAAGCCGGCTCATCAGCAGTAACCGCGGGGGAGGCCAAAGATGGCTTCCCCCGTTTTCATTGGGGGGGCGGGTGCCGGGGATCCTTCGGTCGG
>PMZA01000449.1 GCA_003170595.1 Armatimonadota bacterium
GTCGAGACTGGCGGCGCGGGCAACGTCGCTGCCGCCTCCGCCCATCTCTGGGCCAACTCCGCCGCCGCCGCCTCCACGACCTCCGACCTCACCACCTTCCACACCGAGGGCGCCACGCCCACCTACCAGCCCAGCAACCCGGTCCCCTACTTCATCACTTCCTTCATCTCCTCCCGCCTTCAGATCCCGCCCACCGGCCAGCTCTGGGACAAGGACGGCACCGGCTCCACCACTGTCCCCCTCGAGTCCGACACCGACCCCGGCCGCGGCACCGCGACCCTGCTGATAGGGGAGGGGAACGCCTCCGGCGGCAACGTCACTGGCTCCTACGAGCCCGGCACGTCCACGCCCACCCGCCAGGCCGTCGTCCTCAACCGCATGACCCCGGCCCTCAAGTGCCCGGCGTGCGGCTCCGTGGACACCAACCTCTCGGCCACCGTCTGCAAGTATTGCGGCGCCGCCCTCACCCCTCCGGCGGGACAGTATCTCCTGCCCGGCGACGCGGTCACTGCGGTCTCGATGCAGGATCCGCCCAGCCTCTCCACCGCCAGCCCGCGCCGCCCGGCCGCCTTCTCGGCCAGCCGCCCGGCCCTCACTGAGGGTGCCCTGGCCTCCTCGGTTGGTAGGGGCCTCTATGCCCCGTGGCAGACCCCGCCGGCGCCCCTCGCCGTCGCTCCGCCGACCCAGTACCTCTTCGACCTGGGGTTCGACCTCCCGGCCTACCTGCCGCCTTCGGCGCCCATGCTCGGCACGAATCCCGCCGCCAGCGACCTTATTAACGACCCCGGCTACTTCGGCCGCCTCGTCCTGGTTCATCGCCCGCAGTTCTACCCGGGCCAGCAGGTGCAGGTCACCGGCGGCACCCTCGCAGCGGGCAGCCCCGAAGCCACCCCAGATGACACTGCGGCCCCGGCTCGGGGCATCGCGGTTCGGTCGGATCCGAGCAATCTGGCTAAGTGGGACTACAACCACCGCTGGGACGTCGGCTTCCGCAGCCCCACCTCTGGCGCGTGGCAGTCCGCCCCCGGTGCCTCCGCCGACCCCACCGACCCGGGCTACCTCATCTGCCCCGTGTGCGGCATACCCGTCCCCGTCGCTATCCCTCCGGCTACCACCCCGACCTGCCCCTACTGCGGCCACGCCATGACCCCCTGGAACGCCTCGGCCACCTTCTGCGGCCTCAGCCGCGTCACCCCCTACGACCTCGGCACCGAGGAGTACGAGCCCTTCAACGTCGTCGTCTCGGTCCTGCGCAAGCTCGATCTCTCGCGCACCATGGCGACCCTCGACCTTGGCCGCGTGGCCCCCGGCGTGCCTCAGACCGCGCCTGACACCACCGTCGGCGGCGGTGCCGTCGCCGTCCCCGCGCCTTCCGACGTCGCTCCGCCGCGCCGCTTCGACGTCCTGAACGAGGGCAACGTCTGGGCCCCGCTGGCCGCCGGTTCCGTGCAGGATACCGACCTCGTCCGCGCGGGCACTGACACCGACTTCGGCGCCATGTCGTATCAGTTACGCGTCGCCAACGTCCCGCTCCCCTGGAACGTCCTCCTCCCGTCCGGTTTCGGCACGGGTCTCGCCGCGGGTGAGGCCGCGGGCGCCGCCGGCGGCGCTAGCACCGGTTACCTCCAGGCCGGCACTCGCTCCGGCCTTGTCGAGCCCATCCCGCTCGGCCAGCCCGCCGGCGTCCACACCGGCCGCGTCATCGTCTACACCGATCTCAACGGCGACGGCGTCCTCAACTTCTACGATCCCATCTACGGCGTCACCACGAGCGCCCTCCACGTCTTCGACCCCTCCGTCGATCTCCCCTTCGAGCCCGTCGCCGATCTCGACGTCCGCCTCCGCGTGGCCGAGGGTCGCATCCCGCAGAACGATTACTTCAGCGCCGACGTCGCCCCGGCCCTCGCCTTCGACCTGGGCGCCAATGGCGCGGCCACGACCCTCCATCTCGTCTGGATGGGCAACCGCGCCCCCGCCGGCAACGTCGGCGCCGTCGCCCCTCCCGGCTCCACCAACGCCGCCCTCCCCGGCACCACGTCGCCCTTCAACCTCCTCTACGCCAACGCCAACTCCTCGCTGATCCCCGACGCCCTCGGCAACCAGACCTATCGCCACTTCGAGTGGGCTGGTAGCGGTGGCCTTCCCTCCAACGCCAGCGCCCTCACGACCGACGCTCTCCCCGGCGCGATCAACGAGTCGCCCTTCGTCCTGCCCACCCAGGGTGTCGGCGGCGTGTCCAGCAACCTCGCCCTCTGGCATCGTCTCTTCCCGAGCGCCAACGGTTGGGAGAGCACCCTTCGCTACAACCAGTCCACCGCGCCCAACTACTCCGGCGCCGGCGGCTACGTCTTCGCCTCTTCCCGCGACATGCAGGGCCTCAAGGCGATCTACTACAACAACCTCCCCTGGCTCTTCTGGCATGCCGGCGCCGAGGGTCAGCAGCAGATCTACTCCTTGCCCAACTTCGACCCGGGCAACCCGGCCCCGGGCGTCCCGGTCCCCATCTCCCTCGCTTTCGGGAGCACGCCCCACCATGAGCGCACCACCATCCATCTGACCGATCTCTCGGACCTCGCCGTCCATCGCTTCGCCGCCAGTGCCTTCACGTATACGCGCGACCCCAGCGTCTGGCTCACTTCGGAGAATGCCAACGGCGGATACACTCAACCCGGCGCCGGCGAGACCGTCCTTAACGTCCTCTTCACCGGCTACGTCCGTGGCGATGAGAACACCGACATCTGCTGGGGCAAGTTCCTTGTCCCCCCCGGTGGCGGCGTAGGCGAGCGGAAGGCCTTCCCTCGCCTCTACAATCGTGTCAACATTCCCGGCCCCGGCGGCACCACAGCCGCCACCGTCGGCGAGGAACTCAAGCCCGACTCCCGTCGCCAGTACTTCTCCTCTCAGCACCTTGAGTGGGTCTGCCACGACGTCAGCGACACCGACAACTTCGGCGCCACGCCCGACATCACCCGCCAGGACGCGGAGATCTTCGTCGGCCTTGCCTCCGCCGGTGGAACCCCGACCTACGTCTACTCGGTCACCTGGAACAATGGCACCTGGTCCCGCGAGCGCAACGCCTACTACGTCCAGCCGCGCTTCACGATGATCTTCCCGGCCTCCGGCGCCGACCCGCTCCACGGAGCCCGCTGCCTCGCCGGTGATGGCGCCGCGGGTTATCGCCTCGTTGATCCGACGACCGCTGCCCAGGGCACGCCTCAGCCGCTCACGATGGAGATCAACGCCGCCTCCGGCACCGTGCGCTTCTCCGCACCGCTCTTCGACTACGAGTCCCCGGCCGATCCGATGGCCGTGCTCAACAGCACCAACCTCGTCACTGCCACCGATCTCCAGGTCTACGCCAACTACACGCCCACCATCTGGCGCATCACCCGCGACCCCGCGGCCGACGACTGCCCCTACGCCTTCTGGTCGCCCAACGACACCGGCTCGCTCTGCTTCTTCTGGCGCCGCAGCTACTCTTCCTCCGACACCCCCTTCGAGGGCCGCAGCGTCTTCATGTACCGCCAGTGGGCGCCGTCGGTTCAGGTCCGCCGTCCTCCGATGACCGGGACCACCACGGTCACCGTCTCCTATGACAACGGCGCGACGTGGAATGCCATGGCTGCCGGCAATTACGACCTCTTCGCCGACACCGGCTACATCGTCTTCCACGACATCAACGTCGCCGACCAGTCGGGCGCGAATCAGACGCCCTTCCTCGTCCGCGTCAGCTACACGGGCGCCGGCGGGGCCGCTATCGTCAACGAGCAGCATCTCGCGATGAGCTGGACCCAGGAACGCCGGGTCCCGATCGACGCCGAGGTCGCCGCCGGTCCGTTGAGCGTCGCCCATGAGAGCTACTCGGCGGCGGTCCAGGGCGGCATGGTCACGGTGGGGCGTTTCTGGCTGGCCTGGTCGAGTCCGCGATCGCTGCTGGACCTGCGGCCCACTGGTAGCAACGGCGGGGCTTTGCGGCAATCGGCTGACGTGTACCTTGCATCGGTAGTGCCGACCCTTGCGACGGCGGTCGCCGATCCGCACACCTGCTCCCTCCCCGTCCCTCCGTAACCGGTGGGCGACGGCGCTCATGGTCTTGTAGTCGCGGTCTTTCAGACCGCGGGGGTGGAGGGGCTGTGGTGCTCTTATCGCCTGCACAACCGTGATCCCTGAAGCCCACTAGGAGTGGGACTGAAGAACCCCGGGCCTCACCTATCTGTCATCCTGAGCGCGCTCTTGGCGCGAAGGATCTCCTTATGGCTTTGCCTTGCTGACAACTGCCCATGCCCAGTGCCCGCCGGACCCGTCCCGCAGGGGCTTTCCCGGGTGTATCCCTGGGTCTGCCCGCCGGCCTCAACCTATCGGGCCCTTCGGCCCTTCAGTTTCCTGCTATTCCTTATGTTCCCGCACCTGATTCCCTTGACAATGATACCGCCCCTAGGCTAAAATCCTCTTTAGGGCGGATTCGAAGCAAGTTCTATAGCCAAGTTCGCGCTAGGTGGAGGGCGCATGGCCAAAGGTGCCACCCATGTCCTCGGGGTTGACCTGGGGACTCAGACTACCAAGGTCGTCGAGTTGCAGCTTGCCGGGCAGGAAGTCGCCCTGGTCAGTCTCCCCGTTATCGTCGCCACGGCTGAAGGCGCGGTCCAGGACGGCCAGGTTGTCAATGCCGACGCTGCTGCCGACACCCTTCGCGAAGCTCTCGCTCAGGGCCGCTTCGCCACCAAGAGCGTCATCGTCTCCGTCGCTGGCGACCCCATGGTCATCGTCCGCATCGGCGAGATGGCTAAGCTCTCCGGCAAGGACCTCGAAGACGCCGTCAAGTTCGAGATCGGCCGCCACTCCCAGTTCGGCATTGAAGAGCTTTACTACGACTACGATATCCTCGATCCCGATGACGCTCCCGCCGACGCGCAGAACATGGAAGTCCTTCTCGCCGCCGCGCATGAGGAAGCCGTCAACGCGACTGTCAAGGCTGTAATGTCCGCCAAGCTTTCGCCCATCGGCGTCGACGTCCAGCCCCTCGCCATGTCCCGCGCCGCCGTTCAGACGATCGGTCCGGAAGCCTTCGACCAGACCGTCTGCTGCCTCCACATCGGTGCCACGCAAAGCGCCATCATCATGGTCCGCAAGGGCCTCACTAACTTTATCCGCTTCCTCCCCCAGGCCGGCGCGGCCTTCACCGCCGCCCTTCGCAGCGCCGGCATCTCCGACGCTGCGGCCGCCGAGCAGATCAAGCGCGCTTGGGCCGATGTCTCCGTCCTCGCGGGCATGGAGCCTTCCGAGGACAGCGGCATGTTCGAGGTCTCCGACAGCTCTCATCACGACGCTCTCGAGCCCGATGCTGATGAGGCCACCATCGTCGACCTCGAGCCCTCCGCCGCGGCCGTCGCCCCGCCCGCCAAGAGCGCGGCCCCGGCCGCCTCTCAGGCTGGCGCTCCTGCCGCTCCGGCCCGCTCGGCCGACGAGCAGCAGATCGTCGACAACATCGCCGGCGCCCTCGAGCAGGTCGTCTCCGACATCGCCACTGAGCTTCGCCGCTCGGTCGATTTCTACCGCCGCCAGCACCGCAACGAGCCTGTCGACCGCATCGTCCTTTCCGGCGGCGGCTCTCTCGTCCGCGGCCTCGTCGAGCTTCTCGCCGGCGAAGCCGGCGTGCGTTGTCAGCTTGCCAATCCTTTCGCCCACATGCTGCTCTTCGACGACAGCGAGCATACCAGGACTTACCTGCAGGAAGTCGGCCCCATCGTCTCTCTGGCCGCCGGCCTCGCCCTGCGGGATCTCATCGAAGCTCCGGTGGCTGTCGGGGGGTAAGCCGTCACTGTGCTAAGAATAGACCTCCTGCCAAAATCCTTTGCGCTGGCCCGGTTCAACAAGCTCCTGCTTGTTGTGCTGATCGTCGTCCTCGGCGTCTGCGCCGGTGGCTGGATGATGTACGCCACCAAGGTGCAGGCTCAGATCGACGACGTCGCCGCCTCAATCACCAAGGTCCAGCCCGACGCCACCGCCTACGACAGCACGATGGCGGAGATCTCCGCCAAGCAGGCCGACGCCGCCCCGATCGCCGCCAAGGTCAAGTTCGTCGACGACGCCAACAGGTCCGGCCTCCTCTACTGGGATCAGTACGAGAAGGTCCGCCGCTACATCTACCCGCGCGCTCGCCTTCTCGACTTCAGCATCACGGCTCCCAACCAGTGCCATTTCTCGGTCACCGTCCGCGGCACCACCGAGTACGCGCGCTTCCTGATCGATCTGCTCCGCTGCCCCTATCTTACGATCACGAGCTTCACTCCTCTCAGCGGCGGACGTAGCGTGCCCAGCGCCGGCGAGCCCGAAGCCGGTCAGTGGCCCACGGCTCACGGCAAGACTTCCACCGCCGGCCTTCCCCAGAAACCCGCGGGTGCTGCGGGCGGCGTCCCCGGCATGGGTCCGGTCGGTCCTGGCGCCGGTGGCATGCCCGGCATGGGCGGCCCCGGTGGCATGCCCGGCGGCGCTCCCGGTGGCATGCCCGGCATGGGTGGCCCCGGTGGTGCCCCTGGCGGTATGCCCGGCATGGGTGGCCCCGGCGGTATGCCCGGCGGTGCTCCTGGTGGCATGCCCGGCATGGGTGGGGCTCCCGGTGGCGGCGGTGGCGGCTCAGCGACGACCTCTCCGGATAAGCAAGACATCACGATATCGGTCAGCGGCACTCTCGCGATCAATATCTCGACGGCCACGCCTCCTGGCATGGCGCCTGCAGGCGGTATGGGTGGCATGGGTGGCGGCATGCCCGGCATGGGCGGTGGCGGCGGGATGCCCGGCATGAGCGGTCCCGGCGGTCCCGGCGGCGGCATGCCCGGGATGGGCGGAGGCGCTGGTGCCGGTGCCAAGGGCGGTGCGGCTCCCGGTGCCAAAGCCGGTGGCAAAGCTGGCGGCAGCGAGGATGACAGCGGCGGCGGTGCCGGCTCCAAAGCCAAGGATAAGTCAGGCGGCGACGAATAGTCCCGCTGGTGATGTTGCGGCTTCGGGCCGTTGTCCGATGAGGAAACAGCCATGCTAGGAAAGATACCGAAATACGCACTGCCAATAGCAATCCTGGTTCTCGCCGCGGGCCTGTCTGCGGCGTTGAACCACTTCATCATCCAGCCCAAGCAGGCGACCCTCGCTTCCCAGCAGGCCTCCCTCGCCGATCTGCAGAAGAAGCAGGCCGGTCTCGCAGGCGCCAAGACTCAGCTCGCCGATGTCACGCGCCAGTGGAAGGAAGCCCAGGCCAAGGTCCAGCAGCTCATGGAAGTCCGCAGCATCCCTCTCTCCACCTACATGCCCATCGAGTCGATGATCACTCTCGCTTATGAGTACCGCCACGACCTCGGCCCCGTTCTGACCAAGTGGCTCGAGAGCACCGGCTGCAAGATCGCCTCCACCGTCTCGCTCCCGGCTCCTCCCGGATCGCCGCCCTCGCCTTCCGGCGGCTTCCTTCCCGAGAGCCAGAGCCTCGCCGTCACCGTTCAGGGCACTCTCGACCAGATCCGCGCCCTGTATGAGTCGCTCGAGAAGTGCCCGCGCATCCTTACGATCTCCGGCTTCAACCTGAAGCCGCTTCCCAACGATCCGGCCCAGATGTCCGCCTCCTTCACGCTCGCTGTTTACCTCCTCACCGAGGGCCCGGCCACTGCGGCCGCGCCCGCCGGTGGTGGCGGCGCGATGGGCGGCGGCGGCATGTCTGGCATGGGCGGTGGCGGCGGCATGCCGGGTATGAGCGGTCCCGGTGGCCCCGGCGGCGGCGGGATGAGCGGTCCTCCCGGTGGCGGCGGTGGTGCGGCCGGCCCGAAAGCCGGTGCCAAAGCCGGCGGCGAGGATGACAGCGGCGGCGGCGGTCTCAAGTCCAAAGATAAGTCGGGCGGCGGCGAGGAATAGCCGTTGCTCTTCCTGTCCGCAAGTGAGCTGAATCGATATGCGAGAATGGACACCTAAACTGCGCCGCTGGCTTCTGCCGACCACGGCTATGGGCGTGACTGCGGCTGTCGCGGTCCTCGTTCTCGTCGTGTGGCCGGCTCTCCTGCAGGCTCAGGGCGGCGCGCCCGGTCCCGGTGCCGGCTCCGGTCCCGCTGCGGGCGGACCTCCTGGCGGTATGCCCGGCGGCGCCCCCGGCGGTATGCCCGGCATGGGTGGCGCTCCCAGTGGCATGCCCGGCATGGGCGGAGCACCCGGTGGCGCTCCCGGTGGCGCTCCTGGCGGTGCGGCTGTCGGTGGCGCCGCTGCTTCCGGCGGCCCTGGTGCCGATCTCACCAAGTCTTCTGCGCCCGGTAAGGGCG